>JBKJSF010000170.1:0-52019 GCA_046595895.1 Caulobacter sp. | reverse complement strand
CGCCTTCCTTGGCAACTTCGTGCAACGGTTTCATTTCAGGACGCAGGTGGTGCGGGGCGCCACCGGCCACACCTTCCTGGCCCATCCGCGCGCCAAGGGCGCCGGCCGCATGGTCCTGCGGGCCCTTGCCGAGCAACAGCACCGCTTCGCCATCTATCTGTTCAACGCCAACGCCGTCTCGTCCGGACACTATCGGCACTACGCCCTGGACGCCTGGCCCAGCGCCACCCATGCGGTGAAGTACAGCTGGTGGGTCGATCTGCCCGGGGTCATCGGCGAGCGGGTGCTTTGGAAGCTCAGCACCCTACGCGGCTTCGACGGCGTGCGAGCGGGAGGCGAGCGGTTCATCAGCGAGCGCCTGCGCCACGGCACGATCACCTGTCTGCAACCGGGCGTGCGGGTGATGTTCGAGCAGGAAGTCGACGGCCGGTTCGACGGCCTGTGGTCGCGGTTGCAGGAGGACGGCCGGCTGCTGGCGGCCCGCGACGCGGCGACCCTTCGCTGGCGACTCGCCGATCCCGACCTGACCCGCCGTCCCATCCTGCTCGGCTACGAACACGAGGGCCGCCTGGCTGGCTACCTGCTGGCCTACTTCGCCAAACAGACCGAGATTGACCGGCCCTGCCTCGACATCATCGATCTGATCGCACCGGCCGGGCATGAGGCGGCGGCCGTCCCGGCCCTGGTTCGCACCCTGGTCGACAATGCCAAGGGCCTCGGCGTGGCTCGGGTGCGGCTGCAGACGGTCTCACCGGCCCTCGACGCCATCCTGGCCGAGCTGCCCGGCGCCCAGCGGCAGCTCACGCATGGTCATTGCCACGCCCGCTTCGCGCCGGACATCGACCCGGCCATGGCCGCCGCCTGGCATCCGACGCCCTACGACGGCGACTACAGCTTCTGTCTGCGGCCACCGCCGCTGGGGGAGGCATCCCGCCAAAAGCAGATCGGCCGCCCCGGGGGACGGCCGATCGCCTTCAACAGTTTCAGGACCGATCAGGTCCCGTAGATCACCGAGATGGTCTCGGCCACGCAGGCCGGGCGCTCTTCGCCCTCGATTTCGATGGTGCATTCGTTCTTCATCTGGATGCCGCCCGACTTGGGCTCGGCGGCCAGCAGCTTCTGGCGCATGCGCACCCGCTTGCCGACCCGGACCATGTTGGTGAAACGCACCTTGTCCGAGCCATAGTTGATGCCGCGAGTGACGCCGTTCACCTTCAGCAGGCCGGCGCCGAGGAAGGGGATCAGCGACAGGGTCAGGTAGCCGTGGGCGATCGGGCCGCCGATCTCGCGGGTGGCGCGCTCGACATCGACGTGGATCCACTGGTGGTCACCGGTTGCTTCGGCGAACTGGTTGACCCTTTCCTGCGTGACCTCGACCCAGTCGCTGACTCCGACTTCCTGGCCGACCAGCGTTCCGACGTCCTTGAAATCCACTTCCATCATGGCGCTAACCCCTTTGTTGAACAGTTGTTCGAGGGTGTGCCACGCCTGACGAACGGCCTCAAGGCGCCGGACGCCTGGCGGATGGCTTAAGGGACCTTGTCGAGGAAGCCGGTGATCGAGGCCAGGCGGCCGTCGCCGGCCACCACGCCGATGTCGATCCCCTCGATCACCGACGGGCCGTCTTCCGGACCCAGCGCCCAGGAAAAGCGGATGCGGTCGTTGTGGGCGTCCACCGGCGAGGTGCGGCTGAGCCTGAAACCGGGGAAGCGCGCCCGCACCCCGGTCAGCATGACTTCGATGCCCTCATGGCCGGTACCGGCCATCACCGGGTCGAGATAGGCGCCGCCTTCGGTCCAGGCGCCGGCGATCAGGTCGCGGCGGTCCTCCGGGTCGGTGGCGTTCCAGCTGGCGATGTAGCGGTCGGTCAGTTGGGTGGCGTCGGTCATGACGGTTCTCCTTGGGCGCGGGCTTGCGCCTCTGGACAGAAGCATCGGTGAGACGGGGAGGGCGGTCGATTACGGCGCAGGTAATGGAGGGACGACGGCAAGCTGGTTAGGGTCTTGTCCATGACCAACGCCCATTCAAACCAGCAGCTGGCCTTCGGCGACCTCGTCCGCGACTGGCGCGGCCGGCGGCGCATGACTCAGATGGATCTGGCCCTTGAGGCGGAGATCTCGCCGCGCCATATGAGTTTCCTGGAGACCGGCCGCTCCCGCCCCAGCCGCGAGATGGTGCTGCGGCTGGCCGAACGGCTGGAGCTGCCGCTGCGCGAGCGCAATCAGCTCCTGACCGCAGCCGGCTTCGCAGCGGTCTTCCCGCAGCGGTCCCTCGATGATCCGGGCCTGGTCGCCGCCCGCCGGGCCGTCGATCTGATCCTGGCCGGCCACGAGCCGCATCCGGCTCTCGCGGTCGATCGGGGCTGGAACCTGCTGGCCGCCAACCGCGCCGCGCTGGACCTGATGACCGGCCTGGCCCCCGAACTGCTGACGCCGCCGATCAATGTCCTGCGCGCCAGCCTGCACCCTGGCGGGCTGGCGCCGCGCATTCTCAACCTGGTCGAATGGCGGGCGCATGTGCTGGAGCGCCTCCGCCGGGACCTGGCCATCTCGGCCGATCCGACGCTGGCCGGGCTGCTGGCCGAGCTCTCAGCCTATCCGGCCCCGCCGGCGGCCGTCGGCCGCGCCCACGGGGCCAACTATGGCGGTGTCGCCATTCCCTTGCGCATGGCCAGTGAAGCTGGCCCGTTGAGCTTCATCAGCACCACCACCCTGTTCGGGACGGCCGTCGATGTCACCCTCTCCGAACTGATCCTGGAAACCTTCTTCGCCGCGGACGAGCACACCGCCCGGGTGATGGCCGACATGGCGGAGGCACGGGCCGCCAGGGCGGCGGCGGCTTGATGCGACTGGATTCTTCCACTCGTCAGGCCGTGCGGCCTGTGCCAAGTGTTCGCCATGACCGATACCACAACCGCGCCCGCCGCCGCTGCTCCGCCTCAGGAAGCCTTCGCCCTGACCACCTCGCGGGGATTCCCCGACTGGCTGGCGCGGATGGGCTCGTCGATTGCCTTCACCACCTATCAGGCGGGGAAAATCTTCCTGCTCGGGGTCAAGGAGCCGGGCCGCATCGCCGTGTTCGAGCGGACCTTCGCCCGCTGCATGGGCCTGGCCGCCAGCCCGGACGCCCGCAAGCTGGCCCTGGCCACCCACTACCAGATCTACCGCTTCGACAACGTCCTGCCGCCCGGTCAGATGAGCGGCGTGCACGATGCGGTCTACACCCCGCGCGTCAGCTGGATCACCGGCGACGTTGACGCCCATGACATCGCCTTCGACGCGGACGGCAATATCGTCTTCGTGAACACCCTGTTCTCCTGCCTGGCGACGATCAGCGAGGGCTACAGCTTCAAGCCGCTCTGGCAGCCGCCGTTCATCACCAAACTGGCGCCGGAAGACCGCTGCCACATGAACGGCCTGGCCATGGAAAACGGCCGTCCGCGCTACGTGACCATGGTCTCGGCTTCCGACGTGTCGGACGGCTGGCGCGACCGGCGTTCGGACGGCGGCATGATCATGGACGTGACCACCAACGAGCGGGTCATCGAGGGCCTGTCCATGCCCCACTCGCCGCGGGTGCATGACGGAAAGCTGTGGGTGCTCAACTCAGGCGCCGGCGAACTGGGCTTCATCGATCCCGATACCAAGGCCTTCAAGTCGGTGGCCTTCTGCCCCGGCTATGCGCGCGGCCTGTCGTTCATGGGCAAGTACGCCCTGGTGGGCCTGTCGCAGGCCCGCGAGAACCGCACCTTCCAGGGCCTACCGCTCGACGCGGCGCTGGCCAGCCGCGACGCGGTCGCCCGCTGCGGCATCCTGGTGATCGACACCGAGAGCGGCGACACCGTCGAATGGGTGCGGATCGAAGGGGTGGTGCGCGAGCTGTTCGACGTCGTCGCCCTGCCCGGCGTGCGCAACCCCTCGGCCATCGGCCTGATCGGCGATGATGTGCGGCGGGTGATCAGCATCGACGAAGGCTGATCGTTCCAATTTTTTCCACTGCCGCGCCTTCCTCGATCTGATTAGAGGAATGGCTTCGCCAAGGGAGGGCGAAGCCATGTTCGGTCGAACCCGCAAGCGGCGCTTTGAAAACGCGGTCTCCGAGGAAGTCGCCTACATGCTCGATCTGCACGGCCCTACCGCGGCGGCGGTGGAGGCGGCGGTGGCAAGAGCGGGTCGGCCCCACCTAAATTCCAGCCGTGTCCGGGTGATCGAGGAAGCGGCACGCAGGATTCAGGCGCGCGTCAGCGACGTCGGCGCCTTGATTGACGACAAAACCTGATCGTTGCGACACCCGCGTCAGGCGGCGCTGCGACGGAGGTCGACGGCGGCCAGGGCCTCGCGGGCGCACCAGGCCAGGTGCAGAATATAGGACGCCATCAGCACCCGGATCTGCAGGTCGAAGGCCTCGCTGAACACAAGGCCGTCGGCCTGGGGGCGCCAAAAGTCAGCCTTCTCGCCGACTTTCATGATGTTGCGGGCATGCTGGCGCGAGACGCCGCTGCGCTTGGCCAGTTCGCTGAGGTTGACCTGGGTCGGGCCTCTCGGGGGGAAGCCGGCCTCGGCCATGACCACCAGCTGGCCCAGCACGGTCAGCCCGGCATTGCGCTGGGAGATGCCGTCCAGGTTCGGGGCCTTGCGGTCGTAGGCCAGGAAACTGCCGGCCATGAACCGGCCGGTGGCGCCCATGAAGGCCTCGAAGACGCCCGGTTCGTCCCAGCCGGCCAGCACAGCCTCGACCTCGGGGAACAGGCGCGCGCAGAGCCCCAGTTCGCGACGGAAGCGCGATCGGAACAGCGCCTCCAGGGCCGGCGTCGGAGCGTAGCGCTTGAGCCGGCTGTCGCCATGCGCCGCCGTCGGCCTGACCAGGCCGATGACCTGCAGATAGACCAGCATGGCGTGGACCCGGGTGCGGCTGCCGAAGCCCAACGGCTCGACCAGCTGGCTGAGGCTGGCGTGGCTGAGCCCCGCGATGGAACCGTGCAGGGCCAGGGCCCAGATGCCGGCCATGTAATGACCAACGTCACGCAGGGTGCGGGTCATCGAGGTGTCGTCCTCGGCGTGCGGTCCCCAGTTGTCGAGCAACACCAGGCTGACCGCGCCGAACTCGGGATGAGCAATCATGGCATCGAGGCTGTCCTGTGCCAGGACGTCGAATACCAACGCGGACAGGTCGCCGGCGGACTCCCGGCCAAGGTCAACACTCACACGAAATCCAACTCTACTCGACGGGACGCGCGACACTTTCCGCTAGAGAAATAGTCCGCCGCATCAACTCAGATGAACGTCTTCAATCTAGCAACCTACCCGGGTTGCTTCCCAAGAAAAGGCAAAATCGTTCAAAAAAGTTACACCGCTCAATATGGGCGGACTCTGATAGCGTCTCGTGCACACCACCCCAAACTCAAAGTATACGCGGCCATGAGGTGTTCAATATTGTGTCGCAACTCCGGCGAGAAGGCGGTGGCGCCGTCCGGCCGGGGCGCCAGGAAGCCCTTGGCCTCGCCGGCCTTCAGGACCCCCCGCACGTGGGCGCGCGAGACCCCCGACTTGCGGGCGATGTCGGAGATGTTCAGCACCGCCGGCCCGGGCGGCGGAAAGGCGTCGCCCGGCCGGTGCGCCGCTGTCACCACCTGACCAAGGATGATCAGGCCGGCGTTGCGGTGGGAAAAGACATCGAGGTTCGACGCCTCGGCGTCATAGGTCATGAAACTGGCGTTCATGAACTGGCCATGGGCGCTGACGAAGCTCTCGAAGACGCCCGGCTCGTCCCAGCGGGCCAGGGTCCGCGTCATGTCAGGCGCCAGCTCGGCTAGGATGGTCAGCTCGCGCCGGAACCTGGCTCGGAACAGGGTGATCAGGCCGGCGGTCGGTTCATAGTGGCGCAGTCGGCCATCACCGCTCTTCGGGGCAGAGCGGATCAGACCGATGAACTGCAGATAAGCCAGCATGGTGTGCACCCGCGTGCGGCTGCCCATGCCCATCGGGCCGACGATCTCCGACAGTGAGGCGTGGGTCAGGCCGCCTGGCGCCTGGTTGAGCTGGATGGCCCAGACGCCAGCCATGTAGTGGCCGATGTCGCGCAGGGTGCGGGTCATCGACTGGCTGTCCTCGGCATGCGGCGCCCAGCCGTCCATGGCCCTCAACGAGACGGCGCCGAAGTTCGGCAGGCCCTGAATCCGGTCCAGTTCCGGGTGCGACAGCACGCCCATGATCAGGGCGTGCGCTTCCTCACGTGTCACGACGAATTTCGAACAAGCCACTCATTCCGCGCATAGGCGGTCAAATTGACGCCGCTGTACAGATCAGACGATCTTGCTGTCCGTCTTGCCCCAGTAGGCGTCGCGGATCAGCCGCTTGTAGAGCTTGCCGGTCGGGTGGCGCGGCAGTTCTTCCATGAAGTCGATGACGCGCGGCGTCTTCACATGGGAAAGGTTGGCGCGGCAGAAGGCCAGCAGTTCGGCGGCCAGTTCCGCGTCGCCCGTGCCCGTCGCCGGCTGGATGACGGCGATGACCTGCTCGCCCATCTCCTCGTGCGGCCCGCCCACCACGGCCACATCGGTGACCTTGGGGTGGGTGACCAGCAGGTTCTCGATCTCCTGCGGATAGATGTTCACCCCGCCGGAGATGATCATGAAGCTCTTGCGGTCGGTCAGGTAGAGAAAGCCCTCCTCGTCCATCCAGCCGACATCGCCCAGGCTGGTCCAGCCGTGCTGGTTGTAGCTCTCGGCGGTCTTTACCGGGTCGTTGTGGTAGTTGATCGGCGGGCCGTTCTCGAAATAGACCTGCCCCTCGGCACGGACGGGCAGGGGGTTTCCCTCCTCGTCGCAGATGCGAAGTTCGCCCAGCACCGCCTTGCCGACCGAGCCCTTGTGGGCCAGCCAGTCGGCCGAGCCGATGTAGCAGAAACCGTTGCCCTCGGTGCCGGCGTAGTACTCGTGGATCACCGGGCCCCACCAGGCGATCATCTGCTCCTTGACCGGGACCGGGCAGGGGGCGGCGGCGTGGACGGCCGAGGTCATGCTGGAGATGTCGTACCTGGCGCGCACGTCTTCGGGCAGCTTCAGCATGCGCACAAAGTGGGTCGGCACGAACTGGCCGCACTCGATCCTGTATTTCTCGATCAGGGCCAGGGCGGCTTCCGGATCGAACTTCTCCATGACGATGACGGTGCCGCCCAGCTTGTGGACGCTCATGCACCAGCGCAGCGGCGCGGCGTGATACAGCGGAGCCGGCGACAGGTAGATGCAGCCTTCCTGGAAGCCGAACAGGCCCTGGGTCATCATCGACAGCGGGTTGGGCATGTCGATGGGGTTGCCGGTCAGGGCCGGCTTGACGCCCTTGGGCCGGCCGGTGGTGCCCGAGGAGTAGAGCATATCCGAGCCGGCCGTCTCGTCGGCCACCGGTGTCGTCGGCATCGCATCGCGGGCGGCCTCGAAGCTCTCGTAGGGGCCGCGCGTTCCATCGACCATGTAGAGCTTCAGTTCGGGAACCAGCCGCGCCGCCTCGTCGGCCAGATCGCCCATGGCGGCCGAGGTGATCAGCACCTTGGCCCCGCAGTCGCGCAGGATGTACTCCATCTCGCTGGCCGTCAGCTTGGACGAGATGCAGGTGTAGTAGAGGCCCGAACGCTGGCCGGCCCAGGCGATTTCGAAGTAGCGGGCGTGGTTCTCCATACAGACGGCGATGACATCGCCGACTCCCAGGCCCAGCGACCGGAACAGCTGCGCGCCCTGATTGGAGCGTTCGTCGAGCTGCCTGTAGGTCACCGTCTCGCCGCTTGCCGCCATGATGTAGGCGGCGCGGTCGGGGTGGCTCTTGGCGTAGTGGGTCGGGTGCATGGGGTTTCCTCGGCCGCCCCGGTCTGCGCCGGGTTATCGTTGTTCACTTGAGGCGCGAATAGAAGCGCGTTGCGGGCTCCTGCTCAAGGGCGCCGTCGCGGCAGGGGACAAGGTATTTTAGCTGATCCGGGCGGCGGCAATGTCGGCGGCGAGGGTGCGGAGGTCCGCCGGGGCGCTGGCCAGCAGGGTTTTGAGCGCGAGGCGTTGGCGGCGGTTGGGGGTCTTCGCGAAGGGATCCAACTCGGGGTCGGCGGCCGGCTTATCCAGGCTTTCGGCGCGCAGGCAGTCGGCGGCGGACTCGTCGCCGGAGAGGCTGGCCAGGAGTATCGCTTCGCGGAATCGGCGGTCGCGGGTGGCGCGGGCGCGGGCCAGGGCCGCCGTGGCCTGGGCATAGGTCGCACCGTCACCGTCCGCCAGTTTGCGGATCAGACGGTCCAACTGATCGGCGGTGGCGTTCAGGTCTTCGATCAGGCGCTGGGCGAAATCGTCGGCGTTGGGCGCCGCACCGCCCCAGGCCTGGATGGCCTGACGTTCGACAGCGGCCAGCGCCGCCTGAAGATTCTCCGCGGTATGCATCCAGGAGGGGGCAGGCTGGCCCAGCTGGTCGAGTATTCGGCGCTGCAGCAGGGCCCCGTCGAAGCCGGCCGCGAGCAGGCCAAGCAGGTAACGCTCGGTGGTCTGGTGCGGCGTCGGCGGGGGACTACCGCTGGCCGTCTGCATCAAGAGACAGTCCATCGGCGCCTGCCATTGCTCTCGAAAGTGAGCACGACCGGCGATGCGGGCGAGCGAGGTCCGCAGGGTTCGTTCAGCGCCGGGAGGCGTACGGCGCAAGAAGAAGGCGCCAACGTCCCTGGCGACGGCGCGGTCGGAAAGGGCGGCCAGCCCCGCAACCGCCCCCCGGCCACCCCAACCCACCAGACGGTCGCCGCCCTCGGCCCAGTTGGCCTTGAGCCAGGCCCAGGTGTCTGGCGCGGTTGCGGTGTTTGCGAGCAGGGCCTCGCAGGCCAGTTGGGCCTCGGCGTCCGAGAGGGCCGGGTCGACGAGCAGAGCCAACTGGCGCGGCCGAACGGCCGGTTCGCGGATGGCGCACAGATCGGCGATCAGCTGTTCCCGGTCCGGCGTTGTGGCAAGCCGAGCGTACAGGACATCGAAGCTCGGCGACGGGGCGTCGGCAAGCCCGGATAGGTCGGCCCGCCAGCGGTCGAAATGGGCAAGGCGGGCTCCGCTGGCCAGGAGATCGCCGATCTCCCGCAGGTGGTTGCGGGCCGTGCCGAGGGCGAGCCCGGCGTCTGCTGCCTCGCGGACCAGCGCAAGGTAGACCAGGAGATCGGTTTCGCCGATCCAGAGGCTGAGCCAGGCGTCCTCAAGAACCACGGTGGCTTCCGCATCTGACAGGAGGGCCAAGGGAGGGCGGGCAGGAGCGGGAAGCGCTCGGACGTAGCCGGTAGCACCGGCGTTGGCGAAGGCCCAGGCGATGGGGCCGGGTAGAGCGATGTGGGCCCTGCCATCGAGCAGACATTCGGTCTCGACGGTCCGGCCATCCTGAAGCCCGACCTTCAACCGAAGCGGCAGGGGGCCGGAGCCCTGGTCTTCGCGGGTGACGGTCAGGGCCTCTCCGCGCCAGGCGAGGCGCACGGCGGGCGCGCCGGGCTGGTCGACAAAGGGGCCGGCGACGGCGGCGACCGGCCGGCCCGATGCGGCTTCCAGGGCGGACCAGAGGTTGGCGGAACAGGCCACACCCATGGCGTGGCGTTCAAGGTACAGGGCGAGACCTCGTCGGAACGCCTCTTCGCCCAGCCACGCCTCCAGCATGCGCAACAGGCCAGCGCCCTTGCGGTAGGCGATGACATCGAACAGCTCGGCGATCTCCCCCGAGCTTGCGCCGCCCTGGCGCAGGGGGCGGCCGGTGGGGGCCCAGTCGGCATGAAGCGCCTCGCGGATCAGCCGGGTCTCGGCGGCGTCGTCGCGCAGATCGGCAGCCATGGCGGCGACCGCCTTGGGAGCCAGCCAGGTGGCGAAACCCTCGTTCAGCCACAGCTCGTCCCAGCCGGACGGGGTGACGAGGCCGCCGAACCACTGGTGTGCGACCTCATGGGCGATCAGGGTGGCGGCCTCGCGGCCCGGGCTGGCGACCGCGGCGGCGCGCAGGAAGATGGCCCCGGTATTCTCCATCCCGGCGGCCCCGATCTCGGCCAGCAGCACCAGGTCCAGCTTGCCGAATGGATAGGGCCGCCCCAGCCAGTCGCCGAAGAAGCCCAGGGCGGCGACGGCGGTCTCCAGCACCCAGGCGTCGTTCGGACCGGGCGCCAGGGTGTGGAGGGAGGCAGGCCCTTTCGTTGTCGTGCGAAAGGCGCCGACCACCAGAGCCAACAGATGAGTCGGCAGGGGCGGCGTCGGCGCAAACCGGATCGTCTGGCCCTCGATGGCGGCGACCGCGCTGTTGGACACAGCGCTCTGGCCGTCCGGCAGGGTGACGCTGAGCTCGAAGGGGGTCCGCAACGCGGGATCGTCGAAACCGGGGAAGGCGCGGCGGGCGTGGTCGGGCTGGAACTGGGTGGCGATCAAGCCCTCGCCCCGGTAGAGGCCGCGCGGGGTGTCGGACAGGCGGCCGGCATAGGTGATCCGCACCGTGGTGGTAGCCGCCAGCGGTCTGGCCGGCGTGAGAATCAGCCGGTCATCGGCCAGCCGCCAAAGGGCCGGCGCGGCGTCGATCCAGGCGCAGGCGATGTCGAGGCCCTGGCAGTCGAGGACGATGTCATCGGTCGGTGAGGCCGGGGCCAGCGCAATCGTCACCTCGCCGGTGAAGGTCCCGGCGAGCGCGTCGGGTCGCAGATGCAGATGGTAGTGGAGGGGCGTCGGCACGCCTGACCTTGCGGCGGATCTCCCGGCTCTGTCTACCGCTCAGGCGGCCGCGAGGAAGGAGGCCGGCAGGGCGGCCAGCGCCAGCCAGAAGCCGAATGGCACGGGGCCGGCGCGACCAGCGAGCTGTTGCAGCGCCAAGGGCGCCAGAGCCGCGAGCGCGAGGGCCAGCGGCGCGAGCCGCCAACCGGTCAGGGCGGCGGCGAGGCCGGCCAGCAGCACATCGCCGGCCCCGAGCTTGGCCGGCTTTCCCGACCAATGTCGGACGGCGACAAAGAACAACAGGGCGGCGGCGGCGGTAAGCAGGCGTTCCGGGGCGCGGTCGATGTGCAGGGACAGATCGAGGGCCAGCGCCATTGCCAGGGCGGTCAGTCCCGCCCAGGGCAGGGAAAAGCGGCGCAGGTCGGTCAGGGCCAGGAAGACGAGCGCCGCGCCGGCCGGCAGAAGGGACCAGCGCCCGAAGGGAGCGAGGGCGGCGAAGGCCAGGACAAGGCCGGCGGCGATCCACAGGGTCGAGGGCTTGGAGCCGGCCAGTCTCGGCCAGGCGGGCCAAGCCAGGCCGAACGAAGCGGCAACCCCACCTAGCGCCAAGCCGGTTGCGATCAGGGCTGCGGCGGTTTGCAAAGCACGGCGCCGGGGGCCAGGCGCAGGCGGCGCCACTCGTGGATGTGCCAGGGCTGGCCCGGCGTGCCGCTGTAGCGGACCCGTTGCCATAGGATGTCGCTGTAGCGATCGCTGCGCACCTCGGCTCGCACCTCGACGACGTCGCCGGGCGCCAGCGGCAGGATTTCAGGGGTCAGGGCGGTGGCTGGCGGCGGGGGCGTAGGCTCCGGGGCCTGACGGCCGAAGGTCAGCAGGGCGCGCAGGCAGTCCTCCTCGGCGGGCGATGCCTCGACGGCTTTCAGGAAGTCGCCGAAGCGTGGGAAGCTGGCCCGAGCGATCTTCGGATCGGGGCTGGCCAGGGCGCGGACCAGGCGGGCGCGCAGCGCCGGCTGTCCGACGGCGGCGGCCAAGCCGGGGGCGAGGTCCTGGTGGGCGTCCGGCTTGTAGGCCACCGCCAGGAAGGTCAGCTCGACGCTCCGATTGTTGAGGCGCTGCGTCTGCTCCCAGCGCGGCGCCTGGGGGGCGCCGTCCTTCTCCAGGGCGGTCAGCCCCGCCTGCACCGCCGATTCCAGGGTGATCAGGGCGAAGAGGTCGGCGTCCTTCTGGCGCGCCGCCTTGGCCTTGACGGTGACCAGGCCCGTCAGCCCCGCCGCCATGCTCATGATCGCGAACGCCAGCGCCAGCGTCAGGGGCAGGGTGAAGCCTCTGAAACGGCGCTTAGCGGCGGTCACGCCCGAATCCGAGGGTGGTCAGGCCGGCGGCGATGTCCTTGGTCACCCGGTCGGCGTCGGCCCGGTCGCGGACCAGGGTGGCTTTGAGGAACACCACCAGCTCGGTGCGGCCCTTCACATTGGCCCGCTCGCGGAACAGCCCGCCGAGCAGCGGGATCTCGCTGAGCAAGGGCACGCCGGAGTCGCCCTTGGTGCGGGTGGTGCGGATCAGGCCGCCCAGGGCGATGACCTGGCCGTTGTCGACGGCGATCTGGGTGCGAAACTTGCGCTGGGCGATGGTCGGCGAGTTGATTTCGGAGGTGGTGGTCTGTGACACGTCACTGACTTCCTGCTCGATGTCGATGAAGATTCGGCCACCCTCGCCGACCCGCGGGGTGACGGTCAGCAGCACGCCGGTGTCGCGATAGGTAACCGAATTGACCGTCAGGCTGGTCTGCTGGTCGCCGGTGGCGGTCTGGGTGATGATCGGCACCTGGTCGCCGACCTGCAGGGTGGCGGTCTCGTTGGCCAGCACCAGCAGGCGCGGCGTGGAGACCACCTCGACGTCGGTCACCGACGACAGCGCGTTGATCACCACCCTGAAGTCGGGGCCCAGGTACTGCAGCGACAGACCCGGGAAGGTCAGGTTGAGATTTCCGTTGCCGACCGTTGCGAAACCACCTGTGACTTCGGGATTGTTCTGCAGGAACCACTGCACGCCGAGGTTCAGCTTGTCGTTCAGCCGCACCTCCGCCACCGTGCCCTCGATGAGGATCTGCGGCGGCGGCACGTCCAGCCGGCGCACCACCTGCAGCAGGTTCTGATACTCGGCGTCGCTGGCATAGAGGATGATCGAGTTGCTGCGCGGGTCGGCCGTCACCTGACCGCCGCCGCCCGCAGCGGCCGCCCCCGCCTCGCCGGCCAGGCCGCCGGGCGGGGGTGGAGCCGCGCCGAAGAAGCCGCCGATCACCTTGACCAGGTCTTCGGCCTTGATGTTCGACAGCGGCACCACGCGGATGCGTTGCTCGGAGGGCGAGGCCGGCTGGTCCAGCCGCCCGATCCACTTCATTGTCTGCTCCAGCAGGGCCGGCGACTTGGCGATGACGATGATGGCGTTCAGCCGCTCGATGTCGATCATGTCGACCTGGGTGCCGATCGGACCCTCGGCTCCGCCGTAGAGGCGGCGCACGTCATCAGCGACGGCCTTCGCCCCGGCGTACTTCAGCGGATAGAATTGGAAACTGTTGCCGCGCAGCCAGTCGACGTCGAGAAGTTCGGCGGTGCGCACCAGGCTGTTCACGGTGTCTGAATCGCCGGTGATGTAGACGTACTCCCGCACCGCATCGGACCGCACCTGGGCGCGGCCCTCGGCGATCGGGGTCAGCACCCGAACCATCTCCAGGGCGCTGACGTTGCGGGCCCGGTAGATGGCCGTGCCGCCGGCGAAGAAGGTCCGCTGCGGCGAATTGCCGTCGGGCAACACCGAGAAGGCCGGCACGTTGGCGGCCGGCATGACGGCGATCGACCCGCCTTGCGAGGCGACCAGGGCCGCGCCACCGCCACGCAGGGCCTGGTCCAGCGTGATCAGGATATCGCTCTCGGTCATCTCGCCGGTCAGCCGGAAGGAGACCTCTCCGGTAACCCGCGGATCGATGTGGAAGGGGCGGTTCAGCACCTCGCCCAGTACCGCCTCGAGGGCGGCGGGAATCGGGGCGCGGTCCATCAGCACGTTGATCGGAATGCGCTGGGTCGAACCGCTGGCCGGGACCGGCGGCGCGGCGGCGATCGGCGCGCCCACGGCGTCATCGCGCCAGCCCTCCCGCTGGGGCGGCGGCTCCTCGCCGACGCGGGTGGCGGCGGCGACGTCGGCGGCCGGCGAGGTGGGTTGCGACTGGGGCAGGGCGGCGCTGCCCGCCGGGCGGCGCGGATCGCTCGCGCAGGCGCCCAGCAGCATCAACAGCGAGACCGCGCCGGCGGCAATGGCCTTGTTCATACCAACCCCTACTGGACCGAGATGTCCCGGTCCGCCCCCTCGCCACCCGACTTCTTGTCTGCGCCGAGCGTACTCACACTAAAGGCCCCACCTTCACCGACTGTGTACAGGAACGGCTGGCCCCAGGGATCGGTCAGTTGATCCTTGTTGCGCAGGTAGGGTCCGGTCCAGCTATCGAGGCCTCCCGGGCGTTCGACCAGTGCTATCAGGCCCTCTTCCCGGGTCGGGAAGCGGCCGGTGTCGCCGGAATAGAGCTCCACCGCGGCGGCGACGGTCTGGGCCTTCAGCTTGGCGGCCCGGGACTGCGCCTTGCCCAGCTGACCGATAGTCTGCGGAATGACGACCGCCGAGATCAGACCGATAATGGCAACCACCACGAGCATTTCGGTCAATGTATAACCGGCCTGATCGCGGAGGCGTTGTTTCGTCTTCCTGCCGGAGTTCAAACCCGCCATTGTATCCACCGACAATCCCTTATCTTGCAGTTGGTTATGCCCCAGTCCGTTTCACAGAGTCCATATGGCGACAGGTCGCGCCCGGACCTGGGGCCCCCCGGCCTGCCGACCCTGGCGCAGGCTCGCGTTGAGGGCGCCAGGCAGCTGGCCGAGGCGCTGGGTCTGTTGGCCGCCGACCGTGAACGCCTGCGGGCCGCCGTCGCCACGGCCGGACAGCCGCCGGCCGTCGCCGCCAGCCTGCTGGGCCTGGCCGGAGACGCCGTCATCGCCGCCGCCAGCGCCGTCCTGCACGATGCTCCTCTGTGGGACGGCGAGGACGATCCCCAGGCTCTGGGACCGCCGTCGCTGAACGAGAAGTTCCTGGCCGAGAACCACGCCCTGGTGCTCGCGGACCATCCCGACCGCCTGGTCGTCGGCCTGGTCGACGCCGGCGGCGACGAGGTGCGGCGGGGCTTGCGGTTCGCGGCCGGCAAGGCCGTCGAGTTCCGCACCATCCCCTTCAGCCTCTGGCGCGCCGCCCGCACTCGCGCGGTCGCCGCCGAGGTCGACGCCGGCGGCCCCGACGTCGGCACATTGGAAGACGCCGAACGGCTGCGCGACTTCGCCCGCGACGCGCCGGTGGTGCGCTACCTCGACGGTCTGCTCGAGCGGGCGCTGCAGGAACGCGCCTCCGACATCCACCTCGAACAGAAGGCTGACCGTTGCCTGGTCCGCATCCGGGTCGATGGCGACCTGCGCGATCTCGAACCGTTGGCCGCCGCTTTCGGATCAGGCGTCGTGGCGCGGATCAAGGTGCTGGCCGATCTGGACGTCGCCTCGGTGCGGGCGCCGCAGGACGGCCGGGCGACCGCCTCGATTCGCGGGGCCCTGACCGACCTGCGCATCTCGACGACGCCGACGGTGTTCGGGGAGTCGGCGGTGGTCCGCCTGCTGACCCGCCACGGGGTCGATTTCACTGTCGACTCGCTCGGCTTCGACGCGACTTTTCGTGAAACCTTCGCCCAGCAGCTGCGCCGGCCCTATGGGCTGATCCTGGTCACCGGCCCGACCGGCAGCGGCAAGACCACCACCCTCTATGCCGCCCTGCGCAAGTTGGCGACGCGGCAGCGCAAGGTGCTGACCATCGAGGACCCGATTGAATACGTCTTCGACGGCATCAACCAGACCCAGGTCAACGAGGCGGCGGGCGTCACCTTCGCTTCGTCGCTGCGCGCCTTCCTGCGCCACGACCCGGACGTCATCCTGGTCGGCGAAATCCGCGACTCCGAGACCGCTCGCCTCGCCGTGCAGGCCGCCCTGACCGGCCACCTGGTGCTGGCCACCCTGCACACCAACGACGCCGCCACCGCCCCGGCCCGCCTGGCCGACATGGGGGTGGAGCGCTACCTGCTGGCCGGGGTGCTGATCGGGGCCTCGGCCCAACGCCTGACGCCGCGCCTCTGCGAGGCCTGCAAGGCTCCGCGCCCCGCCACGGAAGATGAGGCGACGCTGTTCCACGCCTACGGCATCGCCGCCGGGGATCTGGCCTTGCATGAGGCCGCTGGCTGCCGGGCCTGCAATGGCGCCGGGCGAGTCGGGCGCGCGCCGCTGGGCGAGATATTCACCGTCGATGAAGCCATCGAGCGGATGATCTCCACCGGCGCCCCGACCGCCGACATCCGCCGCCAGCTGGCCAGCCGCCCGGGCTTCACCACCCTGGCCCACGACGCCCTGCGCCACGCCGCCCGGGGCGAGGTGTCGCTGGAGGATGTCTACCGGGCGACCTCTCTATGAAAACCTGGGCCTGGCGGGGAGTGGACGCCGCCGGCCGCAACGCCCGCGGCAGGCGCGAGGGGCTCAGCGAGGCCCAGGTCCGCGACGCCCTGCTGGCCGAACAGGTCACGCCGCTGTCGATCGTCGCCACCACCCAGGCCTTCGCCCCGGCCCGCACCGGCCTGTCGCTGAGCGACGCGCAGGGGGCCGCCTTCGCCGCCGATATCGCCCGGTTCCTGAAGAGCGGCCTGTCGCTTGGCCAGACCCTGCAGATCATCGAGACCACCTCCGAAGTCCCGGTGCTGGCCCGCCTGGCGGTGCATGTGCGCGGCGAGCTGATGGCCGGCCGGCCATTGTCGGCCGGGCTGTCGGCCATCCCCGGCCAGACCGGCCGCTACCTGCAGGCCCTGGCCAAGGCCGGCGAGGCGACAGGCCGGCTGACCGAAATCCTCAGCGGGGGGGCGGCGGCGCTGAAGGCCTCGGCGGCGACGCGGAACCGGCTGCTGACCATGATCATCTACCCGCTGTTCGTCATGGCTATGGCGGCGGCGGCCATCCTGCTGTTCGCCTTCGCCGTGCTGCCGGCTCTAGAGCCCGCCTTCGCGGGGGTCGGCGAGCTGCCGGCCAGCACCCGGGCGGTGATGGCCGGCGGCCGGATGCTGCGGCTGGCCGCGCCGGTGCTGGGGCTTGCCGCCCTGGCCCTGGCCCTGGCCCTGACCCTGTCGCGGACCGCTCGCGACGGCGCTATCCGCCTGCTCCACCGGCTGATGCTGACCCGCGCCGGCCTCGGCATCCTGCCCGACACCGTGTTCGGCGGCCTGGCCCAGCGGCTGTCGATCGCCGTCGCCGCCGGGGTGCCGCTGGCCACGGCGTTCCGTGTCTCGGTCGAGGCCATCGGCGTCGAGCCCGTCCGCCATGCCCTCGAGGCCCAGGAGCCGCGGCTGCGGGAAGGGACCAAGCTCTCCGAAGTATTCCGCGCCATTCCCTTCGCCCCGCCGATGCTGATCGGCCTGACCAAGGTCGGCGAGAGCGCCTCGGACCTGCCCCGGGTGCTCGGCGAGGCTGGCGACGCGCTATCGGCCCGGGCCCAGGAGAAGACCGAGCGGTTCCTTTCCATCCTCACCCCCGCCATCGTCCTGCTGATCGGTCTGGTGGTCGGCGGCATCGTGCTGGTGGTCTTCCAGGGGCTGATGTCGATCAGCGACATGGTCGAGCTGTGAAGCGAGATGGGTTCATCCTGGCCGAAGCCCTGGTTTCCCTGGGCCTCGCCGCCCTGACCGGCGCGCTGGCCGTGACCCTGCTGGTCTGGGCCGCCCGCACCATTGACCGCGCCCAAGCCCGGATGGCTGCGGCCACCCTCATCGAGCGCCTCTACGAGGAGGCCCGGCTGACCACGCCCGCCGACCTGCGCACCGTGACCACCGGCAAGGCCGGTCGATACCGCTGGCGGCGGCTGCCGCGTGGCCCGGTCGAGATCGCCATCCCAAACGGGGCCCAGCGTGTCCGGCTGGAAGCAGCCTGGACGGCCGGCGGCCGCCCTGATCGCAGCAGCATCGACGCCGTCGTCGTCGGAGGCTCGCAATGAAGCGCGTCAATGGCTTCGCCCCCAATGGCTTCGCCCCCAATAGCTTCGCCCCCAATGGCTTCGCATTGACCGAGGCCCTCGTCGCCGTCGGCATCGGGGCGCTGATTATGACGGCGCTGATCTATCTGCAGGTCGACTTCATCGACTGGACCCGCCGGGCCGTGGCCCTCGGCCGCCCCGATCCCTCCGAACGAGCCCTGCAGGCCAGCCTCCGCGCCGCCGACCGCTGCGCGGTCCCGGGGACGGTCCTGGCGCTCGACGCGACCGGCGGCCTCGGGTTGCGGCGCGGCGATGACCTCTTTCCGTTCCTCGGCCTGCCGTCGGGGGCCAAGGCCAGCATCGCTGCCGCCCGCCGGCCGGATGGAAGCGTGCGTCCCGGCTGGTCGGCGGCCAGCCTCGCCCGCGACGATACGACGATTGCGGTCGCCGCCCTGCGATGCGATCTCCCGGAGGTCTGCAACTACGATCCGACGCGGGGGGACTGCGGCAAGCGATGAGCCTGTTCGAGGCTGACGACAGGGACGGGAACGCCGTAGACGAAAGCGTCTTTGTGCGCCCCCTCGACCTGCCGACCGGATCGCTGAAGGCGGCCCGCGAGGCGGTTCGTCTGCAGCTCGACATCCTCTCGCCGCTGCCGGCCGAGCAGACCGTCTGGGCGGTCGAGCAGGTCGGCCCGGCCGACGCCGGCCAGACCCGCTTTGCCGTCGCCTTCGCCTCCCGCGCCATCTTCGGCCCGACCGCGAGCGCGGCGGCCCGCGGCCCAGCGACCATGGACCTGCCGGGCGAACTGGATGGCCAGGACTACCTGTTCCGCTTCGAAAACCCGCATCGCCGCCGCGCCTCGGAGGATGGCCGCCGCCAGACCCTCGAACTGGCCTGCGCCTTCGCAGCTGGCCTGCTGCTGGTGCTCGGCGCCATCTCCCTGCGGCTCGAGCGGCAGGTCGAGCGGGCCCAGGCGCGGCTGGAGGCGACCCAGGACCTGGTCCGCTTCACGAGCCGCCAGGTCCGGCTGCAGGGCGACGCCCAGCGGCTCTGGCAGACGGGGGCCGGCCAGCGCCACGCCATGATGGTTGACTGCGCGTTCGACATGCTGGCCGCGACCGGCAACGAGGTGGTGCTGACCGACCTGTCAGCCTCCGATGGCCAGGTGATGGCCGGCATCGCGCAGCCCATGAGTTCCGAGCAGCTGTCCGTGCTGGCCGCCAAGGGCGCCAGGGCCAGCAACGACAACGGCAACGGGGCCGGAAACCGGGTGATCCTCGATCCCGAGGCCTGCAATTGACCCGGCCCCTTCCCCAGGTCCCCGAGCGTTGGCTGCCGATCGCCGCCGCCATCCTGCTGGTTCTGGCCGCCGCCCTCGCCGCCCGCGTCGGGCTGCAGCTGCAGAGCCTGAGCGCCAGCCACCGCGAGACCAACTATCAGGAGGGTCTGGTCCGCAACTACGCGGCCCGCACCGGCGGGGCCACGACCGGCGCCGCCCTGCTCGCCGCCCCAGCGAGCCAGGCCTCTCTGGCCGCCGCCGAGCGCATGCGCCAGGAGTTGACCGCGGCCGGTATCAAGGTCACCGCCCTGGAGGTGCTCGAACGCCGCCCCGGCGGGACCAATCTGCAGGTGGTGCGGCTGGGCTTGCGGGGCTGGACCGATGCGCCGGCCGCCGATCGCCTGGTGCGTTGGATCGACAAGCACGGCAACGCGGTCGTGTTGGAGCGCCTGTTGATCGCCAGCGGCGAACCCGGCGCCTCGGGGGCCGAGATCAGCGCCGACCTGGCCGTCCTGGTCGCGATTGCCGGGGGCGGCTCATGATCCGCCCCCCATTGCTCATCCTGGCCGGCGCAGCCGTCCTCGCCATTGCCGTCACCTTCTGGCCAGGCGAGGAACGAGCCACGGTCGCCGACGGCCTGCTGCCGGCCAGCAGCGGCCCGCGCCTCACCGCCCCGGGTTCGGGGATGGAAGAGCCGTCCAGCGCCGCCCGCATGACTCGCTTCGCCGGGGCCGCCGCCCCGGTAGCCGCGGCTGAGCGGGCCGAGACGCCGGCCGAGCCGCCGCCGCCGCCGGCGGCGGACGCCCTGCCGGTTCTGGTCGGGGTGATCGGCAAGGATGGGGCCCTGACCGGCTATTTCTCGTCCAACGGCATGAGTGTTCGCGCCAGGCTCGGGGACAGCGTGGAGGGTTGGCGGGTGGTGGCGCTGGGTCGGCGCGACGCCCGGTTGGTCAAGGGCCGCAAGGCTTTGAATGTGGCCCTGTTCACCCTCCGGACCGGCGCCTTGAGTCCGGCGATGGCGGCGCCGGAACGCCGGGCCTATGTCGAGACGCCGACCGAGCAGGCGGAGAGCGGCTCCCTCCCGACGGCGCCGCCCGCCGGGCCTCCGCGCAAACCCCGGGTGCGCCGCCCGCTGCCGCCGCTGCCACCCGGAAGCAAGGGATGGTGGAGCGGCCCGCCCGGGGAACCGACGCCGCCTGGCTATACCCGCATGCCAAAACTCACTGACTAGCGGCAAACGAAAAACGCCGCCCGGCGGACCGGACGGCGTCTCGACTATTGGCGATCGACCGCCGCGGTCAGGCCATTATGGCGTCGGTCATCACCACGGTGGCGACGGTGCCGTTGAAGGCGTCCTTCTGGCGACCTTTGTAGAACCGGCCTTTGACCGACACCAGGCCGAGGGTCATCTTGCCGGCGTCCTTGGGATAGACCCGGACGACGTCGGTGGGCCAGGCCGCGTAGTTGATCGTTTTTGGGTCGGTCTTCTGCGCCGTTGGAGCGATGACGTAGATGTGGGTGGTGATGCGCTTCAGATAACCACGAATGGTCACCGTCTCGCCTCGGCCCGGACCCGTGGTCTGAGCCTGAGCAACCATCGGCACGGCGACCGCGGCGCCAACACCTGCGAAAAATGCGCGTCGATCCATGATGAAATCCCCACCCAAAAAATGGCCCAACAGGGCTAGGGCCAAATTAACAGCCGCAAGGGGCCGGCGTCATCTGGAATCAGCAGATTTGGCCGATGTGACGCATGTATTCTTCCATGGGTTGTGCTGGTAACCTTAAGTTTCGTCAGAACAGTGTCAGTTTAGGTTTGCGAGGCCGGCGCAAGGTTGCTTGGCCTCCCCAATGCCCTCCTTGCCCCGCTGAACAGCTGGTCCACCCAGGCGTTGACCTCGCCGTCGATGACCAGATGAACCCGGTCGATGCCCGATCTGTTGTGGACGCTGTGGACCTGGTTCAGGTCGGCGTACCAGACCTCCCCGGGCCGCATGTCCAGCCGCTGGCCCGCAAGCCTGAAATCAACCTCCAGGCTGGTGATGATCGGCACGTGAAATCTGACCTGCCCGTCCTGGTAGCCGAGACCGCCGTCGGTATGCTCGGTGATGATCGCCCCGGCGCCCAGTCGAAACAGCCGGACTGCCCTGAGCGGCATGGCAAAAGCGTCGATTGTCGCTCGAAAGTGCGCCAGGGAGCCAAGGATGGGCGTGTCGGCGTACTGCTCGGCGGCGACCGGCGCGGCAATGGTCCGGCGCGGGTCGCCGCCCAGCGACCGCAGGGACAGGACGCTCCAGTCACGGTCGTAGATCCCCCGGTTGGCCTGCGGATACCAGGGTCCGGACATCACCGACCCAAGGTCGGCCAGAAGGTCCGCGACATCGACCCGGATGGGCAGGCGAAACGCTTGGGGGAGGGCGAGGTCAGTCATGCCGACCGCCAGGTCATCTCGATATACTCCAGGCTCTCGTCCAGCACCTCGAAGCCCAGGCGGCTGTAGAGTCGCATGCTTGGGTCGTTGGAATTGGAGACCTTGAGCGTCATGAACAGGCCATCGGTGGCGGACTCGGCCATCAGTTGGCGCATGATCGCCGTGCCCAGGCCCTGTCCGCGCCGCTCGGGAACCATGGCCTGGTCGACGAGGTGGATGCGGTCTCCCGGGCGGTTGACGACAATCCGGCCGATCGGCTCGCCGTCCAGTTCAACGATGTCGAACCGCCCCTGGGGGAAGCGGGCCAGATAGGTTTCGGTCTGCGCCCAGAACTGGTGATTCATCACCTGGGTCAGGGTCTCCACGGGGAGGCGCACCTCGTTCCACTCGGGCGGGCGAGAACGGCAAAACAGCGCGAACCGGAAGGGCAGATCATCCTGGGTCTCCGGTCGGAGAACCAGCCGGCCCGCCTCCCAGGGGATGATTATCTCGGCGCTGCTGGAAACCATGCCCTGTCCCGGAAAATGCCGACGGCGGACTTGCGGCCCGTATCGATGCCGCCATAGTAGCCGCTTCCCGACACTTGGCGGAACCCATGGCCGACCTGTTGAAACTCGAAGATTTCCAACCCCACCTGGAGAAGACTTTCAAGGTTCAGGGTGGCCATCACGCCCTGTCGCTGGTGGCGATCGATGAACACAGGGTGCAACCGGAGGACCTGCCCAAGGTAAACCGCATGCCCTTCACCCTGATCTTTCGGGGCCCGCCCGGCGACGTGCTGGCGGCCGGCATCTATGCCTTTGATGTCGATGGCGAAGAGACCAGCTACGAGCTGTGCGTCATGCCCATCCATACCCCGCGGGGCGACCGGCAGGATTACCAGGCCTCGTTCAACTGAGTCTTCGCCTTGTCGGAGACGTCTCGGGCTGGATCAGTTCTGGCTGGGGAAGATACCCTGCAGGGCGATGATGAAGGTCGTGACCGCGTAGGGCATCATGTTGTTGTGGGGCTGGCTGCCGCCAAGGTTGGTGATGCTGGCGGCATTCAAGGCCCCGGTCGGGGCAGCGGTCGAATAGCGGTTGACGGCGGCCTGGCCGCCGCCGGCCGGGACGGCATAGGCCTGGGCCAGGGCGGTGTTGGCGCTGGGCGGCACCCCGCCGGCGGCGACGTCGGCCAGGATGTCCTTGGCCTGCATCACGTGGGTGTGGGTCGGAAGCTGCTGGATGCTGACCGTCACGCTGGTGCTACCGGCCGCCTCTCCGAGGCTGTGGCCGTTGCCCTTATGGATCGGCACCTGGCCGCGCAGGTTCGGCAGGGCGAAGTTGGTCTGGCCGTTGCCGCCGTAGGTCGTCCCGAGCAGCGAGAACAGGGCCTGGTTCTGGTTGATCGGCAACAACTGGCCATTGCACAACGCCCAGCCTTGTGGTGCGAAGTTGAAGGAAACAATCTTGATCTCGGACAGGAAAGGCTCGGACATCGGGGTCGCTCCGAAGAAATCTTTGGACGCCGGGCTCGGCCCGGCCGGTTGGCGTCAGGGCCGTTGCGGGAAGATGCCTTGCAGGGCGATGCAGAAGTTCAAGGTCAGGTAGGGCTGCATGTTGTTGTGAGGCAGGCTGCCGCCGGCGAGGCCGATAGCCTGGAAGCCCATCTGCACCGTCGGGGCGAAAAGGTTGGTCGTGTACTGCTGCACCACCCCGAACTGGCTGCCCTGCACCCAGGCGCCGTTGGCCATGGTGTTGGGGCTTGCTGTTGTTTGCTGGCTGGCGGCCGGCAGTGCCTGGACGCTGTGGGTATGGACGGGAATTTCGGATTCCAGCAACGTGATGCTCTCGACGCCGCTCATTTCGCCGAGGTCCCGCAGGCTGAGGCCCTGGCCCTGGCCCGGCTGCATGGGCGCGTTGCCCTGCATGTCGGGCAGGGCGAAGGTCGACTTGCCGTCCCCGCCGTAGGTGGTGCCCAGCAGGGCGAACAGCGCCGTGTTCTGCGAGATCGGCATCAACTGGCCGTCGCAGAAGGCCCAGCCGCGCGGCGCGAAGTTGAACGGGAAGATGCGGATTTCCGCAACGAACGGATCGGACATTGTAAAAGCTCCAGATGGGCGTGGCGCGCGGCGTCGGCCGCGGCGGCGAGAGCTAGGTCTGGCTCGGGAAGATGCCGAACAGCGAGATGATGAAATTGATGCACAGGAACGGCTGGGTGTTCTCGTGCGGCTGGCTCCCGCCAATGGGCGTCAGGGTCTGGTTCCAGATCGGCGTCGTTGGCGCGCTGTTGACGTTGTAGATACGGATGCCGGCCTGGGTGCTGGTCGCGTTCGCCAGAATGCCGCCGGTCGGCGACTGTACCTGGCCGGTCGAGGTGGAATTCAGGGTGTGATTGTGGATGGGAATCTGCTGGGTCGTCAGGGTCTCCTGCTCGGTCCCGGCCGTCTCGCCGATCTGGTAGGTCACGCCGCTCGGGCCGGTGCCCATATGGATCGGCACCCGGCTGGCCAGGTTGGGCAGGTTGAAGGTCTCCTGTCCGTCGCCGCCGTAGGTTGTCCCGATCAGCTGGAACAGGGTCTCGTTTTCCGCGATGGGCAGCGTCGCGCCCTCGCAGAACATCCAGCCATTGGGAGGAAAGTTCCCGGCGAACATCCGGATTTCACCGACATAAGGCTGCGCCATAAGGATCCCCTGAAATTGGTTCGTTCAGGCCTGGGGGTGAATCCGCGGCGACGCGCGGACGGCCCCCCACCGTTTCAAGAACCCTAGCGGATCGCGCCGGCCCCTACAATAGACCGGATGAACGCTGTTCGGCTTTTAATTGTAATTCGGAACGCACAATCCAGAAATTAATAAGACCAGACGCCGGTTGAGCCGTCTTCGCCGCGGCGCCGCTCGCCAGAACGACCAATCGTGCGGCGAAAGGCCTGAGGCGGCGGCCGGAAATGGGGTTTACAATTTGCTAGGATCGGGTCTTCTGTCCCAAGGACTTTAGCGGGTCTGTATTCTCGCTCCGCGTGTATTTTCGGCTCGACCGAAGACCACGCCTCGGCGGGCGACCGGCGCCGCTTCATTTTCATTGGGTTGTCTAGGCGCTGGGGAGATGCCCCGGCACAGATCGCCGAGCCGGCGGACGCCGGTTGTTGGGGGAAGTTGAAATGGTTGCTTCTACGCTCGCGGCTGGCGATGTCGCCATCGTCGCCTACCACACCGACAACGTGAACAGCGCCCAGAACGCCGATGTCATCCGGTTCGTTCTGCTGGCCCCGATCGGATCGGGCACGCAGATCTTCTTCACGGACCGGAACTGGAACGGCACGGTGTTCAACGCCGCGGGCGGTGGCGATGGGACCTTCACCTATACCGCGGGCGGCGACCTGCCGGCCGGGACGGTGATCACCATCACCAACGCCCAGCTGCTGGCCGCCGGCATCAACCTCGCCGACACCGGCGAGACCCTCTACATCTACCAGGGCGCGATCAACGCCCCGACGACCTTCCTCTATGCGGCCGACATCGCCGACGGCAACACGGTCTTCACCGGCAGCCTGGTCGGCACCGGCCTGACCGCCGGTGTCAACGCCGTCGCCGTGGCCCATGACAACGCCGTCTACAGCGGTTCCTCGACCCAGATCCGCCAGACCCAGCTGACCTCGATCAGCACCAGCAGTGCCTGGCAGGGCAGCGACCAGGACGACATCGCCGGCACCAGCACCTACAGCGAGACCTCGGACACCACCCTGAACGGACCGCTCAATAACCCTGACATGCTGATCGTCTCGGTAATGGCCGGCGGCGGCCAGTCGGACGCCATCCTGACCGTCGACAACGACGAAAACGCCAACGTCGGGACCAACCTGACCCGGCTGTTCCGCGACAACGCCGAGTTCAACCACCTCAGCGACATTACCTGGGACATCGAGGCCGGCTTCTTCTTCGTCGTCGACTCCGACGGCAACAGCATAAACCGCATCCTGCGCGGCAACATCAGCGACCTGCGCGGCGAGAACGCCACCCCGACGCTGACCCAGATCTTCATCACCGACAACCAGAGCAATGGCGCCGGTCCGGTCACCCCTGGCGAAATCATCGTCAACATGGAGATCAACACCACCACCAACAAAATCTATTGGATGGATGGTAATATCTTCGGTGACTACGAAGGCGGCTTCCAGCTGCTGGAGTCCAATTACGACGGCACCGGGTTGCGGCTGGTCACCACGATCGACACCGAAAACCCCGATCCGGGTTTTGGCTTCCCCGGCGGGGTTGGCGATTTCGCGGTCTACAACACCGGCAACGTCGCCTACGTCGTCCACTCGACCGCCAGCATCGACGGCTTCGGCAACGCCGACGTCCTGCAGAACCACATCCTGCAGGTCGACCTGACCACCGGCGCGGTGACCATTCTCGGCGTCGGCGCCGACGCCACGGCCGGCTACAACGCCGGCCGTCTGGCCCCCGCCGAAGGCCAGATCATCGGCATCGACGTCGACCAGCGCAACGGCGACATCTACTTCATCACCCAGCCGATCAGCTCGACCGATGTCGCCGGCATCTTCAAGTATGTCCCCGGCACTGACACCCTGACCGAACTGTGGACGCAGCCTTCGAACGCGTCCTTCAACACGCTGCAGACCTTCCCGACCTCGAACATGACCCACATCGAGTTCGATGAGGTCGCCAATCGCTACTATGTCTCCGCCACCTCCGACTCCGACACCGAGCATGACGGAACACCGGGCGCCAACGAATCCGACGCCTCCATCTTCATCGGCAACCCGGCCGGCGGCGCCCCGACCCTGTTCGTCCGCGCCTATGAGCCGACCGCCAACGGCGCGCCGCAGGGCATGGAGATCGACTACGCCCCGACCATCACGGGCCTGGTCAGCGCGGGTTCGACCTACACCGAATCCACCAACGCCCTGGCCTCGCCGGCCGGCACGCCGGTCCAGGTGGCCAACGCGCCGACCATCGACGACGCCGACCAGGTGATCATCCAAGGCGCCACTGTCGCCATCACCACCGGCTTCATGGTCGGCGATACCCTGGGCTTCACCAACAGCGGCGGCATCACCGGCAGCTACAACGCCGCCACCGGCGTGATCACCTTTACCGGCAACGCCAGCTTCGCGGCCTACCAGACGGTCCTGGACTCGATCACCTACGTCAACGCCGGCGACAACCCGACCAACTACGGCGCCTCGCCGACCCGGGTCATCTCCTTCACCGTCACCGACGGCCTGCTGAACAGCGACCCGGCCACCGCCACGGTCAACGTGGTCGGCATCAACGACGCCCCGGTCAATGTGCTGGGCGCCAACAACAGCGGCGCCGAGGACGCGGCCAGCATCGCAGTGACCGGCATCTCGGTCTCCGACGTCGACGCCAATCCCGCCACCCAGGACATCCGGGTCACCCTCAGCGTCGATTTCGGCACGCTGACCCTGCTGACCAACGTGGTCGGCGGCATCCAGGGCTCGGACATCGTCTCGGGCAACGGCACCGGCACGGTCGTCGTCCTGGCCACCCAGAACGAGATCAACGCCACCCTGGCGGCCGCCACCGGCCTGCTGTTCGCGGCGGCCGGCAACGTCAACGGCGTCGCCACCCTGACGGTGACGACCAACGACCAGGGCCTGAACGGCAACGACCCGGGCCTGACCGGCACCGGCACGACCGAGCAGGACAGCGACACCAAGACGATCACCGTCAACGCGGTCAACGACGCCCCGACAATTGGCGACGGCACGGAAACCGCTGCTACCGTCACCGAGGACACCCCCGGGGCCGGCGCGACGGTCTCCAGCCTGTTCGGTGGCCAGTTCTCCGACGCCGCCGACAACCAGACGGGCACGCCCAGCGGCTCCAGCGCCAACACCTTCACCGGCATCGCCGTGACCGCCAACGGCAGCTCGGCCGGCACGGGCCAGTGGCAGTACTTCGACGGCGCGGCCTGGCAGGACATCGGGACCGCCAGCACGGCCTCGGCCCAGTTCATCGGCGCCGCGACCCTGATTCGCTTCACCCCGATCGCCAACTACAACGGCCCGGCCGGCAGCCTGACCGCCGTGCTCGTCGACAGCTCGGTCGCCGCTCCCGCCAACGGGACGGACCTCAACCTGAGCGGCGTCGGCGCGACCGGCGGCACGACCCAGTACAGCAGCGGCACGGTGGTGCTCAGCCAGGCTGATGTCGTGGCGGTCAACGACGCGCCCGTGGCGTCCGGTTCGGCCACCCTGGCGGCGGTCAATGAAGACACCGCCGCACCGGCCGGAGCCACTGTCTCCAGCCTGTTCAGCGCCAACTTCTCCGACGCCGCCGACGATGTCGGCGCCAGCACGGCCAACGGCTTGGCAGGCGTCGCCATCATCGCCAACGCGGCGACCACGGAAGGAACCTGGCAGTACTTTGACGGCGTTGTCTGGACCGACCTGCCGGCCGTTTCCGCCGCCAGCGCCTTCCTGCTCGAGGCCGCGGACTCGCTGCGCTTCGTCCCGGCCGCAGACTTCAACGGCGCGGCTCCGGCCCTTACCGTGCGGCTGGTCGAGGATTCGGCAGGTGCGATCACCACTGGCTCGACGATCGACCTCAGCGGCGGCGGTTCGACCGGCGGCGCCACGGAATACAGCGCCGCGACGGTGACGCTGAACACCTCGGTCACCGCGGTGAACGACGCGCCGGCCGTCAACGCCGACACGACCGCGACCTTCACCGAGGGTGCGGGCCCGATCGCCGTGACTCCGAACTACACCGTCGCGGACATCGACAGCGCCAACCTGACCGGAGCGACGATCACCATCGCTGACCTCAGGGCCGGTGACGTGCTGGGCTTCACCGACCAGAACGGCATCACCGGCGCCTACGACTCGGGCACCGGCGTGCTGACCCTAACCGGGACCGCGTCGGTCGCCAACTACCAAGCGGCGATCGGCTCGATCACCTACGATGGCGCCGCCGACGCCAACTTCGGCGGCACCGACAACACCAGGACGGTCAATATCATCGTCACGGATGGCGTGAATCCGAGCGTCCAGACTGCCACGGTCATCGGCATCCAGGACGCCGGCGGCGGCGACGCCCAGGACGACGCCTTCACGACCACGGAATCGACGGCCATCGTGGCCGGCGACCTGTTCGCCGACAACGGCAACGGGGCCGATACTACGCCCGGATCAGTGACCGAGGTCAACGGCCAGGCCGCCGACGTCGGCACGCAGATCACCCTGGCCAGCGGCGCCCTGTTGACGGTTAATTCGGATGGCTCCTTCGACTACGATCCGAACGGCGCCTTCGACGATCTGGTCGACGCCAGTTCCGGGGCGGCCAACGGCTCTGACACCGACAGCTTCACCTACACGGTGGACGGCGGCGACGTGGCGACGGTGACCATTACCATCAACGGTGAAACCGACGCCGGCGATGCCTACAATGGCACCGCCGGCAACGACACCATCAGCGGCGGCGCCACCGGCAACACCATCAACGGCCTTGCCGGCGACGACACCCTCAACGGCCTGGGCGGCGGCGACGTCATTAATGGCGGTGACGACAACGATACCCTCAACGGTGGCGACCAGGGCGACAAGCTCAACGGCGACAACGGCAACGACCAGCTCAACGGCGATGAAGGCAACGACATCCTGATGGGCGGGGCCGGCGCGGACGACTTGGTCGGCGGCAACGGCAGCGACGTTCTCGACGGCGGCGCCGGGGCCGATGACATGAATGGCGGGGCTGGCAACGACATCTTCTTCGTTGACGACGCGGGCGACACCCTCACCGACGCCTCCGGCCTCGATACGGTCAAATCGACCCTGAGCCACACGCTCGGCGCCGATTTCGAGCATCTGACCCTGCTGGGTTCGGGCGACATCAACGGCACGGGCAACAGCAGCAACAACACCATCAACGGCAACGATGGGGTCAACGTCCTGGCCGGCATGGACGGAGCCGACAAACTCTACGGCATGGGCGGCAAAGACAACCTCGACGGCGGGGCGGGCGCGGACGTGCTCGATGGCGGCGACGCCAACGACATCGTGCACGGCGGGACCGGCAACGACACCGCCGTTGGCGGCTCCGGCAACGACTCGGTGTTCGGCGACGATGGCAACGACCAGCTGGACGGCGGTATCGGGGCCGACAAGGTTTACGGCGGGGCCGGCCTCGACCAGCTGACCGGTGGCGTCGGCAACGACTACATGTACGGCGGCGCCGACACCGACACCCTCACGGGCGGTGACGGCAACGATTACCTGGACGGCGAAAACGGGCCGGACAAGATGTACGGCGGCCTCGGCAACGACGTCTATATCGTTAATGAGTACAACGACTTCATCAGCGAAAACGTCGGCGAGGGCTACGACGTTGTCCGCTCGTCGGCGGCCAGCTACATCCTCGGCGACAATCTCGAAGCGCTCGAGCTAATGGCTGGAGCGGGCGACATCTTTGGCACCGGAAACAACCTGGCCAATGCCATCATCGGCAACGAGGGCGTTAACATTCTCGATGGCAAGGCCGGGGTCGACACCATCAAGGGCGGCGACGGTAACGACGTCATCTTCGGCGGCGCCGGCAACGACTTGCTCTATGGACAGAACGGCTACGACATCTTCGCCGTCCGTCAAGAAAGCGTCGGTCTGGCCACCCTGGAAACCGACCGGATCTTCGACCTCAACTTTGCCGGCGGTGACCGGGTCGATCTGTCGGCCATCGACGCCAACAGCACGGTGATCGGCGACCAGGCCTTCCAATTCGCCGCCGTCCTGACGACGTTCAGCGGCGCGGCCGGCGAAGCGACCCTGACCTACGACGCGGCCACCAATTCCACCTACCTGCGTCTGGACGTCAATGGCGACAAGAAGGCGGACTACTCGCTTCGCATGGATGGCGACCACTCGGGCACGAGCGGTTCGATCATCGCGCCCGGGACCTTCCTGGACGGCACGGGCGGCTGGATCCTCTGATCCGGCTCGCGTAGGCCTTCAGGCCTGAACTTTTACAGCCGGCTCTGGTCATCCAGGGCCGGCTGTTTCATGTCTGGGGGAGAGCATGCCAGGCAGAAGTGTGTGCGGTTCGGCCGCCCCGCATGCTCTCAACGTCTGAATCTGGACCCGTAGGGTCCAGGGCCCAGGAGATATCTCATGGCCGGTAGCCAGGACTTCGCCGCCGATCCCCGCAACGCCGCCGCCCGCGTCTGGCTGAATGGTGCGCTGGTCGCCAAGGAGGACGCCAAGGTCTCGATCTTCGACGCCGGCTTCGTGGTCGGTGACGGGGTCTGGGAGGGCCTGCGGCTGCATAAGGGGCGGCTGGTCTTCCTGCAGGCCCACCTGGACCGCCTCTTCGCCGGGGCGGCCGCCATCGGTCTGGACATCGGCATGGACCGGGCCGGGGTGATCGCCGCCCTGGAAGCGCTGCTCACCGCCAACGGCATGGAGGACGGGGTCCATCTGCGGCTGATGGTGACGCGAGGGCCCAAGTCGGCCGCCAACCAGGATCCGCGCAATGCGCTGGGCACGCCGACCGTGGTCATCCTGGCCGAGTGGAAGTCGCCGAGCCCGGCCATCGCTGCCCGGGGCCTGAAACTGGCGACCGTGTCGATCCGCTGCAGCCCGGCCGAGATGTTCGACATGCGTCTGAACTCCCACAGCCGACTCAACCTGATCATCGCCCTGAACGAGGCCATCGCGCTCGGCGCCGATGAGGGGATCATGCTCGACCCCCACGGTTTCGTCTCCAGCTGCAACGCCACCAACTTCTTCTGGGTCAAGGATGGCGAGGTCCGCACCTCGCGCGGCGACTACTGCTTCAACGGCGTCACCCGGGCCAACGTCATCCGCCTGTGCCAAGGCGCGGACATCCCCCTGACGCTCGGCGACTTCGCCGTGGACGATTGCCACACCGCCGACGAGGCGTTCGTCACCGGCACCTTCGGCGGCCTGACCCCGGTCCGGGAGATCGACAGCCGGGTGCTGCCCCTGGCCTTGCCGGGGCCGGTTACGGCGCGGTTGCGGGGGCTGTACGAGGCGCTGAAGGATGCGGAGGCAGCGCGATGACCCTGCGCATCGCCATGTGGTCGGGCCCGCGCAACATCTCGACGGCGATGATGCGCGCCTTCGAGAACCGCGCCGACACCACCGTCGTCGACGAGCCCTTCTATGCCGCCTACCTTGCCGCTACCGGCCTGGACCACCCGATGCGCCAAGAGGTGCTGGCCTCGCAGCCGACTGACTGGGGATGCGTAGCCACCGCCATGGCCGGCGAAGCGCCGGACGGCGCGGCGGTCTTCTACCAGAAGCACATGACCCACCACATGCTGCCCGGCGTCGACCTCGGTTGGACGGTGTCTTGCGTCAACGCCTTCCTGATCCGCGATCCGGCCGCCGTGCTCGCCTCCTACGTCCGTAAGCGCGGCGAGGTGACCCTGGCTGATATCGGCGTCGAGCGGCAGGGCGAGCTGTTCGACCGCGAGGCCGAGCGCCTGGGCCGGGCGCCTCCCGTCGTCGAGGGCGCCCACGTGCTGGAGGGTCCCCGCGGAGCCCTGACCGCGCTCTGCACGGCGCTCGGCATTCCATTCAGCGACAGGATGCTCGCCTGGCCGGCCGGACCCCGGGCCAGCGACGGCGTCTGGGCCCCGGCCTGGTACGACGCCGTCGAGCGCTCGACCGGCTTTGGACCGCCGTCCGCGGACGCCCCGCCCGATCTGCCGGACGACCTGCGCCGGATCGCCGACCAGGCCCGGCCGTTCTACGAGCGGCTGGCGGCGCACAAGCTCGTGGCCTGACGCCACGTCATCCCTTGGCGCCGGGGCGGGGGTGGCCCAAGGTCGCCGGTAATCAACGATAATATACCTGTGGGAGAGACCGGTGGAGCTGCTCAGCCAGACTGTCGTCGAGGGCCGCCCCGGCCCCGATGTCCCGCTTGCCTACCCGAGCCTGGCCGGCATCGACCTGTGCAACCCGATGAACTTCGCCCACGGCCAGCCCTTCAGCGACTTCGCCCGGATGCGCGCCGAGGCGCCGGTCATGTGGCACGCCGAACCCCGCGAAGGCCCCGGCTTCTGGGCGGTGACCCGCCATGCCGACGTCATGACCGTCAACGGCGACCCGGAGACCTTCTCCTCGCAGCGGGGCGGCATCCTGATGGCGGTCGGCAAGCCGGAGCAGCGCCACGCCCTGCTGTTTCGCGCCTCGATGGACGCCATGATCAACATGGACCAGCCCTGGCACCTGCAGCTGCGCCGCGAGCACATGCCCTACTTCACCCCGTCCTATCTGCGCGAGCTGCAGGTCAAGGTGCGGGGCGAGACCGGCCGGCTGCTGGACGACATGGCGGGGAAGGGGGAACTCGACTTTGTCGATGCCTTCTCCTCGCGCCTGCCGCTGTTCACCCTCTGCGAAATCCTCGGGGTGCCGGCCGAGGACCGGCCCAAGTTCCTGAAATGGATGCACTACCTGGAGCTGGCCCAGAACATGGCCACCGAACAGGCCAACCTGTCGGCCGGGCCGACCCTGGAGCTGATGCAGTTCATCCAGGACTTCAACACCAACGTCGAGGAGATGTTCGACTACGGCCGGCACATGCTGCACAAGCGCCGCCTCGACCCCCAGCCCGACCTGATGAGCGCCATCGCCCGGGCCCAGCTGGAGGGGGATTTCCTGGCGGACGAATACCTCGACGGCAGCTGGCTTCTGATCGTCTTCCCCGGCAACGACACCACCCGCAACACCCTGTCGGGATCTGTGAAACTGGTCACCGAACACCCCGATCAGCGGGCCAGGTTGCTGGCCGACGACAGCCTGCTGCCGGGCGCGGTCAACGAGTTCATCCGCCTGGTCAGCCCGGTGATCTACATGCGCCGCACGGCCACCCGGGACACCGAGGTCGCTGGCCAAGCCATCCTCGAGGGCCAGAAGGTGATCATGTACTACGGCGCCGCCAACCGCGACGAGGCGGTGTTCGCGGACCCGGGCCGCCTCGACGTCACCCGCGCCAACGCCGACAAGCACATCGCCTTCGGCTACGGCCCCCACGTCTGCATCGGCAAACGGGTGGCCCAACTGCAGCTGGAAGAAACCTGGCGCCAGCTGCTGGCCCGCTACCCGGACATCCGCTGGACCGGCGACATCGATATCGCCCCGAACAACTTCGTCCACGCCATCCGACGGCTGGGCGTGGCGTTCAGCGGCTAAGAACGCTTCAAGATGAATATGTCTAGACATATTCATCTTCGACGAAACGGAGGCACGTTGAATTGCCGCGGGCGCCGGCGCCAAAGCCCTCTCCGGCGGCACGGGGCAATTCAACCCGTCCCCTCTGCCGGGCCAAGCGTCACCAACGCGACCACGAAGCGACCTACTTTCGGCAACGACCGACCAACACACTGCGCTCCGAGCTACATTCTCACTGCTTGAGCCCACGCGAAAGCCAACGGGATGGCGAGTTTTCCCCGTTTCTAGCGGCTTTCAAACGCCGCACGCTTTTTTGTTGGTCCGCCGAGGTGCGGTATAATGGTCGCCGCTTCGATACCGGCGCGGAATGCCGATTTCCCCCAGTCCCTTCTTGCCTTCCGTGAGGTCGGGCGCGTTTTATGCGCCCAAATCAGCAACAGGAGCCGATCCTTGGCCTACGAAACCATCCAGTATTCCGTGGAAGATGGCATCGCCACGCTGACCCTGCATCGGCCAGAGCGGATGAACGCCTTCACCGCCCAGATGATGCTGGAGATGATCGACTGTTTCGACGTCATCGACGCAGACGACGCGGTCAAGGCGGTGATCGTCACCGGGTCGGGCCGAGCCTTCTGCGCCGGGGCGGACCTGGGCACCGGCGGTTCGACCTTCGACTACGCCTCGCGTAATGAGGACGTCCGCGAGAGCGGCAAGGTGAACGACGTCTACCGCGACGGTGGCGGCCGGCTGACCCTGCGCATCTACGACTGCAAGAAGCCGGTGATCGCGGCGGTTAACGGCGCCGCGGTTGGCATCGGGGTGACCATGCAGCTGGCCATGGACATTCGCATGGCCTCGACCGAGGCCAAGTTCGGCTTCGTCTTCGCCCGCCGGGGCATCACGCCGGAGGCGGCCTCGTCCTGGTTCCTGCCGCGCCTCGTGGGCCTGCAGCAGGCTCTGGAGTGGTGCTACACCGGCCGGGTCTTCCCGGCCCAGGAGGCGCTGGACGGTGGGCTGGTTCGCTCGCTGCACGCGGCTGAAGACCTGCTGCCGGCGGCCCGCGCCCTGGCCCGCGAGATCGCCGACAATACCGCCCCGGTATCCATCGCCCTGACCCGCCAGCTGCTCTACCGCAACGCCGGCGCAGCTCACCCGATGGACGCCCACCGCGCCGACAGCCGGGCCATCCAGTCCCGCGGCGCCTCCGGCGACGCCAAGGAGGGGGTGACCTCCTTCCTGGAGAAGCGGGCGCCGAGCTATCCCAACAAGGTGTCAAGCGATTTGCCCGATATCTGGCCGGATTGGGAAGAGCCCGAGTTCCGGTAGAGCATTCAGCCTGGCTTTCCGTCGCGGAACCGTGACTCGTCAAAGACAAGAGCCGGGCGCAATCTTCCTCCCGCAGAGACATCACAGAGTCTCTGGGGAGGGTATGCCATGATGGATCGTATGTTGAGCTGGTCGTTCGGCCTGGCGCTCGCTGGGCTGTTACTGGCCATGAGTTATCAGAAGTTCTTCGGCTTCGACCCCAATCCCGTCTTCGGCCTGATCGCGGCCCGGTCGGGCATCGGTCTGTTCGAGCCCGGCCTGCGGTATCTCACCGCCGTGCTGGAGCTGGTCGCGGCTGGTCTCGTGCTTTGGCCCGCAATGCGGCAACGGGGCGCCATGCTGGGGCTGTTCGTGGCCCTGGGCGCCATCGCCTTCCACCTGTCGCCGTGGCTCGGCTGGCAGGTTCCCAAGCCGGCCCAACTGTCGGAGGCGCTGGCCCGAGGAATGACGGCGGCGCAGATCGACGCCCTGAACCTGCCGACCGACAAGGGCTCCATGTTCCTGCTGGCCTGCGCCATCGCGGTCCTGGCCGTGGTGAGTATCTTTGTCGAGCGAAACAACCTCTTTACCCGCACCCACCCGGCCTCCAAGCCGGAGCGGGCAAGTTTCGCCTGAGCCGAAGCGAACGCAACTGGTGGGACGGGCGTTCGTCACCGGTAGTTAACGGCGGTCGGTTAGACTGATCGCCGAAACCGGAGTCCCGATGAGCGAGCCCGCCGCGCAACGCCCTCTTGAGGACGCCCCCGAGCTGTCGGGCGCGGGGCCGGCGGCTGCGCCGGTCGTTCGTTCGCGCGCCAGCCTGCTGAAGCGGCTGGCCGACGTGGTTTGCCTGCCAGGCAGCCGGGTCAACGCCTTCGAGCGGGCGATGACCGCCGACCTGCTGATCGAAATGCTGCGCGAGGCGGCGCCCGAGGAACGGGCCAAGGTCGCCCGCCGCCTGGCCAACCTGGCTGACATTCCGCCGGCCCTGGCGCGCCTGCTGCTGCGCGACGACATCACCATCGCCAGCGCCTTGCTGGAACACAGCCAGCATCTGGGCGACGCCGACCTGATCGACTGCGCCCACAACGCCAACGTCGAGCACCGCCGGCTGATCGCCCTGCGCCGCGGGGTCGGCGAAGCGGTTGGCGACGCCCTGGTCAAGCGCTGCGAGCAACCGGTGCTCGAAGCCCTGCTTCGCAACGACATGGCGCGCCTCAGCCACGGGGCGCTGGAGACCATCGTCGCCTGCACGCGCGACAACCCGCGCCTGATCGCGCAGCTGCTGCGCCGGTCGGAACTGCGGCCCAGCCATGCCTACATCATCTTCTGGTGGGCCGACGCGGACTGCCGCCGGCTGATCCTGCAACGCTTCGCCGTCTCGCGCGAAGTCCTTCAGGATGCGGTCAGCGACATCTTCTCGATCGCCGCCGAGGAAGGCTGGCAGGATCCGCTGACCCGCAAGGCCCTGCAGTTCATCGAGCGGCGTCAACGCAACCGCGCCGCCATCGAAAAAAGCCCGTTCGGCAGCCTCGACGAGGCGGTCGCCACCTCGCAGAGCGGCATGACCCGCGAGCTGGCCGAGGAGATCAGCTACCTCTCCGGCCTCAAGCCCATGACCGGCGCCAAGATCATGACCGACCCGGGGGGCGAGCCGATCGCCATCCTATGCAAGGCCACTGGACTGCCGCGCGGCGCCATCCAGGCCCTCTGGCGGGGCCTGCGCCGGCCCGAAACCGATGCTGCCGGCAACATCACCCCGGCCTTGGAACGGGTGCTGACCTGCTTCGATTCCCTGGCCGTCGATCGGGCCCAGACGGTTCTGCGTTACTGGAACTGGGCGCTGTCCTCGGCCCTGACGCCAACCCTGGTCAAGGCCATCCGCGAGGGTGACGACGATGCGGTCGATGAATTCTCCGCCCCGCAACGGGCGGCCATGCTGGCGCTGGGACGTGATTTCGCACGGTAAGCTGCGGAATTCTCGGGTTTTATCTACAACGCCGCGACTATCTCGCCTCTGACAGCCTGTCGGTGAGCAACACTGTACTGTTGTTTCAAATATCGCCGTTGGGGTTGTCTTCATTGACGACACGGCCTATGCACCCGTCAGCCGGGCGACGCGTCCGGGCAAGAAACAGCTCAACAATTCCCAAATGGAACCCCCGGCCATGGAAGATAAATCCGCCATCATCGAGATGACGACCGACATCGTGTCCGCCTATGTCGGTAACAACAGTGTCTCGGCCGCCGACATTCCGGCGCTTATCCAGTCCGTGCACAAGGCGCTGAGTGGCGTGGCCACCGGTGTCGAGACCGTCGAGGTCGCGCCCAAGGAACCGGCGGTTCCGGTGAAGCGCTCGATCACCCCGGATTTCCTGATCTGCCTGGAAGACGGTCGTAAGTTCAAGTCGCTGAAGCGCCACCTGCGCACCAAGTACGACATGAGCCCCGAAGAATACCGGGCCAAGTGGGGCCTGGCCAAGGACTACCCCATGGTCGCCCCCAACTACGCCAAGGCCCGCTCGGACCTGGCCAAGCAGATGGGCCTCGGCCAGGGCGGCCGCCAGGCCAAGAAGCGCCGCTAGACTCAAGCGTCGATTCAACATCGACTCGGGACGCCCGCCGGTTGATTCCGGCGGGCGTTTCTTTTGACTCGATGCCGCCCTCGAAGACCGATGGTCTCTTTCTGATTGACTCAAAAACAGAATCTTCACCCATGCGGTGAAAAAGCCCTTTCCCCGATTCGTCGGTTAAGCGATAGTGAATCTTAGGTGATTCAAAGGGTTGTTAAGGATTCCGTAGATGGTCGCGCAACTGGGCGCCTCGGCTCTTGCAGCCCGCGCTCACGAAGAGCTCCTGCGTTACTGGGCCGCTCTGCGCCGGTCGGGCCGACTGCCGGCCCGCGCCGACATCTGCCCCGAAGCCTTCAAGCGCCTTCTTCCCACCGTCAGCCTGATCGACGTCGTCCGCCTTGAGGACGGTTCCGTCGACTACCGCCAGCGCCTGGCGGGCACCGGTCTCTACTCGGTTTATGGCCGCGAAATCACCGGCATGAAGCTGACCGATCTCTACAATGCTGCCGCCGCCGACTACTGGCGGAAGGAACTCGATGCCCTGGTGGCCGACCGCAAGCCTCGGGTCGGCTCGCACAGCATGGCCTGGCGCGGCGCCTCCCACGTCTCGACCCTGTGGCTGCGACTGCCGCTGGCGAGCGACGGCTGCGAGGTCGACATGATCCTGGGCTATGACGCGGTCATCGGCCTGAAGTCCGAACGCACCGTCTATTCGAGCGGTATTCGGGCGGCCTAAAGCGCGCCGGCGGCGTCCCGACGAATTCTCTCGACCATCGAAGCCAGTCCGTTGGAGCGCTGCGTCGACAGCGTGCCCTCCAGCCCGAGCCGCTGGAAGGCGGCCTTGGCGTCGAAGGCGAGGATGTCAACCGGTGTGCGGCCGGAATAGAACTTCAGCAGGATGGCGATCAGGCCGCGCACGATGTGGGCGTCGGAGTCGCCGCGGAAGGTCATCAGCTCGCCATCCTTGCCGCTGACGAGCCAGACCTGGCTGGCGCAGCCGCGCACCTTGTTGGCGTCCGAATGTTCGGCATCGCTGAGCGGCGACAGCTCGCGGCCCAGGTCGATGACGTACTGGATCTGCTCTTCCCAATCGCCGATCAGGTCGAAGTCCTCCGCCAGCGCGGCGAGTTCGGCGTCGATAGGGGAAGTCATGTCGGGGCATTAGCCCCGGTTCAGGCGGCCGGCAAGCTCAGCCGCGCGGTCAGGCCTTCGCCCCTGGCTGACATGATCGTCAAGGTCCCGCCCATGGCGCCGCTCAGAGCCTCGACGATCGGCAGACCGAGGCCCGCGCCGTTGTTGCTGCGGGTCAGGGCGCACTGGCCCTGTTCGAAGGGCTTCAGGAGCCTGGGAATGTCTGCCGGATCGACACCCGGACCATGGTCGATGATGTCGATATCGATCATGCCGGCCCGTCTGGCGGCGGTAACGCGGACCACCCCGCCCGTCGGCGACCAGGTCACCGCGTTCTGCAGCAGGTTGAACAGCATGGTGCGCAGGCCCCGGCCGTCGGCCAGCACGGAGGGCAGGGCGGTGTCGTCGCCGATGTCGATGCTGACACCGCTATCCCGCAGGTCGGGCGCCAGCTGTTCAAGAGTGTCTTCGAGCGCGTGGTCCAGCGGCTCCGACCCCAGGTCCATATCGGCGGCGTGGCCCTCCATTCGGGCGATCTCAAGCACCTGGTTGACCAGGCTGAGCAGCTTGTGGCCGCTGGCCCGGATGTGCTCGGCGTATTCCTTGTACTGCGGCGAGCCGAGGGGGCCGTAGAGTTCACAGGCGAGAATCTCGGAAAAGCCGATCACCGCATTTAACGGTGTGCGCAGTTCATGGCTGACCATGCGCAGGAAGGACTTCTTCTGATCGTCCATGGCCGCGCGCCGCTCGGCCGCCGTGGCCGGCGGTTCGAAGGGGACGACAGTCTGGCGCGCCGCGCGGGTCATTCTGGCCTTTCGGGCCGCGCTTCTGAGCGGCTTCCTGACCGTTCTGCCAGCCACCGCTTACGATTCCGTTTCCTTGGGGTGGCCTTGTCCACAGACGCTCCCCGATTGATCCGTCGCCCATCGATTGTGCGTGCTTCGCTTGAAGAGTTCGGGCGGCTAATGTCTTAACGACCAACCAGTGGGGCAGGGACACCAAGTTTAGCCCGTTGACCGACGATCAAACCGATCCGACCGCCGACGCCTTGCCTGAGGCGCGCAAAGCCGCGCGCCCAGATCCCTTGCTGCTGCTCAGCCTCTCGGCCCTCGTCGGCGCCCTCGGAGCGCTGTTGTCGGGCGGGGTCGGCGGGCCGCTGGGGGTGCTGTGTCTGGCGCCCCTGGCTATGGCTCTGGTCATGGGTCCGGAAGGCCGCCGGGACCAGCTGACTACAGCCGGAGCGCTGCTGTCCATCGCCGCCGCCGCCGCCGCCGCCCTCGGCCAGCTGCTCGGTATTGCCCTGGCCTCGCCCAGCCCGCCTGTGGCCATGGCGCTCGGCCTGCTGGGCATGGCTCTGATCATCCTGACCCTGGGCTCGGGCCTGCTGCTGTCGCGCCGCCTTCGGCGAGAGGCGCGGGATCGTCAGGACGGCGAAGCCCAGCGCCTGACCGGCCTGCTCAGCGGCCAACCGCATCTGCTGGTCGCCCTCTATCCGCACGGCCAGGTCCGCGCTCTCTACGGCCGCGCGCCGGAAGGCATCGATACCGACGCCCTGGTGCGCAACGGCCTGCCTGCCCTGGCCGCCCAGCGCGAGCCGGTCGCCGCCGCCCTGAAGGCGGCCGCGACCGACGGCAAGGCCGAGGTGGCCTTCGCGCCGCTGATCGCCCAGGACCGCTGGATCGCCGTCTCCTTCCGCCGGGCCGAGGACGACATGATCCTGGCTCTGGTGCGCGACGCCACCACCGACCATGCTCGCCAGGCCGCCCTCGAGCAGGCCAGGACCGACGCCGAAACCCTGGCCAGCGGCAAGTCGCGCTTCCTGGCCAACATGAGCCACGAGCTGCGCACGCCACTCAACGCCATCATGGGCTTCTCCGACATCATGCACTCGCGGCTGTTCGGCCCGATGCCTGACAAGTACGGCGAGTACAGCGGCCTGATCCACGAAGCCGGCAGTCACCTGTTGGACCTGATCAACGACGTGCTCGACATGTCGAAGATCGAGGCCGACCGCTTCGAGCTGTCGCGCGAGCCTTTCGACGCGCGGGAGGCGGTCTCGGCTGCCCTGCGGCTGATGCGGCTGCAGGCCGACGGAGCGGGGGTGCAACTGCGGGGGATGCTGCCGACCCAGCCTTTGGAGATCGACGCCGACCGTCGGGCGCTGAAGCAGATCGTGCTGAACCTGGTGTCAAACGCGTTGAAGTTCACGCCGAAGGGCGGGGCGATTACCGTGACCGCGCACGGCTTCGAGGGGTTTTTCGAGCTGGTCGTGGCCGACACCGGGGTGGGAATCTCCACCGAGGACCTGGAGCGGCTGGGGCGGCCCTATGAACAGGCCGGCGACAGTGACCGCCGGGCGCTGGGGACGGGTCTGGGACTGTCGCTGGTGCGGTCGTTCGCCGAACTGCACGGCGGGGAGATGGGCATCGAAAGCACGATCGGCCAAGGCACCACGGTCACCATCCGGCTGCCGGTACTGTTGCCGCCACTGCGGCCGGCCGAGCCGGTGGGGGATAATGTGGTGGCGTTCAATCCGGTGCGGTGAACCCGGGGTGCTACCGCGCCCCAGCCGCCAGGAAGGCCCGTCCGGCGGCGAAATCGCCGACCTCGACATGAGCCTGGCGCACCTTGTCGCCGTTCGGTCCCGCGAATAGGAACTCGACCACCACCGCCTCGCGCGGGTCCAGGCCCGCCAGGGCCACCTGCGCGGTCGGCGAGAATCGGAAGCTCCAACCGGATTTGGCGTCGGCCGGCAACAGCACGGCGCCGGCCGGGCCGCGCGACTCAGCGGTGAACACCCGTGAAGCCGAGCGGGGTGAGGTGCGGGCGGCCAGGGTCAGCTTGCCGCCCTTGCCGCGCGAGCGCAGGTCCAGATAGGGGCCGCTGGTGCGGGTCACGTCGCGGAGGACCAAGCGAGCCGAGTAGGGCCTGGCGTTGTCGGCGAAGACAGCCACGGCGGTCAGTTGCGGCGCGCCGTACTGGCCGGCTAGGCCGAACCGCAGGCGGTCCCAGCCAAAATTGCTGCTCTGGGCGAGCTTCCAGCGGGCTCCCTGCTTGGAGGTCGCGCGATCAGCGCTCCAGTCGGCGACCTCTCCAGGATAGTTCATGCGAGCCAGCCTGGCGTAGCCGTCGAAGGCGGTGCGCACCCGTCCGGCGGCGATGTTCATGTCAGCTGAGCGGCAATCGACCGAGCGGGCCTTGCTCCAGGCCCGGCTCTCGATCCGGCCGAGCGCTTCGGACCCCGCGCCGGCCCGCAGGGCCGCGCCGCGGGCCTGCAGCCGCGAGGCGTCGAGGGCGGCCGAGACCGCCGGCGTGAACAGGCCGCAGCGGGCCCCGGCCGCGCTCATCACGGTTCGTTCGTACAGCAGGTCCAGAGCGCCCCCGGCCGCATGGGCAGGCTTGCTGGTCGCCACCAGGACGACACAGACCAAACCCACCGACCACCAGGCGGCTCGACCCTTCAACTGCTCACGCAGGCTCGTCATTGGTCCGCATTTCTCTATTCTTGTTCGAGCAGCCTATGTGGGTTGCCTTGCCATCCGGTTAGCGGAAGGACCGATCTTGCTGCTTTCGGCCGACATCTGGGTCGCGGCTCTGATCCGCCGCGCTGAACTGGGCGGGGCCTTCGCCGCGGTGGCGCGCAAGGGCGACGCACGGGCTGGCTCGGTGCTGGTCAAGGCGGTCAATCGTGGCGAGGGCGGAGCGCGCCTCTACAGCGAGGCGACCCGCGGTGACGGCGAGCGCATCTGGATGCAGCCGGTGGCCAGCACGGTGGAAGCCGACCTCGACGCCTATATCGAGCGCACGGCCCGCATCGACCCCGATCTCTGGGTGGTCGAGATCGAGGACCGCGAGGGTCGTCATTTCCTGACCGACCCGGTCGAAATCCGTTAACCCCGTTCCTTGACGGTCCTGAAAGCGGTTCTGGGGGAAACGTCGCTGCTCCCAGAATGAGTACGCCATGCTTTTCCTGCTTAACGACGTGGTCCTGAACCTGGCCCCGACAGAGATGGCGCCTCCGGTCGCTTCGCAGCGTTTTCGCGCCCTCAGCATGGGCTTTGTCGAAAAACTTGGCCGCGAGCTGTTTGCCGAGGAGCCGCTGCTGCACCGGTTCCACCCCGAACGGGCGCGCCGCCTGGCCAGCCTGATCCTGCTCAAGCAGCCTCAGGTCAACGCCGCCCTGTTCGTCGCCCAGGCCCGCGGCTGTGACGAGAAGCTGGTCGCCGTCCGCTACGCCGAGATCAGCTTCGAAGTGATGGGCCTCCTCTATGAGCGTCAGCAGCATGGCAATCTGACCACCGTCGAGGCTGATCGGCAGGTCTGGCGCCGGCTGGCGGCCTGATCCGCTGGACGCGGGCCCGCGCCTTTGCTTAGCTTCTCTGGGCTGAGCATCGGGGGTTATTCAATGTTGTCGCGTATTCTGACGGCGCTCGTCGCCGTCTTCATCCTGGCCCTGGCGGCCAGCCCGGCGGAGGCCAAGTGGATCCGCGCCGAGAGCCCGCGATTCATTGTCTACAGCGATGGCGACGAGCAGGTGCTGCGCACCTATGTCGCCGATCTGGAGATCTTCGACGACCTGCTACGCTTCCGGCACGGGATGCCGACCGGCGGCCTGCCCCCGCGCAAGCTGGAAATCTATCTGGTCGCCAATTCCCCCAGCCTGAGGCGGGTCTCGCCGGGCATGGGCGACGGCATCGCCGGCTTCTACAGCGCCAGCATGGGCGACATTTTCGCCGTCGCCATCCGCAGCCGGGGCGACAACAACGTCATTCAGCACGAGTATGTGCACCACTTCATGCACCAATACTTCGCCAACGCCTATCCGGCCTGGCTGGTCGAGGGCTACGCCGAGTATTTCGACACCGCCAAGGTCGGCAAGACCCAGGTCGAGGTCGGCAAATGGAGCGAGGGCCGGGTTCTGGAGTTGGAGTATCTGAAGTGGGCGTCGATGGATGACCTGCTCAGCAAGCGGTTCTGGGAGATCTCCAAGGAAACGCAGGGCGGCTTCTACGGCCAGTCCTGGCTCCTGACCCACTACATGATGAGCGACCCAGGCCGGTACGAGAAGTTCCTTGCCTACATGAAAGCCGTGTCGGCCGGCGGCGATCCGGCCAAGACACTGTACGGCATCCTCAAGACCGACGGCGCGGGCCTCGAAAAGACCCTACGGCTCTATCTGAAGAGCGGCCTGAAATACACGCAGTACACCCGCAGCGGCTTTGCCCCGCCGGTGATCACGGTGAGCGCCATGCCGGCCTCGGCCGACGATCTGCTGCTGGAGGGCCAGCAGCTGAAGGATGCCGACCGCGTCGATAAGGGCGCCGACAAGCTGCTGGCTCTGCTGCGCGAGCGGGCCCCGAAGTATCCGGGCGACCGATTGGCCACCCTGGTGCTGGCACGGGCGGAGTTTCGGCTCGGCGACTGGAACAAGGGCAAGGCCCTGATCGAGGCATGGCTGGTCGACAACCCGAAGGATCCCGAGGCCCTGCGGTTGATGGGGGTCAGCATGATCGACAAGTCGCATGACGACGACTTGGCCGGTCAGGTTCTGGTCGATGCCTACAAGGCGGCCAGCAAGTTTCTGGCGCGGTCCTTCGCCGCCGACAAGGCCAACTACCAGACCCTTTACTACTTCGCCCAGGCGCAGCAGACCGACCGCGACTTCCCGTCGGACAACACCCTGCAGGTGCTCGACATCGCCTTCAACCTGGCCCCGCAGGTCGACGGTGTGCGGCTGCTCTATGCCCAGGCTCTGGTACGCAGGAAAGAGTATGACGAGGCCATCGTCGTGCTCGGCCCGGTCGCCAACGACCCGCACGGTGGTGGCTCGGCCAGCGCGGCCCAGGACATGCTGCGGCGGATCAAGGCCAACCGATAGCAGTTGGCGTGGGGACAGGATCGCCGCGCAACGGCGCCGCCTGGTTCCCATGGCGGCTGAAGCGGCGGTCCTGTCCCCCACCAGCGCCGATCGGGGACAGGTAGCGCGCACCAACCTATTGCGCAAAGTCGTCAGACCGTCTGCGCGCGCCAACCAGTCCCCAGGGAGCGCGCACCGCGAACAGGCGGGTGACATTTCCGCGTCCGCCCGTTACTTCCCCCGGCATGTCCAATACCCCTGCCGCCGAGGCCGCGCGCCGGCGCACCTTCGCCATCATCAGCCACCCTGACGCCGGCAAGACCACCTTGACCGAGAACCTGCTGCTGGCCGGCGGGGCGATCCGGGCGGCCGGGGCCGTGCGGGCCCGCGGCGAGAACCGCCGCACACGCTCCGACTGGATGAAGATCGAGCGCGAGCGCGGCATCTCCGTTTCTGCCAGCGTCATGACCTTCGACCACGCCGGGCTGATGTTCAACCTGCTCGACACCCCGGGCCACGAGGACTTCTCGGAAGACACCTACCGCACCCTGACCGCCGCCGACGCCGCCGTCATGGTGCTGGACGCCGCCAAGGGCATCGAGCCGCAGACCCTGAAGCTGTTCGAGGTTTGCCGCCTGCGCGACATTCCGATCGTCACCTTCATCAACAAGATGGACCGCGAGGCGCAGGACCCTTTCGCCCTGCTAGACGAGATCGCCTCCAAGCTGCAGCTGGACCCGGCGCCGCTCTACTGGCCGGCCGGGTCGGGCAACCGCTTCAAAGGCATGGTCGATCTGCGCAGCCAGACCTTCATCCCCTACAACCGCAACCGCGAGGAGGGACATCCCCCGCCCTTGCCGCTCAAATCCAACGCCCTTCTCTCCCACCTCGACCCCGACGAGCTGGAAGAGGCCGAGGAGGGGGCCATGCTGGTGCAGGAGGCCTCCAAGCCCTTCGATCATCAGGCCTTCCTGGAAGGTCACATGACGCCGGTGATCTTCGGCTCGGCCCTGCGCCACTTCGGCGTCGATGAGTTGCTGGCCACGCTCGGCGGCTTCGCCCCGCCGCCCAAGGCGGTGAAGGCGGTAAAGGGTGCTCAGGATACCGAGGTCGAACCAGGCGACGCCGAAGTTTCGGGCTTCGTCTTCAAGGTCCAGGCCAACATGGACCCCAACCACCGCGACCGCATCGCCTTCTTCCGCCTGACCTCCGGCCGCTTCACCCGCGGCATGAAGCTGAAGACTGCCCCGATGGCCAAGGGCGGGGTCGGCAAGCAGATGAGCGTCAACGCGCCGATCATGTTCTTCGCCTCCGACCGCGAGCTGGCCGAGGAGGCTTTCGCCGGCGACGTCATCGGCATTCCCAACCACGGGGTCTTGCGGGTCGGCGACAGCCTGTCGGAAACCGGGACCTTGCGGTTCGCTGGCCTACCCAACTTCGCCCCGGAAATCCTGCGCCGGGTGCGGGTCCGCGATCCTTTGAAGGCCAAGCACCTGAAGAAGGCGCTGGAGGGCCTGGCCGAGGAGGGCGTCACCCAGCTGTTCCGCCCCGAACTCGGCTCAGACTTCATCGTCGGCGCCGTTGGCCAGCTGCAGTTCGAGGTCATGGCCGACCGACTGGGTAACGAATACGCCCTGGACGTCATCTTCGAGGCCTCGCCCTACGCCGAAGCCCGCTGGCTGGGCGGGACCGACGCCGAGATCGAGACCTTCCGCTCCACGCACCGCACCGCCATGGCCACCGACATCGACAACGGTCCGGTGTTCCTGGCCAAGTCGGCCTGGGAGATCAACTACGTCGCAGAGCGCTATCCGAAGGTCAGCTTCCAGCGGACCCGCGAACGCGGCTAGCGGCCAAACCTAGCGACCAGACCTAGCGGTCTGACTGCGGCGCCCAGCGCACCTCGCCGACCATCGAGGTCAGCCGCTTATACTCGCCGGCGGTGATGCAGCGCGGGGCGTCCCAGCCCCTGCCGTCGGCCGCTTCCTTCGCCGAGACGAAGATCATCTGGCCATGCTGGCGCTTGAATGCCCGGCGCGAGGCCTCGTCGCGGGCACAGATATAGAGCTGGCGACTGGAGCGCGGTGTCAGGTCCGGCTGAATGATGGCTTGCGCCGGCGCGGCATCGACGCCGCTCGACAGCATGGCGATAACTGCGGAAATGATGATCAAAACGCCCTCCTTGATTTCTCGGCTCACACGGCCGGGCTCGAAGGACAGCCTATGCCTGCATGACGATTTGTGAAGCTTTTTTGTCAGCCTGTGGATAATCTGTGGATAACCGCAACTGGTGGACCCGCGCTTGACGCAAATCCGGCGTCGGGCTTCATGGCTACCAGGAGTACCGACATGATCGTCATCACCGCCCTAAGCCTGATGCTCGGCGCTGCCGATGGCCCGCCCCCGTATCCGAAGGCGCTTCAGTGCGCCGGGCTGTCGATGGCGTGGTCTGACCTGGAAGCCGACAAAGGGACTGCAGGCGCCCGGCAGGCGCGCGCTGACGCGGAGATCTGGGCGTTCGCCACCATGGACGCCGCGCGCCGTGACGGCGGGGAGAAGCCGCCACAGGTCGAGGCGGCGATGGTCAGCGCGACCAAGGCGGCCCGGAAGCGATTCGAGGGCGGCGACGCGGTCGCCCCGCGCGAACTGCTGGACTGTCAGTCGATGATCGCTGGCCCGGGCCGTGACATCGGCCCGATCCTGGAGCCCTGACGATCAGGTGTTCAGGGCGCCGTGGCCAGGGCCCAACGATGGGAATCCGGTCCCAGTGGCAAGCGGAAAGGCCGCGGATCGTCGCGGCCGTCGCCCAGGTGGCGTTCGAAGGCGGCGATGACGGCCGTCGACAAACCATCAATCTGCTGTCCGGTTTTGCGGTGGGCGGCCTCGATGAATTCGATGACCTGCTTTCGGTGGCACACGCCTCGGAAGTAGCGCAATGCCTCGATGATCTCGGCCGTCAGCGGCTCGAGCACCGTTACCGTGGCCTCGTCGTCGGGCCTCACCAGCTTTATCGCCATCACCGACCCCGTCAGCCGTGGTGGAAGTAGGTTCGCGCCAGGCGCGAAACCGATCGCTCGACACCATGCCTCACATTGAGGGTTATGGCGAATCGAATCACTGATCGGCTTTAAGCCTCGACCTTGGGCCGCCAGTTCGTTACGACGCACGCCTCCCATGCGCCCTCCCATCCTCGCCTTGAAAGACGTCCGCCTCGTGGACGGCGCCACCACCCTGTTCGACGGGGTTGACCTGGCGTTGGAACCGGGGGTCAAGGCCTGCCTGGTCGGGCGCAACGGGGCCGGCAAGTCGACCCTGATGCGGCTGATGATGGCGGAGATCCAGTCCGACGCCGGTGAACGGGTGGTCAGCCCCGGGGCGCGCATCAGCGTGGTGCCGCAGGAACCGAAGATCACCGGCGCGACCTTGCTCGACTATGCGACGGCCGGTGGCGCCCTGTCCTATCAGGCCGAGGCGACCCTGACCGAGCTGGGCCTCGATCCGGAGAAGAGCACGGCCGGGTTGTCGGGCGGCGAGATTCGCCGCGCGGCGTTGGCCCGGGCCTTCGCCGAAGAGCCCGACGTGCTGATGCTCGACGAGCCAACCAACCACCTGGACATCCTCGCCATCGAGACTCTCGAGGGGATGCTGAAGGCCAGCCGCGGCGCAGCCCTGATCGTCAGTCACGACCGCGCCTTCCTGGAACGCACCACCACCCGCTGCTTCTGGCTTGAAAGCCGCCGCGTGCGCCGCCTCGACAAGGGCTTCGCCGCTTTCGACGACTGGTCGGAAAAGCAGCTGGAGGCCGAGGCCGACGAGTTTCGCCGCCTGGGCGTCGCCCTGGCCAAGGAAGAGCACTGGCTGCAGCGCGGCGTTACCGGACGACGGGCCCGCAACGAGGGCCGCCGCCGCCGGCTAATGGCCATGCGCGAGCAGAAGTCGACGGTGCTGCGCGAGGCGCGCGGGACCTTGAACATGGAGATGGCCGTCGGCTCGGCCTCCGGCAAGCGCGTCGCCGAGGCCAAGGGCCTGTCGAAGGCGTTCGGCGACAAGGTCCTGGTCAAAGGCTTCTCGACTCGCATCCAGCGCGGCGACCGGGTCGCCATCGTCGGCCCCAACGGGGCGGGCAAGACCACCCTGGTCAAGCTGTTGCTCGGCCAGATCGAACCTGACGCTGGCACGGTGAAGCTCGGCACCAATCTGGAAATCGCCTACATCGACCAGGCGCGGGCCGATCTCGACGCCAACGCCACCCTGTGGGAGGCCCTGACCCCCGGCGGCGGCGACCAGGTGATGGTCGGAACCACGCCGCGCCACGTCGCCGGCTACGCCAAGGACTTCCTGTTCCGCGACAACCAGCTGCGCCAGCCGGTCTCCACCCTGTCGGGCGGCGAGCGGGCCAGGCTTTTGCTGGCCAGGGCGCTGGCCACCCCGGCCAACCTGCTGGTGCTCGACGAGCCGACCAACGACCTGGACATGGAGACCCTCGACATGCTCGAGGACCTGCTGGCCGGTTTCCAGGGCACCCTGATCCTGGTCAGCCACGATCGCGACTTTATCGACCGCCTGGCCGGCTCGACCATCGGCCTGAACGGCCGCGGTGAGGTGGTCGAGACCCCTGGCGGCTGGAACGACTTCCTGGCCCAGAACCCGGGCTTCTTCACGAGCGGCGTCCAGGTGCTGCGCACCCAGCAGAAGTCGGCTGCCACCCTGGTGGCCGCGCCGCGCGCCAAGGCCAAGCTGACCTACAAGGATCAGCGCCGGCTGGAAGAGCTGGAGGGCATGGTGGCCAGCCTGCCGCGGGAGATCAGGAAGCTTGAAGCGGTGCTGGCCGACGCGGGCCTCTACGCCCGCGACCCGGTCGCCTTCGATCGCACCATGAAGGCCATGGACGCGGCCCGCGCCAAGCTTGCCGGCGCCGAGGAAGAGTGGCTGACCCTCGAAGAGAAGCGCGAGAGTCTGGCCGGCTGAAAACCGGTGGATAACTACGAGCCCTTGCCCGCAAAGGGCCAACGAGCGCCGATACTCGCTTATCCACAACTGGTCCCCAGATCGTCCGACCTCGGCGCACATCCGGGCCTCACGGGCCTGTTGCAGCCGCCCGGGAGTGGTGACACCCTCCACTTGTCGAGAGGAACTGCGGCGCGGGCGAGACGGGAAACCGGAAGGCCAAGCGAGCGGAACGGCTCCAGACCTTAGGACCGAGGGGAGACCCACGGAAACCGGTCAGGGGTCGGTTGGTTGAAGACCGGAGGAATCCGGACCCCACGCCAGCCACCACCACTCGGCTACCAGGACCCTTCGGGGAACTGGGTGAGAGGGTGAGGCCGCCGGGCAACCGGATGCCTCGCCCTCTTGCTCGTTCTGGGCCCCGATTTCTCCCAACCCCTTGGCGTCGAACGCCGGTCGCCCTACCTTCGCCTCCCATATGAGGGAGGGTGGAATGACGTCTCGTCGCCTGGTTCTGACCGGAGGGCTGTCGGCTCTCGCGGCCGCCTGTTCGAAGGCCCCGGAAACCCCGCCCGGCAAAACTCGCATCCGCTTCGCCACCGACTGGAAGGCCCAGGCCGAGCACGGCGGTTTCTACCACGCCCTGGCCAGCGGCGAGTACGCCCGGCGCGGCCTGGCGGTCGAGATCAAGCAGGGCGGCCCGGGCGTCAATGTGCCTCAGCTGCTGGCCGCCGAGGCCATCGAGCTGGGCATGGGATCAAACAGCTTCATCGCTCTGAACCTGGTGCGGGAAAAGGTGCCGGTGAAGGCCGTCGCCGCCTTCATGCAGAAAGACCCGCAGGTTCTGCTGGCTCACCCTGACCAGGGCATCAAGTCCATCGCCGACATGAAGGGCCGGCCGATCCTGCTGGCGGCGGCCTCGAAGGAAGCCTTCTGGGTCTGGCTGCGGGCCAGGTACGGTTTCACTGACGATCAGGTCCGGGCCTACAACTACAGCCCCGCACCCTTCCTGGCCGACAAGCGGGCCATCCAGCAGGGCTATGTCTCAAGCGAGCCCTATACGATCGAGAAGGAGACCGGGATGAAGCCGGCGGTCTTCCTGCTGGCTGACGAAGGCTACCCCGGCTACTCAACGATGGTGCTGGCCCCCAACAAGCTGATCATGCGCAACCCCGATGCGGTCCGCGCCTTCATCGAGGCCAGCGCGGCCGGTTGGAAGGCATACCTGGCCGGCGATGCCGCTGCCGCCGACGCCCTGATCCTGAAAGACAATCCGGAGATGACGGCGGACCTGCTGGCCCATGCCCGGGAGCTCATGAACCAGTACGGCATCATCGACAGCGGCGACGCCAAGACCGGCGGCATCGGGGCCATGACCGACGCCCGCTGGGCCGACTTCTTCAAGGTGACCTCCGAACAGGGGGTCTATCCGACGGACATGGATTTCAAGCAGGCCTACACCCTGGACTTCGTGAAAGCTCCGTTGGCCTGACGTGATCGCCGACCTCAAATCAGTCGAAGTCGAGTATGGCCGCGGCCTGGCGCTGGGGCCGGTGGACCTTGCGCTCGAGGCCGGGGAGGTGGTGGCGCTGGTCGGCCCGTCGGGCTGTGGCAAGTCCACCGCCATGCGCCTGCTGGCCGGCCTGGAGGCGCCGACCCGCGGGACGGCAGCGCGGGCGACGGAGCGTGGTGAGACCTCGCTGGTCTTCCAGGCCCCGACCCTGGCGCCCTGGCTGACCACCGCCGGCAATGTCGCCTTGCCGCTCGAACTGGCCGGCATGCCACGCAAGGAGGCTCGCGCCCTGGCGATCGACTGGCTTGCCAAGGTCGATCTGACGGGTTGCGAGGATACCCGGCCGGCCCAGCTGTCCGGCGGCATGGCCATGCGGGTGTCGCTGGCCAGGGCCCTGGCGACCCAGCCCCGCCTGCTGTTGCTCGACGAACCGTTCGCGGCGCTGGACGAAATCACCCGTCGGCGCCTCGCCGATGACGTGTTGGGCCTCTGGGCCGAGTTCAAGCCGGCCATCCTGTTCGTCACCCACAACGTCGAGGAGGCGGTGTACATGGCCAGCCGCGTGGTGGTCATGACCCCCGGGCCCGGCCGCATCGCCGGCCAGCTTGATATCGAGAGCCCGATGCCGCGTCCCGCGGGCTTCCGCACCACCGCCGGCTTCCGCCAGGCGGCGGAGACCGTATCGGGCCTGCTGGCCGGGAGCGCCGGATGAGGCGCCTGGCCGACATTCTGGCCCCTCTGGCCCTGATCGTGGTGTTGCTGGCCGGCTGGGAGATCGCTTGCCGCATCCTGGCTGTGCCGGTCTATCTGCTGCCGGCCCCCAGCGCCGTCTGGACCAGCCTGATGCAGGACTGGCCAGCCCTGGCGGCCGCCGCCTGGACCACCCTCTCGATGGCCTTGACCGCCCTGGCCGTCGCCAGCATCTGCGCCTGTGCGCTGGCTTTGCTGGGTGGCCTCAGTCCGCTGATCGAGAAGGCTATCCAGCCGGTGGCGGTGACCATCCAGGTGACACCGGTGATCGCCATTGCGCCGCTGGTGATGATCTGGACGGGC
>JBKJSF010000165.1:0-7749 GCA_046595895.1 Caulobacter sp. | reverse complement strand
GATGTCCGCCGGCAGGTTACCGACAGCATGACCCGCGGTTTTGACGGCGGGGCGGCCTGGTTCGAGGCGGTCTGCGCCGAGGGCGAACTGCCGATGCCGGCCGAGACCCTGGTGCGGGTGATCAACGCCCTGATCGAGGGACTGCTGTTCCAGCGGTTCCTGACGCCCGAGCTGATGCCGGACGAGGTGTTCCACGCCGCCTTCGGGGCGCTGGCGGGTCGGCCCGAGGTCTGAAACAACTGACGAGACACAAGGAGATGAGCAATGGGCGATCTGAGCGGGCGCGTAGCGCTGGTGACCGGGGCTGGACGCGGCATTGGGGCGGCCTGTGCGCGGGGGCTGGCGGCGGCCGGGGCGAGGGTGATCTGCAGCGATCTGGCCGCGTCGGACGATCTGGCCGCCGAGCTGGGCGGTCTGGCTCTGGCGCAGGATGTCACTGACGAGGGCGGCTGGGAGACGGCCATGGCCTATGCGCGGGACGAGGCCGGCGGGCTGGATATCCTGGTTAACAATGCCGGGCTGTTCTTGATGAAGCCGCTGACGCAGACCACCCTGGAGGACTGGCGCCGGGTGCATTCGGTCAATGTCGAGGGCGTCTTCCTCGGTTGCCGGGCGGCCATTCCGCTGCTGTCCGAGCGGGCCGGGAAATGGGCTGGCGGCACGTCGATCATCAACCTGTCGTCGATCGCTGGCTTGGTCGGGTCGGCCGGGGCGGTCTGCTACAACGCCTCCAAGGGAGCGGTGCGGCTGCTCACCAAGGGCCTGGCGATGGAGCTGGCGCCGGTCGGGGTGCGGGTCAACTCGGTGCATCCAGGCGTCATCGACACGGTGATGGGCGACGAGGTGGTGGCCGCCTTCTCCGGAGCCCTGGGGGTTGGCGACAACGAGGCGCGGACGCAGCTGGCGGCGCGCCACCCGCTCGGTCGGATGGGCCAGCCGGGCAACATCGCCGACGCGGTGGTCTTTCTGGCTTCCGACCGGGCGGGGTTCATGACCGGCTCGGAAGTGGTGGTCGATGGCGGGTTCACCGCCAACTGAATGCTGTTTACTGTCCTCCCGAAACATGGGGAGAGACGGCGTGGCTGACGGGTCGGTTCAGGGTTTGACGCACGACAGATACGAAGGCGTGCGGGGGGTATTCGAGGGCAACCTGGCCAGTGGCCAGGACCTGGGGGCCAGCTTCTGCGCCATGGTCCACGGCGAGACGGTGGTCGACCTGTGGGGCGGCTGGGCCGATCCTGACCGGACCCGGGCCTGGGACAAGGACACCATCGTCAACGTCTATTCGACCACCAAGACGATGACGGCGCTGACAGCTCTGATGGTGGCGGATCGGGGCGAGCTGGATTTCGACGCGCCGGTGGCGAAGTACTGGCCGGAGTTCGCCGCGAACGGCAAGGCTGACGTCAAGGTCAGCCACCTGATGAGCCATTCGGCCGGGCTGTCGGGCTGGAAGGAGCCGATCGTCAAGGACGACCTCTATGACTGGGAAAAGGTGACCAGCCTGCTGGCCGCCCAGGCGCCGTTCTGGGAACCGGGCACGGCCAGCGGCTACCACGCCCTGACGCAAGGCTATCTGGTCGGCGAGGTGGTGAGGCGCATCACCGGCAAGACGGTGGGCACAGTGTTCCGCGAGGAGATCGCCGGGCCGATCGGGGCCGACTTCCACATCGGCCTGGCGGCCAGCGAGGACGGCCGGGTCGCCGAACTGATCCCGCCGCCGCCGGGCCAGGCTCTGGGCGACGGGGAGGGCAGCGCGCTCCTGAAGAACATGGCCGGCAACCCCGGCATCGACGTTTCGGTCACGAAGAGTCGAGCCTGGCGCGAAGCGGAGATCCCGGCGGCGGGCGGCACGGGCAATGCGCGGTCGGTGGCCCTGGTACAGTCGATCCTGTCGAACGGCGGCATGGCCGGCGGCAAGCGGATCCTGTCCGAGGCCGGCTGTCGCAAGGCGCTGGAGGTGCAGATCGACGGTATCGACCTGATCTTCGGGACCCAGGCGCGGTTCGGGTTGGGCTACGGCCTGAGCGGCGGGATCGTGCCGTTGCCGGGCCCCAACTGCCTGTTCTGGGGCGGCTATGGCGGCAGCATGGTGATCAACGACCTCGATAAGGGGACGACGGTCGCCTACGCCATGAACAAGATGGCCGGCACCACGACCGGCGATGTGCGAGGCTTCAGCCTGGCGATGACTGCCTGGGGCGCGATGGCGGAATAGCTTCGCCGAACGCCGCAATTTCGAATTGCAGAACTTCGTTGAACAACGCCTCCGGCCGGGCGTTGACCTCGGGACCGCTCCCGCAGTTGCCCAGGGGCGGGCGAGGCGTTTGGTATGGATGCGGTTCATTATCGGGACAAGGCGCTGCAGTGTCGTCGGCTGGCGCGGGACGTGACGGCGCGGGATGTGGCAGAACGGCTGGCCACACTCGCCGAGGAATATGACGCCGAGGCGGAAGCGGCTGAGGCCGAAACGCAAGACCGCAAACAAGAAACCTAGACGTCGCCGAGCGCCCTCCTCAAGGCGGCATAGTCGGCAAGTCCGGTCTCTGGGGTAACCCGGGCCCTCCACACCAGATCCAGTTCAGCCTCCAGCGCCGCCGTCATCAGGCTTGGGCCGGCTGCCGCCTTGGGGCGGACCTTCGCCGAGTCGCTGCCGGGCGGAAGGTTGCACCGGGCCTCAGACAGCCGGCGCATCATCCGGTCGTCAAAGCGATCCTTGTGCGCCAGCATGAACTCGCGCGATGCGTTGCGCAGGGTCAGGGCCAGGAGATCGTCGTCCAGCGGGATGCCGCAGAACGCCGCCAGCCGACGGATCGTGTCCTCCGGATCGGCGGTCATTCCCTCGTAGGTCAGAAGCAGGACGTCCGGGTTGTCGCGCTGGCTCCACCAGCTGATCAGGTGATGCCAGTAGTCGCGCTCGGATTGGCCGATGCGGCTGTGGGCAAAGGTTTCGAACGGCACGGCGCCGGGTTCGAGGAACCAGCCCTCGAAGAAGTTGAACAGCGAGACCAGAGCGTCGCGCGGATCGCGGAACGAGACGACGTATTTCGCCCCCTTCGGCATGGCGTCCCAAGCCAGATGGCTTTTGAAGCCGCGCGGCGCGGCCCTCTGGGGATCGGCGAGGTTCTGGCCGCAGGCCCCGGAAACCTCGATCCAGGGGGTGACGGCGGAGATGTCCTCGAAGTCCATGTCGCCGCGGGTGCGCAGGGTATGGAAGGTCTGTTGCAGCCAGGTGGTGCCACACTTGCCGAACGGGCTGATGATCACGTCGTCCGGCCGCGGGCGATAGCTGGCGATAGACCGGCCGATCTCCTCGCCGACGAACAGCAGGCCCTGGAGGTGATGCATTTCGTCGAGGGTGCGCGCCCGGCGCGGCGCGGTGTCGATGGTCATGGTGAGTCCCCCTCCCCCTGGAAGTCTAGCGCCCGATGCGCAAAGTGCAACGAACGCGGCTGGCCGGCGAAGTGGCAGGCAGACCAGCGCTTGACAATTCCATAAGTCATTACTTATGAATTACGCCATGCCCGATGCCGCAATCTTTCGCGCCCTCGCCGACCCGACCCGCCGGGCCGTTTTCGAGCGGCTGAGCGGCGCCGAGCTTACGGTGTCCGAGCTCACTCGCGGCTTCTCCGTCTCGCAACCGGCCATTTCGCAGCATCTGTCGGTGCTGCGAGCAGCCGGGATGGTGGCCGAGCGGCGGGACGGGCGGCTGGCCTGGTATCGGGCGGCGCCGGGAGCGCTGGAAGGGCTGGAGGTTTGGGTGGCGCGGTATCGGACTTTCTGGCCGGAACGGGTCGAAGCGCTGAAAGACGTGCTGAAGGAGATGGACGAATGAGGGAAATCGACCTGGCCTTCGATCTCGATGAGAGAGCCGCCAAGGTCTGGCGGGCGCTGACTACGCCGGCCTTGTTGGCCCGCTGGCTGGGGCCGAACGACTTCAAGGGTGAAGTCGGGGCCAGGTTCTCGGTCGGCGGCGCACCGGGGGTGGCCAACGACAATGCAGTTGCGACCTGCGAGGTGCTGGCCATCGAGGAGGGCCGGCTCCTGCGGCTCGGCTGGCGCGAAGGGGAGGTCGACAGCGTTGTGACATTCGCACTGGAGCCTGGCGTCGACGGCGGGGTGCGGCTGCGGCTGACCCACGACGGTTTCGTCACCCAGGGCGGCCTGCCGGCCCCCTTGACCCTGGACCCCCTTGGGGACGCGGGCGGATGGAGGATGCAATGGGCGGCCTGATGAACCTGGTGCCGATGGTGGTCGAGCAGACCAGCCGCGGCGAGCGGTCGTTCGACATCTTCTCGCGGCTGCTGCGCGAGCGGATCATCTTCGTCAACGGGCCGGTCGAGGACGGCATGGCCAGCCTGATCTGCGCACAGCTGCTGTTCCTCGAGGCCGAGAACCCGAAGAAGTAGATCGGCCTCTACATCAACTCGCCGGGCGGGGGGGTGACCGCCGGCCTCGCGATCTACGACACCATGCAGTACATCAAGGCCCCGGTTTCGACCCTGTGCATGGGGTTCGCGGCGTCGATGGGCTCGCTGCTCCTGATGGCCGGGGAGCCGGGCCAGCGGGTCTGCATGCACAACGCCCGGATCGTGCTGCACCAGCCGTCGGGGGGCTTCTCGGGCCAGGCCTCGGACGTAGCGCGGCATGCCGAGGACATCATCAAGATGCGCCAGCGGATCTACGAACTGTACGCCAAACACTGCGGGCGGACGATGGAGGAGGTGGCCGTGGCCCTCGACCGCGACAACTTCCTCGATGCCCAGGAGTCGAAGGCCTGGGGGCTGGTGGACCATGTGTACTCGACGCGGGAGGAGGCCGAAGCGGCGGCCTGACGTCGGGTCATACTTTCCGCGCGCGGAAGCGAAGCGCATGATCCCGCCAACGCGGGAGAGACGGCGATGCATGACCTGGTGATCCGGAACGGGCGGGTGGTCGACGGGACCGGAGCGGCGGCGTTCGAGGGCGACCTCGCCATCGACGGCGGCGTCATCGTCGCGGTCGGCAAGGTCAGCGGGACCGGCAAGCACGAGATCGACGCGGCCGGCAAGATCGTCACCCCCGGCTGGGTCGACATCCACACCCACTACGACGGCCAGGCCACCTGGGACCCCTACATGTCGCCGTCCAGCTGGCATGGCGTGACCACGGTGGTCATGGGCAACTGCGGGGTTGGCTTCGCGCCGGTGAAGCCGGCCAAGCACGACTGGCTGATCGAGCTGATGGAGGGGGTCGAGGACATCCCCGGCGCGGCCCTGGCCGAAGGCATCAAGTGGAACTGGGAGACATTCCCGCAGTATCTCGACAGCATCGAGGCCCAGGAAAGGGTGCTGGATATCGCCACCCACGTGCCGCACAGCGCCGTGCGGGCCTATGTCATGGGCGAGCGCGGGGCGCACAACGAGCCGGCGACGGCGGAAGACATCAAGCAGATGGCCACCATCGTCGCGGAGGGGATGGCGGCCGGAGCCCTGGGCTTTTCGACCTCGCGGACGATCGTCCACACGGCCAAGAACGGCGAAGTCATGCCGGGCACCTATGCCGGCGCGGATGAACTGCTGGCCATCGGCAAGGCCATGGGCCCGGGCGTCTTCGAGATGAGCTCCGACATGGCCCCGGCCGAGGATGAGTTCTCCTGGATGAAGGCCATGGCCACCGAGACCGGCGTGACGGTCACCTACAGCCTGCTGCAGTCGCCCATGAAACCGGATAACTGGGTGAAGCTGTTGGCCCTGACCGCCGAGGCGCGGGCCCAGGGGGCGGCGATCACGGCGCAGATCGCCTGCCGGCCGACTGGACTGGTGCTCGGCTGGCGCAGCACCATCCATCCGTTTGTCGGGCGCCAGACCTATCGCGATATCGCCGATCTGCCGTTCGAGGCGCGGCTGGAGAAGCTGAAGGACCCGGCCGTGCGGGCGGCGATCCTGGCCGACCCGAGCAAGAAGATGGGGCCGCTCGGCGCCATCATGACCCAGGGCTTCGACCGCATGTTCCGGCTGGTGCAGCCGGACGGCGGCCTCGACTACGAGCCGCGGGCCGAAGATTCCATCGCTGCCTTGGCCGCCGCCTCCGGGCAGGCGCCGGACGCCATCGTCTACGACATGCTGATGGAGCTGGACGGCAAGGGCTACATCTACCTGCCGCTCCTGAACTACGCCCAGTTCGACTTCGACCACATCCACGCGATGATGCACGATCCTGGCACCGTGCTGAGCCTGTCGGACGGCGGGGCCCACTGTGGGGTGATCTGCGACGCCAGCTTCCCGACCTACATGCTGACCCATTGGGTCCGGGACCGGAGGCGGGGGCCGACCCTCAGCCTGGAGAAGGTAGTCTCCATGCAGACGCGGGACACGGCGCGGCTGTACGGGTTGAACGACCGGGGTGTGCTGGCCGTGGGCATGAAGGCCGACGTCAACGTCATCGACTTCGAGCGGCTGGCCATCCAGGCCCCGGAGATGGTCTTCGACCTGCCGGCCGACGGACGGCGGATGATCCAGAAGGCGGAAGGATATGTGGCCACCATCGTCAGCGGGGTCGTGACCTACGAAGAGGGCGTGGCGACCGGCGCAATGCCCGGCAAGCTGATACGGGGCCCCCAGGGCGTCCATGCGAGGATGACGGCCGAGTAGGCGGCGCTGGGCCTCTTAAACATCTGTTCAAATCGTCGCGGTTCCTGCCAGTATGGGGGCAACTGAGAAAACATCCGAGAAGGACATCCTCCATGCGCGAAGCCGTCATCGTCTCCTATGCCCGCACGGGCCTGGCCAAGGCCGGGCGCGGCGGCTTCAATGTCACCCCGCCGATGAGCCTGGCGGCGCATGCGATCAAGCATGCGGTGGCCAAGTCGGGTGTTGATCCGGCCGACATCGAGGACTGCTACCTCGGCAACAACGCCCACGGCGCGGCCAACATCGGCCGGCTGGCGGCGCTGCTGGCCGGGATGCCGGTGACGACGGCCGGGGTGACCATCAACCGTTTCTGCTCCTCCGGCCTGCAGGCCATCGCTATGGCCGCCAACCACGTGCGCGGGGACGGCGGCGAGATCGTCGTGGCTGGCGGCGTGGAGAGCATCTCCATTCCGGGCGGCGGGGCCGGCGGCGCGGCGGCCACCGACCCGCGCCTGGCCGACATCGCCCCGGCCATCTTCATGGCCATGATCGACACCGCCGACATCGTCGCCGAGCGCTACGGCCTCTCCCGCGAACACCAGGACGAATACAGCCTGGAGAGCCAGCGGCGCATGGCCGCCGCCCAGGCGGCCGGCAAGTTCGCCGACGAGATCGTGCCGATGAACACGAAAATGAAGGTGGTCAACAAGGAGACCAAGGAGGAGTCCTTCGTCGACTATGTGGTCGACAAGGACGAGTGCAACCGGCCCGATACCACGCTGGAGGGTCTGAGCTCCCTGCAGCCAGTGAAGGGTCCCGGCAAGTTCGTCACCGCCGGCAACGCCAGCCAGCTGTCCGACGGCGCCGCCGCTGTGGTGATCATGGAGGCCAAGGAGGCGGCGCGGCGCGGTCTGGAGCCGATGGGCCGGTTCGTGTCCTGGGCCGCCGCCGGCTGTGAGCCCGACGAGATGGGCATCGGCCCGGTGTTCGCCGTGCCGCGCCTGCTGGCCCGCCAGGGGCTGAAGGTCGACGACATCGACCTGTGGGAACTGAACGAGGCCTTCGCCAGCCAGTGCCTGTACAGCCGCGACAAGCTCGGCATCGATCCGGAGAAGTACAACGTCAACGGCGGCTCCAT
>JBKJSF010000038.1:0-19568 GCA_046595895.1 Caulobacter sp. | reverse complement strand
GTGACCATGTGCATCGGCGGCGGCCAGGGCGGCGCCGGGCTGTTCGAGATCTACTGACCGGAACGGGCGGGAATCTGGGGTGTTGTCTCCGCTCAAGCCGGAGTGAAGACCCTTGATCCGCAACGACGCCCGGTCCGACGACGCCACGCACGGCCCGACCGGGAATCGTCGCACCGACCAGATCATGTCGACCCGGTAGACTTTGTAAGACGGCCGCCTCCAGCCCGGAGGCGGCCGCTTCTTTTTGCAAGGAGAGACCCATGGGAATCCTCGATCAGGTGCTTGGCGGCGTGCTCGGCGGCGTGCAGGGCCGTGGGGGCGGGGGCCGCGGTCGCTCGCCGATCGTCAACGCCATTCTGATGGCCCTGGCGACCCAGGCGCTGCAGCATGTGTTGAGTCGGCGGCGCCAAGGCCAGGGCGGCGGGGCGGCCGGGCCCGGTGGCGGGGGCGGGCTGGGCGACATCCTGGGCGGCGCGCTGGGCGGCGGCGGACTGGGCGGGCTGCTCGAGCAGTTCAACCGCCGGGGATTTGCCGACCAGACCCAGTCCTGGGTCGCGCCCGGCCCCAACCAGCCCCTCGACGCCTCGCAGGTCCAGGCAGCGCTGGACGAGGACGACATTGCTCAGCTGTCGGAGGAAACTGGCCTGCCGCGCGACGAGCTGCTGCGTGAGTTCGCGCGGGTGCTGCCGGGCGCCATCGACGACCTGACCCCGGACGGCCGCGTGCCGACCGACGAGGAACTGCAAGCGCTGGCCGCCACCTATGACGATCAGGGCCGGGGCGTGTAGGGCCTAGCGGGCGACCAGGACATCTCCGGTGTTCACGGCGAGGGGTGCGGATCGCCTCTTGCCGGCGCCAACCTGAACGACGTCGCTGAAGTAGGCCGGCAGCGTCTCGATGCCGGCGATGCCGGGTCCGGTCCGGCGTTCAAAGTGGAGGTGGACGCCGCCTGACGCGCCGGAATTGCCGATCTGACCGACTTGCTGTCCGGCCCTGACGCGGTCGCCCTGGCGAACCGTGACGCTGTTCATTCGAAGATGACCAGCGAGGGTGAACTCCCCGCCGCCATGATCGATCAGGACATAGTTCCCGTAACTCGACATGGGGTTTTCACGCGTAATCCCGCCGGTCCATCGATCGACCGACCCGATGACCACGTTGTCGGGCTGGCCGTCATACACCGCCGCGACTGTCCCGGCCCCGGCGGCGCGGACCGGTCGGCCCCAGCCGAGCCACTGGTCCGTGCGGGAACCATCGCCTGTGAAGTGCCGGCCCCGAGGATCGACGACGACCAGATCCAGACCGAAACGCTGGAAGTTGTCCGTGATGCCCATCGAGCGTGACCAGGGATCATTGTAGGTCGAGCGTCGGTGATGCGAGTAGAAGTCATAGCCATCGAAGACGAGCACCCGTCCGGTGATCGGCAGGATGAGCCGGGAGTTGAGACATGTCTCCGGGACCACGGTCAGAACGGATGTTGTGCTCGCTCCGCCGGGCTCGTTGAGGACAATCTCGTATCGGAGTGATGAGCCGGCTTTCCACCGCGAAAAGGCAAAGGGATTGAAGATCGTCGCTTCTCCCTGGGCGGAGACCCGACTGTCGGGCGCCAGCAGGGCGGTGGCGCCCTGCCAGATCAGGCGCCGTTCGAGCATTTCACCGTCGGCGCCGAGCACCATCCCCCGCACTTCCCCAATGGTCAGCTCAGTGCTGCCGCTGTTGCGAACGATCAGGTCGAAGTTCGGATAGGAGGGCGTGCCCGGATTGATACAGACGCGGGAGGGATTGGCCGTCAGCGTGACCGGGCTCGACTGCGCGTGAGCGCCAGTTGACCAGGCTGTCAGGGCGAAGATCAGGCTTAGCAGCCGCAGGGACTTGCCCGTTGTTCCGCGGATCATGGGGGCTCTCGTCCGTGCTTGATGGGACCGGCAGCATAGGGCGCGCCGGCGCCGTCGGCATAGAACCTATTGCGCGCGGGGCCGTGTGGATCGACGCCGAGGCTTTTCGAGGCGGCCGACGATGGGCTAGCATGGCGTTCGCAATCTTGGGGGAAGTGATGAAACCAGCAGTATGGAGCGCGGCCCTGGCCGCCGGCCTGGCCATGGCCGGCGCGGCCCAGGCCGCCGACTATGCCGTGTTCAAGGTCGGCGAATATTTCGGCTTCGTCGATCTGGCCGGGATCACCCGAAAGGGCGACATGGCCCGTGGCACGGTGACGCGCATCTGGCCTCACGATGAGGACGTCGGCTCCGGCCCCTTCCGCTACCTGGTCACCGACGAGGAGTTCAACTGCTCGACGACGATCTCGCGCAACCACACCCTGAAGGGCTACAGCCGGGCGCACGCGATGGTCTTCCAGTCGGATGAGTTGTCCGACCCGCTCAACCCCGTCAGTGCGGGCACCATGGGACACGACGTCATGCGTACCCTGTGTGAGCCTCAGGCGGCCGTCGGCCAGCGCCAGTCGGCGCCGGACCGGGCGGCGCTGGTCGATCGCCTGATCGCCGACTGATCAGCCGACTGGCTGAGCCGGATCGGGCATCGGACCCGACCGCTCAGTCGACCGAGGTGACCGCGATCTCTCCCGTGATGACGACTTTCGGGGACTGGCCGGCCAGGAAGACCAGCAGCGCGTCGAGGGTGGAGGGCGTTTTGGAGCCTGGGGTCTTCCGAAGGGGCGGCGGCCCTCGTAGCCTGTCCCCAGACCATGGCGGCCGACGGGAGGGTGAGATGCGCGGTTCCAACACTGTGGCGGCGCTGTCGATTGGGCTTGCCTGCGCCGGCTGCGCGACCACGGCCGGCGCGCCCCTGTCGATGGCGCTCGGCCCGGCGACCACGCAGATCGAGGGCTGGTTGTCCGCCAGGGGCGAGCTGACCCTGTTTCCGGCGCGGAGCAGGGAAGACGGTTACGATCCGTACACCAGCAACGACAGCGAGCGATGCGTTAGCCTGGTCAACGCGACGGGGCGGGACCACGCGGTTTTTCAGGCCCTGAACGGCAGGCGGGTCGTCGCCGAAGGCAGGGCGGTCACCTATGACTCCCTCGCGGACGGTAAGGATGCCGCCGACAGGCTCATGGGCCGCAAATACCATGGCGGCGAGATCGTCCAAAATTTCTGCGTTCGGCGGTATGTGTTCCTCGCCAGCCGGGTGGACGCCGCGAAATGATGCCAGGGGCCGGCGTGCCACCGACCCGAAATCTCGGGCGGGCGGTCCCTTATCGACGCGGTCTACATTGATACCGCGAATGACGCACGCAATCCTGTGGTCGGCGGGTAGGCGGCCTGTTGTCATAAGTCGCCCGGGCGTTCGTCGGCCTGCGGGTCGGATGTTGCCGAAAGTAGCCCGGTTGGTGGCCGGCGCGACCTACAGGAGGCGGCGGCCACGAAAGGGCGCCGGAATATGTCTAGACATTTTACTCAGAATGACCATAACATTTTGAAATTGCTAAAAAAATTGGCGCTATCAAGGCGGTGGTCGAGACGTCGCATGTATCTCCGCGCGATGGATCGCTATCGCGGTTCGGCGACGGCGGGCGACCTGCCCCCCCCCCCCAAAGGGGCATGCGCCGGATCGGCGGCTGTTGTCTGGCTCTGGCCCACAGAAGGAGTTTGTCATGCGTGCGATAGGCGTCGGGGCGGCGGTGGCCGGAGTGTTTGTCTTGCTGGGTCCGGCGGCCGTGGCGAGGTCAGAAGGCGCGTCCCACTTCCAGACCCCGGAAGCGATCGAGACCTGCGCCGGCCTCTACATGGCGCTGCATCAGAAGTTTCCTCATCTGGCTAGCGCCAACCCGGCCCTGCAGGCCGGTCGCGATTTGACGGCCCTCTACCGCGACAAGGCCGGGGTGACCCAGGAGGCCGCCGTCGCCAAGGTCGACAGCCGTCGGCAGGGGGTGTCGGCGGCGCTTGCCGATGGGCGGCTGAGCAGCTCCCGATACGACGAAGCCCTGCGCATCTGCGACACCTACTACGACAAGACCGTCACCTATTTGGTCGAGGCCCCGCCGCCGGCCCCGCCGCCCGCCCCGCCGCCGCCGCCGCCGCCGTTGACCCAGGAACAGCTGAACGCCTGCGAGGCCATCCTCGACTCCGCCGTCAGGGAGGTCGCGTGGCTGTATGAGCGACACCCATATCTGCAGGGTGAGGGGGCGGCCAAGGTGACCGGAAACGCCTGCTACATCTCCGAACAGGCCTTGCTGAAGGCGCAGAGGGGCCGCTGCCCGCAAGACGTGGTCGATACCCTGCAGAGGAACAAGTCCAGCGCCGAAAGCGCCATGGACGCGGCCAATCGGCAGCTGGCCGGAAAATACCAATGCCTGCCGAACTTCTGACCGGCGGGAACGGCGTTGAAGGCGGTGCGAGGACCTCAGTTGGTGGTGGAACAGGTAACGACGCGTGTCCCCACTTCCCCTCAACCTGCCCTGTTCGAAGGGGGCGGGATCCCCTAAAATCACCGGCAATGATCTGCGTAAAAGGGGAAGAAACGACGCCTGAGTGGAAAGTTGCGCTCGCGGGGGCGGCGCTCGGCCTTGTGCTGGTCGCGCCATCGGCAGGTCTGGCCCAGGACGCAGACCTGCGATCCGCCAGGGGCGTGGTCGCGCTTCTGTCCGGGCCGGCCTGGGCCGGACGGGTGATGGATCACGGCCCTACATCCAGTGTGAGCGAGAACCTCGAAGGCGGCGGCTTCTCCGTGCTCGCCTATCTGTTCTCGGGTTGTGACGGCCAGGGCCGCGGGTGTTCGGATGCGAAGATCGAGATCGCCTATAGCCAGACCTCCATCACGCCGGAACGGCTGTCGGCCTGGAACAAGCAGTCCCCCGGCTGTGCGCTTGAAGTGGATCCCCTCTATGGAGACACGCTGCTGCGCAGGACCCTGAAGCTCTCTGGCGCCACGGCCGCCGGGATCAAGCGGGAATACCAGTCGATGGTCGCCTGCGATCAACAGGTCCGCGCCTACATGACGCGTTGAAACGGCGCGAGCGGTCGAAGCGGCCAGTCGGCGCTGCTGGACGACGCTCTGAAAACTGTACGACAAGCCAGGCGCAAAAGTAGGAGAGTTCCATGCGTTGGATCGCGTTGACACTGGCGTTGGTTTCCGTGCCGGGCGCCGCCCTGGCCGCGCCAGCCTCCGACTTCTGCGCCAGGCTCAAGCAGGTTGCGGCGTCGGCCCTGCAGACTCCCAGCTTCGGCTCGATGGTGATCGGCGATGGGTTTGGCGGCGGCGACGGCTCGTGGGTTCCGCCGTCCATGCGCCTCTGCGTCGCCTCGCGCTTTCATATCGCGGGGGTCGGCGACCAGTATGACTGCGTCGGCAATTTCGGGACGGAAGCCGCCGCGACCGCTGAACTGGCGAAACTGCAGGCGGATGTCGGCGCCTGCCTGAAGGCGCAGGGTGTAGCGCCTCAATCCGCACAGAGCGTGGGCCTGGGCCAGCTCGACTATGCGGCCGGCGCGGGCGTGCAGGTTCGCACCTACCGGCAATCGCTCCGCCTGGGCCACCGGGCCGGGTTCACCGTCAAGGTCGTGAACTAATACGGGCCGAGAACCGTCTTCGTGCCATCGGATTGCGGCAGGACAGTCGGGGGTATCGAGACATCAGGGTGGCGGCGGCCCCGGTGGTCGCCTAACGATTGGGCATGCCGGCCTATAGATTCTACAACCTGACGCTCGCGGACCCCGAGGAAGCGATCAACGCGGCCTTCTTCAGCGATGGCGCCGCGATGACCTGGGCGTTCCGGCGGGCGGGACCCGGTGGCATCGAGGTCTGGCAGGAAACCCGCTTCGTCGGCCGCCTGCATGGGGCCGACAGGGCGGGGCCTGATCAAAACCGGGTGGGCGAGGACTGAGCCCCGGGGGCGGCGATGGAGCGCTGGCTGGAGCCAGGCGGGCGGGCCCTCTTATCGAAGCGGCCACCATTATGCCCGGTGGGTGCGGTGTGAGCCCCTAAAATTGGCCAGGATGTTGAAATTTCCGGGTTTGTCGGTGGGTCGGAGGTTGCCGAATGTAGCCCCGGGTGTGGGTCGGTTGTTGCTGATTGTTGGGCGGGCGGTGGCCTTGGCGACCTACAGGGCCGTGCGCTCTTGGGTAACGGGCCCGGCGACGGCGCGAAAGCATGATGAATATGTCTAGACATATTCATCATGGAGATCGCAAGGCGTTGTTCGGAAAGGGTTTTCGTCGGCCGGCGTTGCCCGGGCGGTCGGAGGCCTTTAGCTTGGTCGTTCAGGACTGGGCCAGGATGAGGACGGGCGGAATGGCAGGGGCGAGCGAGACGCGTCGAGCGATGCCGGGCCGCCGATGACGCCGTCGGTCTTTGTCGTCCTGCCCTGCTATCGAACGCTGGGCCTCACCGTCGAGGTGATCTCGGGAATCGGGCCGGAGGTTGCGGGTATCGTGGTCGTCGATGACGGATGCCCGGACGGCACCGGGGATCATGTGGCGGCGGCGGTGCGCGACGAACGGGTGATCGTGTTGCGACACGGGGACAATCGGGGGGTCGGGGCGGCGACCCTGACCGGCTTTGCCCACGCCTTCGCGCAAGGGGCGGATATCGCCGTCAAGCTGGACGGGGACGGGCAAATGGACCCGGCCGACGTCGCGCGGCTTGTCCGGCCGATCGTTCAGGGCCAGGCCGATGCGACCAAGGGCAACCGGTTCTTCAATCCCGCCTGGCTGGAGGGAATGCCGGCCGACCGCCGGCTGGCCAACCTGCTGCTCAGCTTCTCGAGCAAACCGTCCAGCGGCTACTGGTCGATGTTCGACGCCAGCAACGGCTTCTTCGCCATCCATCGGGCGGTGTTCGCCCTGCTGCCGATCGCGCGGCTGGCAAAAGGCTACTATTTCGAGACCGACCTGTGGTTCCGACTGGGCCTGGTGCGGGCGGTCATCGTCGATGTGCCGATGGCCCCGCGATACTCCGAGGCGGCGGCCGAGACCAGCCAGGTGCGGCTCTGGCGCCTGGCGCCGGTGTTCACCGGCAACCTGCTGCGCAACGGCTTCAAGCGGCTGGTCTATCGCTACCTGCTGCAGGACTTCTCCGCCGGCACCCTTTACCTGCTGCTGGGCCTGTTGCTGACCGGGGTTGGTGGCGTCTTCGGGCTGCTGACCTGGATTCACAACGGGCTGCTCGGGGTGGCCACTACGCCGGGCGCCGTCATGCTGGCGACGCTGCCGGTCTTCCTGGGCCTGCAGTTCCTGATCGCCTTCCTGGCCTTCGACATTTCCGCCCAGCCGACCCGGCCCCTGCATCCCGATCTCGACGGCGGCGGGTAGGTGACCCTGACGGCCAGCCTTCGCCGGGGCCTGACCGAGGTTTCCGAGCGGACCTACAGCCTGTGGGCCGCCGGGGCCGCCCTGTTGGCGGGGGGCGCTCTGGTCCTGCTGCTCGGCCCCCGACTGGCCTCGGACAGCAGGACCTATTTCGACCAGGCGACCCTGCTCACGACCGGCGGCCTGGAGGCGTTTCTGGAGGGCGTACTGGGCTGGTCATACCTGGGGATCGTCTCGGCGGTGGCGCTGGCCAGGCAGTTGTTCGGCCCGGCGTGGATGGCGGCGCTGGTCGGTCTCAACCTGCTCTGCCTGGCCGCGACCGGCTGGCTGTTCGGACGGCTGGTCTTTCGGCTGATCGACGAGCCCTGGCTTCGCCTGGCGGGCCTGCTGATCCTGCCCGCCAGCTTTGACGTCCTGTTGTGGAACCGGTTCGTCTGCACCGAGCCCCTGTTCACCCTGCTGCTGATCGGCGCTGTCAGCCTGGTTGCCGCACCCTTGAACGCCCGGCGCTGGGCACTGCTGGGCGCCGTCCTCCTGGCGATGCTGTTCTGGCGTCCGACGGGGATCGTCTTCGTCGCCGCCCTGGCCTTCGGCGCCGCCCTGCCGGTCCTGGCGGGAGCCATCGGGGGCTGGCGGCGGCGGCCCTCGGGCCGACTGGCGCTGGCGGCCTGGCTGGCCCTGTTGCTGGCCGTCGCCCTGGCCTTCGCGGCGATCATGCGCCATCCGGGCCTCTGGCCTTTCGGAGCCCTGAAGCCGCAGTTCGACTACGCGCGCTGGAGCTATGACCTCGGCCAGGTCGTCTGGGGCCGCCAGGAGACCTATCATTCGAGGCCCGAGGGCTATCTCGACTACCTGTCCATCGCACTGGACCGCTGGCGCCACGCCTTCGCCCTCTGGGCCGAGGGCTATTCGCCGGGGCACCGGCTGTACAACATCGCCTATCTGGGGCCGATTTTCGCCCTGTCCCTGCTGGCCCTTGGACAGTGGAGCGCCGGCGCCCGGGGGCTGGCGCTCCCGGCGCAAGGCCGGTTCGTCGCCGTGGCCGGGGGCGCCGCCCTGGCCTTCTGCCTGCTGGTCGCCCTGCTGCAGGTCGAGTTCGACTGGCGCTACCGCGCGCCCGTCCTGCCGGTTCTGATGATCACCGCCCTGATCGGCGCGAATGTGGTTGTTGGCCGCCTTCGCGGGACAGGGCCGCAGGGCCCGGCCCGGACGTAGCCGCGATCAGGGTTTGGTCCTTTCGGTGACAGCGACGCCAGAGTGGAAATAAGTGCGCGGCCACCGGGATCGCCGCCGGGCGAGGAGGGCTGAGGCGACGCGGCGACCTGGACACCGGACTCGCGCGAACGGCTCTCTTCGGCTTAGGCTGAGCTTCTCTCTGCGGAGGAATTCAACATGCGCGCCATCCTTGTCGTCACGATCGCCACCCTGGCCCTGGCCGGCTGTGGGGTGAGTAGCACAGTGGCGCCCGATGCCGCGGCGGCGGCGGCGGCGCTGCCCGCCTACGCGCCGGCCTATCCGGGCGCCAAGGCGGGCACAGCCACCCGGACCGTGATGGGCGAAACGACGTCCACGGCGGTCAGCCTGACCACCCCCGACAATACCCAGCAGGTACTGGCCTTCTACAAGGGCAAGCTCGCCGCCGGCGGCCTGGGCCAGGTCAGCGAAGTGAACCTGGGCCTCGGCCGGATGCTGGTCGTCCAGGACGTGGCCACTGGCCGGGGCGTGCAGGTCATGGTCATGAACAAGGACGGCGGGACACAGATCCAGATCACCCAATCCACCGTCAAGCCGAAGGCCTAGAGAGGCGCGGGTTGATCCGGTTTGGGTGACGTTGCGCCATTCGAAATCTAGAAATGAGTGCACTGTCAGCGTAATCCCGGCTTGGGTTTACCGGCTAGATGAAGCCGCCGAGGGCGAAGGCCAGGCCGAGGCCGGCGACGCTCCCGGCCACGCAGGCGGCGAGCAGGGCCCCGAAATCTTCCCCGAAGGTCCTCTGTTTGTACCGCCTGGCGGCTGAGCCCAGCAGCATCACCGAGCCCAGGCTGGCGATGAGCAGCGCGCTGACGAAGAGGAAGACGGCGATGAAGGTGATCGCGCCCGTGCGTTCGTGCGGCAGGATGTCGGGTCCAATGCCGGAGCGCGACTGCAGCGCGAAGCCAAGGACCCCGGCGATGATCGCACCGATCATCAGGGGCGACCGGCTGGCCGCGGGCAGCGCCGAGGCGGGCACATGGTCCGTGGTTTCGAAGAACGGCCGTTCAGCCGACGGTTCGGTCATGGATGGTCCCCCCATTGATGGGGAAGCGAAGCGTGTTTCCTGCCATCTGGCAAGCCTTGAGGTCGCGGACATTGGCCCTTAGCTGCACGGGCGTGGGGAGGGCGGACATGGCGACATTGCGTTCGCTTATCCCCGCTCCACAAAACTGTCGATCACCTTCTTCTCGCCCGCCTGCTCAAACGCCACCGTCAGCTTGTTCCCCTCGACGGCCACGACCGCGCCGTAGCCGAACTTGATGTGGAACACCCGGTCGCCCCGGGCATAGGCGCTCTCCTTCTCCGTGGCCGAGGTCGCCACCAGGCGGCCTTCGCCTTCGATGACCTGTTGGCGGCCGGGGTGGCTGCCCTGGTAGCTCTTGGCCTGGGCGCGCTTCCAGCCCGGGCTGGTGTAGCCATGGCCGAAGGTATGGTCAGCGTCCCAGCGGCTGGTGGTCGGCTGGCTCATGCCGGGGCCGCCGCCGTAGTAGCCTGTCTCCGAGGCCGCATCGACGGTGTCGGGCGGCAGTTCGTCGACGAAGCGGCTGGGCAGCTGGCTGGTCCAGCGGCCGTAGACCTGTCGGTTGGCGGCGAAGCTGATGCGGGCCTGTTCGCGGGCCCGGGTGATGCCGACGTAGGCCAGGCGGCGCTCTTCCTCCAGGCCCTTCTCGCCGCTCTCGTCCATGCTGCGCTGGCTGGGGAAGACGCCTTCCTCCCAGCCGGGCAGGAAGACCAGCGGGAACTCCAGGCCCTTGGCGCTGTGCAGGGTCATGATCTGGACGCTGTCGTCGCCGCCCTCCCCGCGGGCAGGCTCCATGACCAGGGAGACGTGTTCGAGGTACTCGCCGAGCGCCTCGAAGTGGGCCATCGACTGGACCAGCTCCTTGAGGTTTTCCAGCCGGGTCTGGCTGGTCGGGCCCTTGTCGAGGCGCAGCACGTCGGTGTAGCCGCTCTCCTCGAGGATGGTCTCGGTCAGGCGGACGTGGTCGGTCTGGCCCGACTGCAGCTGGGTGGTCCAGCGGTCGATGTCGCGCACGAAGGCGGCCAGGGCGGTGCGGGTCTTGCCGACCAGCTCGTCGGTGTTGACCAGGCCGCGTGAGGCGTCGATGGCGCTGATCCCGTGGTGGCGGGCCAATGTAAGGATTTTTTGGACGGAGGTGTCGCCGATGCCGCGCTTGGGCACGTTGACGATGCGCTCGAAGGCCAGGTCGTCGTCGGGCGACTGGATCAGGCGCAGGTAGGCGTGGGCGTCGCGGATCTCGGCCCGCTCGAAGAAGCGCGGGCCGCCGATCACCTTGTAGGGGATCTGCAGCATCACGAAGCGCTCTTCGAAGGCGCGCATCTGGAAGGAGGCGCGGACCAGGATGGCGACGTCCTTGTAGCGGCGGCCGGACTTCTTCCAGCGCTCGATCTCCTCGGCGATCAGGCGGCTCTCGGCCTCGCCGTCCCAGACGCCCCGCACCATGACCTTGTCGCCGGGCTGGTCCTCGGTCCACAGGGTCTTGCCCAGGCGGCCCTTGTTCTCGGCGATCAGGCCGCTGGCGGCGGCCAGGATGTTGCTGGTCGAGCGGTAGTTGCGCTCCAGGCGGATGACCGCCGCGCCCGGGAAGTCGCGCTCGAAGCGCAGGATGTTGTCGACCTCGGCCCCGCGCCATCCGTAGATCGACTGGTCGTCGTCGCCGACGCAGCAGACGTTCTGGCGGGCCTGGCCGAGCAGTCGCAGCCACAGGTACTGGGCGACGTTGGTGTCCTGGTACTCGTCGACCAGGATGTAGCGGAATTTGTCGTGGTATTCCGCGAGGACGTCCGGGTGCTTCTGGAAGATGGTGATGTTGTGCAGCAGCAGGTCGCCGAAGTCGCAGGCGTTGAGGGTGCGCAGGCGGGCCTGGTAGGCGGCGTAGAGTTCCTGGCCCCGGTTGTTGGCGAAGGCGCTGTTCTCGGGGCTCGGCAGGTTCTCGGGCGTCCAGCCGCGGTTCTTCCAGTGGTCGACGAGGCCGGCCAGGGTCTTGGGCGTCCAGCGCTTGGCGTCGATGTTGGCGGCCTCGATGACCTGCTTGATCAGCCGTTCCTGATCGTCGGTGTCGAGGATGGTGTAGCTGGACTTCAGCCCGACCAGGTCTGCGTGGCGGCGCAGGATCTGGGCCGCGACGCTGTGGAAGGTGCCCAGCCAGCGCAGGCCCTCGGCGCTGGGGCCGATGATGGCGGCGATCCGCTCGCGCATCTCGCGGGCCGCCTTGTTGGTGAAGGTGACGGCCAGCAGTTCCCAAGGCCGGGCCCGGCCGGTGGCCAGGATGTGGGCCAAGCGGGTCGTGAGGACGCGAGTCTTGCCGGTGCCGGCGCCCGCGAGGACCAGGACGGGGCCTTCGGTGGCCTCAACGGCGGCGCGCTGCTCGGGGTTCAAGCCATCGCGATAGTCCGGGGCGCCGGGCTGGCGGTCGGCGCGGGCGAGGTCGGAGATCTTGGGAGCAGGGGAGTCGGACATCAGGGGAACGTATGTAGCACAAGCGCGGCGATATGTAGGGGAGAGCAGGGGCCGGATTGAGGAACGGCGGTCGGCCTGAGCCGTTCTTTGGGGCAACAACAGGAGACGCCGCCATGGCTCAGGCCAGATCGCACCACGGGGGACGGACGTTCACGGGGTTTCTGCTCGGCGCGGTGGTGATCCTCGCCCTGCTGATCGGTTGGGCGGTGTGGAGCGGCAAGACGCCGGATCTGCGCGGGCAGATGTCGGATATCGAGGTCGAGCTGCCCAAGGCGCCGAAGCTGCCGGCAATACCTAACCTGGAGCCGTTGCCGCTGCCTAGTCCCGCGAAGCCTGGCTGAGCGCGAAGACGCGGCAGGCCGAGGCCAGGGGGCGGTCCCCACGCGCCGCATCGATGCGCACGATCAGCGCCGCCGTGCTGAGCCCGTCCGCCGCCGCCGCGGCGTCGAGAACCGCCCAGAACTCGGGCTCCAAGGCCAAAGAGGTTGCGTGCCCCGTGAGTGACACCGAGCGTTTTTGCAGGCGCGGCACGGTTGCCCCCTTGTCATCTAATCACTGTTAACATAGAAGCTGGCGCTCATACTGCCGAAACCTCTGTGCTCCTAGGTTCGACCATGAACGCCCTGACCCCCATCGTCGCCGCCCGGCGGCCCGAAGTCGAGTTCCGCAAGGGGGAAAGCCTGCGGCTGCAGCCGATCCGGGCCCTGAAGGCGGTCAGCCGGTTGATGGCCGACAAGGAGGACACGGCGGCGGTTTTCGAACTGATGCGGGCGCTGTCGGGCAACTCTATCTCGAAGGGCTATGCGCGGCTGATGAAGACGCCGCGGGGCGGGCGGATCGCCTATGAGCGCGACGAGCTGAACGACCGGCTGATGGATCGCCGGTGGCTGGAGAGCTTCGCGCCCGGCACGGTCGGCGCCGCCTATCTGGCCCATATGGACGAACGCGGCTTCACCGCCGATGGCCTCAGGCAGATCAGCGAAGAGACGCTGGACAGCCAGGTCGAGGCGGCCCATCCGCTGACCTGGTACGGCCGCCGCCTGCGCGACGTGCACGACATCTGGCACGTGCTGAGCGGCTATCGGACCGATGCGCTCGGCGAGGCCTGCCTGGTGGCCTTCTCCTACCAGCAGACCAGAAGCCTGGGCTTCGGGGTCATCGCCATCGCCGCCGGCAACAAGTTCGGACAGACGAAGAACGGTCATCCCTATCGCGCCGCGATCAAGCAGGCGTCAAGGAACGGCAAGGCCGCCGCCTGGTTGCCGGAAGTGGACTATCCCGCTCTGTTCGCCGAAGACCTTGAAGCGGCGCGATCTCGGCTGAGCATCAAGCCGCCGACGCTTTACCTGTCCATACCGCCCGAACTGCGCGACGGCGTCTTTGCCAGCCAGGACTCTGCGCACTGATCCCCGATCATAGAACCTACCGCCGACATCGGCGTTAATCCTCCCACAAGGCGCGCGCCCGCGCCGCAATGGGAGGCCATAGATGTCAGTCGTTCAACCGTCGGCGCGCGAGCCGCATCCGCTCCACACCCTGATCTCCTGGCCGGCGGTAATCGCCGGCGCGGTGGTCGCCATCGCCGTTGGGGCGATGCTCAACCTGCTCGGCGTGGCGCTCGGCGCGGCCTCGATCAACCCCTATGACCTGACCCAGGGCGAGGCCAAGGCCTTCAGCGCCGGGGCCGGCGCCTGGATCGCCATCGCCAACGCCCTGGCGCTGTTCGTGGGCGGCTTCGTGGCCAGCCGGGTCGCCAAGTATACCGACCACCACAAGGGCTATCTGCACGGCCTGGCCGTCTGGGCCCTGGCCTTCATCATCGCCCTGTTCCTGGCCGGCTCGACCGCCGTGGGCGGGGTCAATTCGATGATCGACGGGCTCTCGAACAACGGCCGCGAGGAAGTGAACGTCCTCGACCTCGATATGGTCGACGAGGGCGCGAGACCCCTGGCCGGCGACCGCTCGGACCGCGCCGCGGCCATTCCGCCGGCCGCCCAGCCCGAAGCCGAGGCCACCGCCGATTCGACGGCGACTGTGGCACTCTGGGCCTTCATCGCCATGCTGCTGGGCGCCATCGCGGCGGTGTTCGGCGGCCGCTACGGCGCGCGCAAGCATGCCTGGGAGACCAAGGCGCATCTTACCGAGACGCCAGGGACGGTGGTCGGTTCGGACCCGCACCTGCACACGACGCCCCACGTCGCGCCGCACTCGACGACGCCGACGATCTAGGTCAGTCGGACTGACAAAAGCGCATCCCGGATGGCGCCGCCATCCGGGATGTTTGCTGTCTAGCCGTCGAACCCGGCGGCCGCGAAATTGACCATGCGGCGCTGCAGGGCGGCGATGTCGTCCTCCCGCGTGATGCCTTCCGACAGCACGTGCAGGCGGTCCAGTTCCATGAAGCGGTTCTGGTGGATCATGCCGAGAACGAAGTGAAGCCGCCAGTAGACCTCCTCCGGCGCCAGGTCCGGCCGGGCGGCAAGCAGGGCGTCGCTGAACCGCTTGAGGTGGGAGACGTCCGTCGATAGCACCTCCTTGATCTCGGCGGCGCCCTCGCTGCGCGCCCGGATCAGGAACTGCAGGGAGATGCGGCGGTCGTTGGCCGGGTCGAGCCAGCGCAGGGGCGGGGCGATCAGGGCGGTGATGATCTCGCGCACCGGGGGGCTGCCGCCATGGGCGTCGGTGACCTCATGCAGCATCCGGGCCCGTTCGCGGTTCAGCTCGGTGGTGCGGCGGCGGAAGATTTCGAACAGCAGGCTGTCCTTGGACCCGAAGTGGTAGTTGACGCTCGCCAGGTTGACGCTGGCCTCGGCGGTGATGTCACGCACCGAGACGTTCTGGAATCCGTGCAGGGCGAACAGGCGCTCGGCGGCATTGAACACCAGCTGCTTGGTAGCGGCCTCGGCCTCGGCGGCGGGTTCTGGCGCGCCGTTTTCAATCTGACTCACTGACTTCGGCCCTTCCCTTCCGGAAACGGAGCATTACGGGCGCCGGCCTTTTAAGCAAGGGCGATAAAACGGGCGTTCTAAACGGCCTTGCCGGGGAGCCCTGTACGGACAGCCTGACGCCGCGAGCGAGGTCCTTGGGCGCAACCGCTTGCCGGGGCGGACGTTGGACTCCGGCAATTGGAGACCTTCCCATGGCTGCCCGCCCCACCTGGCAAGGCCACCTGCGCCTGTCGCTCGTCACCTGTCCTGTCGCCCTCTACACGGCGACGCAAGCCAGCGGCGAGGTGCACTTCAACCTGCTGCACAAGGACACCCACAACCGCATCCGGATGATCCCGACCGACCCCGAGAAGGGGCCGGTCGAGCGCAAGGATCTGGTCAAGGGGTATGAGTACGAGAAGGACAGCTACATCGTCGTCACCCAGGACGAGATCGACGCGGTGCGGCTGGAGAGCACCCGGACGATCGACATCGAGCGGTTCGTGGACGCGGCCGATATCGACCGGCTGTACTGGGACAATCCATACTACCTGGTGCCGGATGGCAAGCTGGCGCTGGATGCATTCAGTGTCATCCGCGACGCCATGGGCACGACCAAGAAGGTCGCGCTGGCCCGGCTGGTGATGCACCAGCGCGAGCGGCTGCTGGGCATCGAGCCGCGCGGCAAGGGGTTGATCGCCTGGTCCCTGCGCTCGAACAAGGAGGTGCGGAATGTGGCCGACTACTTCGACGACATCCCGGCTCACAAGGGCGACAGCGAAATGGTCGCCATCGCCGAAAAGATCATCGAGCAGAAGGAGGGGCCGTTCGATCCCTCCAAGTTCAACGACCGCTACGAAGACGCCCTTCGCGACCTGATCGCCGAGAAGAAGAAGGGCAAGGGCCGGACGGTCACAGCGCAGGAGCCGGAGGACACCAATGTGGTGGACCTGATGGCAGCGCTGAAGAAGAGCCTGGAGGCGAAGGGCCCTCCGGCAAAAAAGGCGGCCGCGAAGGCGCCGGCCAATGCGGCGGCGAAGAAGCGGGCGTGATCCCGCCGGTGGCGGCAGATAATCCGGGGACACTATATAGATTTTCGCTTCCGCCCCCTTGCCGCTACAGCCAGCGGCGGCTCGAAAATCGATATAGTGTCCCCGGATTATTGCTCCCGTAGCCTAAGCCGCTGCATTCGCCCCGCGCTCCAGCCGCTTGATCGCCGCCGCCAGGGGCCGTTCGTTGTCGCAGTAGTCTTCCCAGGCGCTCATGCCGCTCACGATCTTCGGCGCCGTGCGGATGGTGTACTTCATCGGGTCCAGGCCCTTTTTCACCTGCGTCCAGGTCAGTGGCATCGACACCGGCGCGCCAGGGCGGGCTCTCGGCGACAGCGGGGCCACGGCGGTGCTCATCCGGTCGTTGCGCAGGTAGTCGAGGAAGATGCGGCCCTCGCGCTGCGCCTTGCTCATGGTGATCAGGTAGCGGTCAGGCGCGTCGGCTGCCATGCGGGCGCAGACCTCGCGGGCGAAAGCCTTGGCGGTGGGCCAGTCGAGCTTGGCCTTGGTCAAAGGCGTGACCACGTGCAGGCCCTTGCCGCCGGTGGTCTTGCAGAAGCTGACCAGACCGAGATCCTCCAGGCGGTCACGAACCTCGCGTGCGGCCTCGATGACGTCCTCGAAGGTCACGCCGGGGGCCGGGTCGAGGTCGAAGACCAGGCGACCAGGGACATCGGGCGCGAAGGGCTGGCAGTTCCAGGGATGCAGTTCAGTGGCGCTGGTCTGGGCCACGGCGATCAGGGCCTCGGGGCGGTCGATCTGCAGGTAGCCCTTGCGGTCACCGCTGACCATGGTCTCGGTCAGCAGGTTGGAGGCGCCTTTCATCAGGTGGCGCTGGAAGAACTTCTCGCCGTCCACGCCCTCGGGGGTGCGGATGATCGAGCAGGGACGGCCCTTGATATGCTCGATCAACCAGGGGCCGACGGCCTCATAATATTGGGCCAGCTCCAGCTTGGTGACGGCCGATCCGTCGCCGCCGTTCAGGTCGGAGGCGGGCCAGAGCAGCTTGTCGGCGCTCGACAGGCGCACGCCGATGACCTCGGCGGAGTTCGCCGCCCGGGCGGTGACGGTCTTCGACTTGACGATGTCGGGGTTGGGCTCGGCGAGCTCGGTGGAGGCGGGGGCGATCTCGGCCTCGACCTCCTTCGCAGGCTTGTCCTCGCGAAGGCCCTTGAAGGCGGCCTGGCGGATGTTGCCGTCGCCGGTCAGGCCGGCGTACTCGATCTCGGCGACCAACTCAGGCTTAACCCAGCGGGAGTCGCCGGCCTTGGTCCCGCTCCGGCCCTTGGGCTCCTTGTCGCTGAACGGGGACTTGTCGATTTCCAGGGCTTTGAGCCTGGGCAGCAGGGCGGCGACCTTGTCCTTGCCAAAACCGGTGCCGATGCGGCCGACGTGGACCAGCTTGCCGTCCTTGAAGACGCCGGCGATCAGGGAGCGGAAGGCGCTGCCGGTCTGGGTCCAGCCGCCAATGACCACCTCATGACCGGCCCGGCATTTGGACTTGGTCCAGCTGGTCGAACGGCCCGACTCGTAGGGCGCCTTGAGGTCCTTGGAGATGATGCCTTCGAGCGACATGCGGCAGGCGGAGCTGAGCACCGCCTCGCCGGCCTGGGTGAAGTGCTCGACGTAGCGCAGGCGCGGCGTGTCTTCGCCGATCAGCGCCTGCAGCCGCGCCTTGCGGTCGGCGAGGGGGAGGGCGCGCAGGTCCTCCGCCCCCTCGGCCATCAGGTCGAAGGCGAAGAAGATCAGGTTATCGGTTTTGCCGTCTGACAGGGCGGCCTGCAGGCCGGCGAAGCTCGGCGAGCCGTCGTCGTCAAGGGCGCAGATCTCGCCGTCGATGATGGCGTCGGGGAGGGCGGCGCCGTCCTTGGCGATGGCCGCGAACTTGTGGGTCCAGTCGAGGCCCTTGCGGGTGCGCAGCGTGGCCTTGCCGGCGGCGACACGCAGCTGCATCCGGTAGCCGTCGAACTTGATCTCATGGCCGAAATTCGCCCCGACCGGCGGTCGCTCGACCAGTTTGCAGAGTTGTGGCTCGATGAAGTCGGGCAGGGATTTCAGGGTCTTGCTCTTGACGGGAGCGACCGGCCGCTCCGCCGACTTGGCCTTCGGAGCGTCGGACTGCCTGGCCGCCGTCTCGGCGCTGGCTTCGGGGTCGTGGTTGGATTGCCAGACGGCGTCGGCCTTTGCCCCCTTCCGGGTCATGAACGGCTTTGGCCCCTTGCCCTTGCCGGCCGCGATGTCCTCCATGCTCCGGCCCGACGCGATCGAGGTCATGCTGCGCTCGATCAGGCCCTCGCCGTCGCCTTCCTTCACGAACTCATCCCGGTGCTTGATCAGCAGCCAGTTGTTCTTCTTGCCGCGGCCGAACTTGTCGCCGCGCAGGCGGACCAGGACATAGCCCCCATTGATCCTCTGGCCGGCAAAAACCACTTTCAGCTCGCCCTTTTCGAGCCCCTTGGCGACGTCGAAGCCGGGCTCCGGCGCCCAATGGCCGCGATCCCAGAGCATGACGCTGCCGCCGCCGTATTCACGCTTGGGGATGGTCCCCTCGAAGTCGCCGTAGGCGAGGGGATGGTCCTCGACCTCGACGGCCAGGCGCTTGTCGGCCGGGTCCAAGGAGGGGCCGCGGGTGACCGCCCAGGAGAGGAAGACGCCCTCCCACTCCAGGCGGAGGTCGTAGTGCAGCCGCGTGGCGGCGTGCTTCTGGATGACGAAGCGCAGGGCCTTGGAGGGCTGCACGTCCGATTGGCTGCTCGGCTCGGCGGTGACGCCGAAGTCGCGCATGCTGTCGTAGGTCTTGAGGTCCCGCTTTGCCATGAGCGGACAACGCCGGGGGCGCCCGATTGCTCCCGACCGAAGCCTGGATGTTTAGAGCGCCTTGCCGACGTTCAGGCGGGCCACCGTCGCGGCCTTGGCGGTGGGCAGCTTCAAGGTCTCGTCGAGCAGGGCGATGTTGTAGCGGCAGAGCAGGGTCTGGCGTTTCGCATCGCTGACCGAGATGTTGCGGCCGGTCAGCTGGCGAACGATCTTGGCGTCTTCAGGCGTGAAGCCGGCCAGGGCCTTGTCGCCGATCTCGTTCTTCATCTGCACGTCGTACCAGAGATCGACCCGCTCGTTGCTGTCGTCGGGGTTGAGGTTGGCGCCGGCGGCGTCCTTGACCGGGGCGGTGGCGACCTGCTCGAGGATGGCGGCGGTGGCCTCGCGCTCGCGCTTGACGAGGTCGGCGGTGACCACGGTGTCGGGGTCGAAGTTCAGGCGGGCGCCACGAGTGAAGTCGTAGCAGTAGGCCGGCGAGACCTTGCCGAGCGCCTCGGCCTTGTCGCGGCGGATCTTCATCAGGGCGATCAGGTTGTCGTCACTGGCCTTCTTCATCTCGCGGCTGAGCACGGCGCGGGCGTTGGAATGGACCAGCTGGGCGATGCCGGTGGCGCCCAGGCGCTTACCCTTCACCAGCTCCATATCGTTCTGCATCTTGGCGTAGTCAGCCGGGTAGGAGGCCTTCAGCACCTTCACCTCGGGCAGGTTTTCGGCCTGTTTGCGGGCGTTGGCGAACTGCTGGGCGGGGACCAGGTCGTGGTCGGCCAGGACCCAG
>JBKJSF010000014.1:0-13038 GCA_046595895.1 Caulobacter sp. | reverse complement strand
CTGCGCAGGACGACGCCGCCGTCCGCCAGCAATTCACCGATGTCCATGAGGAGTTCCCGACTCTGCCCATACATCCCGAATGGGCGGGGGCCGTTTAGACCACCCGCCTCGATTGGGGAAGTCTATACGCCGCTACCGTTTACCGAACCGTGTCCATTGATCGTCTTCGAGGTGCGTTCCGGATCGATCCAGCCGACATTGCCGTCAGGACGGCGATAGACGACCGAGATGCCGCCGTGGGCCGCGTTGCGGAACAGCACGACCGGATAGCCGGTCATGTCCAGCTCGAGCACCGCCCGCCCCACGGTGATGGTGCGGATCTCGGCCTCGGTCTCGGCGATGACCATCCCGACAGGGGGCGGTTCGTCCGGCGCGCCGGCGTCGCCGAAATCCTCGTCCTCGACCGCGTCCGGACTGCGCAGGACCATGCTGCGGGCCACGTCGCGGGCGGCGTTCTCGGTCTTCTCGGGCGACAGGCCGCGCGGACCGGCGTGGTGGTTCTTGAGCCGGCGCTTGTAGCGTCGGACCCGTTTCTCGAGCTTTTCGAGCGAATCGGAAAAAGCCCCGTGGGCGTCGCCGCCCAGGCCGGTGGTGACGATGGACTCCCCGGAAGCGAGGCGAACCCAGCAGTCCACCTTGAAGCCGTGGCCGTCCTTGGACACCACGACCTCGGCGTCCTGCGCCCCTCGTTCGAAATATTTGCCGATCCCGTCCTGGAGTTCCTGGGAGATGCGCGAGCCTAACGCGTCGCCGACATCTACTTGCTTACCGCTGACTTGGATTTGCATAGGGATAGAACGCGACTGAACTGGAATGGTGTCAACGCCGATCACCGAAATGTGGTCCTCCACCCCTCCACCATCCTTCGGATGGTCCCCCTCCCCATCGCTGCGCGACAGGGAGGAGACGGCGGCTCGTCTCCTCCCCACGCAGTGGGGAGGGGGACCGCGCGAAGCGTGGTGCAGGGGGGCCGCGCCCCAGTTAGCGCTAGCAGGCCCGCAGCATCCGCTTGCGCTCCACCGATGACGGTATCCGCAACGCCTCGCGGTATTTCGCCACGGTGCGGCGGGCGATGTCGATGCCCGTCTCCTTGAGGATCTCCACGATCCGGTCGTCGCTGAGCACGTCGCCGTCGCGGCCCTCGCCGTCGATCATCGCCTTGATCCGGTGGCGCACCGCCTCGGCCGAATGGGTCGCCCCGCCGTCGGAAGACTGGATCGCCGCCGTAAAGAAGAATTTCAGCTCGAACACCCCGCGCGGGGTCGAGACGTATTTGTTCGAGGTCACCCGCGAGACAGTCGACTCATGCATGCCGATGGCGTCGGCCACCGTCCTGAGGTTCAGCGGCCGCAGAAACTCGACGCCGAAGGCCAGGAAAGCGTCCTGTTGGCGCACGATCTCGGATGACACCTTCAGGATGGTCTTGGCCCGCTGGTCCAGCGACTTGACCAGCCAGCTGGCCTGGGCGGCGCAGTCGGCGACGAAGGTCTTCTCCACCGCCGAGCGCGAGCCCGCCGCCACCACGCCGTGATAGCGTTTGTCCATGATCAGCCGGGGCAGGGTGTCGGCGTTCAGCTCGATCTTCCAGCCGCCCGCCGGATCAGCCCGCACATGGACGTCCGGGATCACCGTCTGGGCCGGTTCGCCGCCGAAGCCCGCGCCCGGCCGGGGCGTCAGCGCCTTCAGCTCGGCGATCATCTCGGCCATGTCCTCGGCGTCGACGCCGCAGGCTTTCCTCAGTCCCGACAGGTCCCGCTTGGCCAGCAGGTCGAGGTTGTCGAGCAGACAGCCCATGGCCGGGTCGAACCGGTTGCGCTCGACCAGTTGCAGCCTCAGGCATTCCGGCACCGACCGGGCCATGACCCCGGTCGGCTCAAAGCCCTGGCAGACGGCCAGCACGCCCTCGACCCGCTCCAGGGCGATGCCCAGCCGGTCGGCGATCTCGGCCAGTTCGCCGCGGAGGTAGCCGCCCTCGTCGACGGAATCGATCAGGGTCAGGGCGATGGCGTGGTCGGCGGCGTCGAAGCCCGCCTGGGAGGCCTGGGCCTGCAGATGCTCCCACAGGGTCGCCTCGCGGCTGTCGGGCTGTTCGCGCCCCTCGCCGTCGGGCAGGCCCCCGCCGGAGCCGGCGCGGGACCAGTCGCTGAGGCCCGGCTGGGCCTCGCCGACGCCGACATCCTCCATCCGGTCCGAAGTGCGTTCACCCGGGCTGGCGTCGCCATAGACGTCGTCGGAGCGGGCGTCGAGCGTGCGGTCGGCGTCCTGGACGCGCCCTTCGTCAAAGCTCATCTCGGCGGCGTCATGGCTTTCCGTGGCGGCCGCGGCGTCGATCTCGCCGCCCGGCTCGGCGTCCTCGCGCTGCAACAGCGGATTGCGCTCCAGCTCGGCCTCGACGAAGGCGTCCAGCTCGAGGTTCGACAGTTGCAGCAGCTTGATCGCCTGCTGCAGCTGGGGCGTGATGACCAGCCCCTGGCCCTGCCGTATCTCCAGCCTCTGTCCGAGCACCCTGTTTCCCCCGCAGTCGGGCGTGGCCCGAAACTTGCTGCGGCCACACTGTGGCCGAACCGGTTAACGGTGTTCTAAACGGCTGGACCTGCCGCCCGGCCTTTGCTCCCTTGTGCGGATCACCCGTTCCGAACGAGCACCCCATGCGCCCGATCCTTGCCGCCATCCTCCTCCTGGCCCTGCCCGGCGCCGCTTTCGCCCAGTCCAGCCCCGCCGAACAGGCTATGATGCAGACGGTCGCCGCAGAGCACGACCGCCACATCGCCCTGCTGGAACGGCTGGTGAACCAGAACAGCGGCACCCTGAATCTCGCCGGGGTGCGGATCGTCGGCGACATGGTCCGGGCCGAGCTGGAGCCGCTGGGCTTCGACGTCCGCTGGGTCGACATGTCCGAAGCCGGTCGCTCAGGCCACCTGATCGCCACCCGTCAGGGCCGGGGCCGCAACATCCTGTTGATCGGACACCTCGATACGGTGTTCGAGGCCGAGAACCCGTTCCGGCGCTTCGAGCGCGACGGCGCCCGCGCCACCGGCCCGGGCATCGGCGACGACAAGGGCGGGGTGGTGGTCATCATCGCCGCCCTGCGCGCCATGCAGGCGGCGGGGACGCTGGACGACGCCAACATCACCGTCTTCCTGACCGGCGACGAGGAGCGGATCGGATCGCCCGCGGCGGTGGCCCGCCGTGACCTGATCGAGGCCGGCCGGGCGGCGGCCTTCGCCCTGGAGTTCGAGAATCTCGCCGTCGACGGCGAGGCGGATTTCGGCACGATCGCGCGGCGCAGCTCGTCAAACTGGACCCTGACCACGACGGGCCGCACCGGCCATTCCGGCGGCGTGTTCAACGACGCCCTGGGCTATGGCGCTATCTATGAGCTGGCCCGCATCCTCGACAGCTTCCGCCGTGAGCTGCCCGAGCCCAATCTGACCTATAATGTCGGGGTCGTCGCCGGCGGCACGCCTGCCGCCATCGACGCCGAGGGCTTCAACGTCACCGCCTCGGGCAAGACCAATATCGTCGCCTCGACCGCCATCGCCCGCGGCGACCTGCGCACCCTGACCCGCGAACAGGACGAGCGCATCCGCGCGGGTATGCAGGCCATCGTCGCCGACCACCTTCCGCGCACGGATGCCGAACTGGTCTTCGCCGGAACCGGCTATCCGCCCATGGCGCCGACTGAAGGCAACCGCGCCCTGCTGGCCCGATTGAACGCCGTCAACCGCGACCTCGGCCTGCCCGAGATGGCGGAGTACGACCCCGCCCGCCGCGGCGCCGCCGACAGCGGCTTCGTGGCCCAGGACGTGGATACGCTGGGCGGACTGGGCGTCGCCGGCGGCGGGGCCCATGCGGAGGGCGAATGGGTCGATCTCGACAGTCTGGTGCGCCAGTCGCAGCGGGCGGCGGTGCTGATCACGAGGCTGAGTCTGGGCGGGGCGTAGCGCACTCCACACCTTCTGCAACGGCCTCAGCAGCCGTCCGGGCCCCGGCCCCTCGACACGGCGGGTCACAAAGGTTGCCACACTCGGCGGCGACGTGCAGCGTGGGGGCTCGCAGGGGGCTGGGTTGATGCGTTGGACCGTGGGGATTCTGGGTGCGGCCGCGCTGACAATGACGGGCTGCGCCCTGAATATGGAACGGACCTACCTCGGAACGGAGATCGGCGAGTTTCAGGTCGCCGGGTTCCGGGAGATCGGCCCGCCGAACTCCGGACCCGGCTATGTCGGGGCGCGCAATAACGAGCCGACGCCCATGTGCGTCGCCTGGCTCAGCTCTGCCGGCGTGGCGGGGCCCTATTTCCGTGTCCAGCCGGGTCAGGATCATTATCACCCGATGCGGGGCGCGTTGCTTTCGGGGCTCGCGGTGACCAACGACCTGAGCAAATGCTAGAGCGGCCGCAGCTTCCGCCTCAGCCGTACATATCGCCCAGATAGACCCGGCGCACTTCCGGGTCACGGATGACATCCTCGGCCTTGCCTTCAAACAGGACCGAGCCGCCCGAGATGATCGAGGCGTGGTCGATGATCTCCAGCGTCTCGCGGACATTGTGGTCGGTGATCAGCACGCCGATGCCCTCGCCGGCCAGATAGCGGATGACCTGGCGGATGTCGGCGATGGCCAGGGGGTCGATGCCGGCGAAGGGCTCGTCGAGCAGCATGAAGGCGGGTTCGCTGGCCAAGGCCCGGGCGATCTCCACCCGCCGCCGCTCGCCGCCCGACAGGGAAATCGCCGGGGCGGCGCGCAGGTGCTCGATATGCAGCTCTTCCAGCAGGCTGGTGGTGGTCTTGCGGGCCTGGTCACGGTCGGGAAGGCGCATCTCGACCACGGCCATGACGTTCTGCTCGACCGTCAGGCCACGGAAGATTGAAGCCTCCTGCGGCAGATAGCCAACCCCCAGCCGGGCCCGCTGATACATCGGCAGGGCGCTGATGTCCGCGCCGTCGAGCAGGATGCGGCCGTGATCGACCGGGATCAGGCCGGTGATCATGTAGAAACAGGTGGTCTTGCCGGCCCCGTTGGGGCCGAGCAGGCCGGCGACCTCGCCCCGCGCCAGGCGCAGGGAGACGTTCTTGACGACCTGACGGTCGCCGAAGCGCTTGCCGATACTCTCGACGATCAGGCCGGCGCCCGTCGTCGGCGGGTTGGCGTCCCTCATGCTCAGTTCGGCTTGCCGTTGGGATAGAAGAGGCCGCGCACGCGGTTCTTGCTGCCCCGGCCCTTGGTCCCTGCGAACAGCTGCGACTGGCCGGTCGTCAGGTTGATGATCACCTTCTCGGCCCGGGCGACATTCTGGCCCTGCACGACCACGACGTTGCCGGTCAGGGTGATGGTGTCGCTGCCGGCGGTATAGACGGCGTGGTCGGCGGCGATCCGGCGGTCCAACTCGGCGTAGAAGACCTTACCGTCGGCTACCAGCCGTTCGGTCTCGCCGCACTCGTCGCCCTTCTTGGTCTGGTAGACATTAAGAACCTGGGCGCGCAGGCGGGTGCGGGCCTGCAGGACCTCGACGTCGCCCTTCCAGATCGCCCGGCATTCCTGGGTCAGGAAATCCGACTGGTCAGCGGAGACGGCCATCGGCGCGTTGGAGCGCGCGGCGATCTGCGCCTGGGCAGAGCCCGCCACCAGAGCGACCGCTGCGGCCGCCATCATCGTCACCTTGCGCATTATTCGCCTTATCTCTCGATCCGACCCTGGACGCGGCCCTTCATGGTGACTCGTCCGGTTTCGCGATCAACCTCATAGGAGTTTGCCCGAACCTGGCCAAGCGGGCCATCGCCCACAAAACCCTGTTGTCCGCTAATCTTGCCCGTCCGGGTGTCGATTATGCTGTCGTTCGTGGCCACACGTTGTCCCTTGCCGTTGTCGATGCGGACATCGCCCGTCAGCCGCAGGATGCGGGTCTTCTCGTCATAGACGCCCCGTTTGGCGGTCATCCGCGAGGGCGCGCCCGTCTCGCCGCCGAGGGTCAGCACCGGTTCGGTCAGCACCACCTGTTCCATCACCGTGTCGCTGCGCGCCGCCGAGCCGGCCCCGATCAGAAAGCTGCGGCCGTCGGCCATGCGGCCCATGAAGCGGGCCCCGACCAGCTTGATCTCGGTGGAGGTGATCTTGGGCTTCTGGCCGCCGGCCCGGATGGAGCTCGAGGTGAAGTAGCCAGCCAGGGCGATGACCAGCGCGACCATCAGAGCCGGCAGGGCCCAGCGCAGCAGCCGGATAATGGCCGAGCGACGACGCCAGGCGATCATGCGGGGTTGCGGGATGGGGTCGGCGGCGGCGGTCATCGGGTCCTAGATAGGTACGGTTCAGCTGTGGGCGAAGATGTCGATGTCTTCCCAGCCGGCCAGATCCAGCGTGGCGCGGGCCGGCAGGAAGTCGAAACAGGCTTGGGCCAGGCCGGTGCGGCCCTCGCGGTCCAGCATCATCTCCAGCTTGGCCTTGGCGGCGTGCAGGTAGAGGACGTCGCTGGCAGCGTAGGCCAGCTGCTCGGGGGTCAGGGTCGCCGCCCCCCAGTCGCTGGACTGCTGGGCCTTGGAGAGATCGACCCCGACCGTTTCCTTGACCACGTCCTTCAGGCCATGGCGGTCGGTGTAGGTGCGAGCCAGCTTGGAGGCGATCTTGGTGCACCAGACCGGCGTGGTGACTACACCCAGGTACAGTTCGAACATGGCGATGTCGAAGCGGCCGAAGTGGAAAATCTTGGTCACCGTCTGATCAGCCAGCAGGGCCTTGAGGTTGGGCGCGTCGTAGGTCTCTCGATTGAGCTGGACCATGTGGGCGTCGCCGTCGCCGGCCGAGATCTGCACCAGGCAGAGGGGGTCGCGGCGGAACCGCAGGCCGAGGGTCTCGGAATCGATCGCGAGGCTGGTCGCGCCCGCGAACAGGCCGGCGGGCAGATCGCCGATGTGAAGATGATTGGCCAACTGATTTTTCTCTCTACCCGCGGGTCATACCATAACGGCTTACGCTTGCGAGACTAAGAGAGAAGGGGTGGTGCCCAGGAGAGGACTCGAACCTCCACGACCGTTAAGTCACTGGCACCTGAAGCCAGCGCGTCTACCAATTCCGCCACCTGGGCTCGCTAGGCATCCTTGTGGGATGGCCGCGAAGGCGCGCTCATTACGGCAGGCGTTCGGCGGGGTCAATGGCCGAGATTGCGAATGTGGCCGGGGTCGTCTAAGCCCGCGCTGGTTCAAGAGATAGGTAGCGCCATGCAAGGTCTGGTCACGGTTTTCGGCGGCACCGGCTTCATCGGCCGGCAGGTGGTTCGCGCCCTGGCCAAGCAGGGCCTGCGGGTCCGGGCCGCCGCCCGCCAGCCGGGACGCGGCTATCGCCTGCGGATGCTGGGGGACGTCGGCCAGATCGAGGTGGTTCAGGCCAACATCCGCGACAAGGCCTCCATCGCCCGCGCCGTCGAGGGAGCTGAGGCGGTCATCAACCTGGTCGGCATTATGCGCGAGACAGGCCGCCAGCGGTTTCTGGCCATCCAGAGCATGGGGGCCCGCAACATCGCCGAAGCGGCCGTCGCCGCCGGGGTGAAGCGGCTGGTGCAGATCTCGGCCATCGGCGCCGACACAGACTCCGACGCCAAGTATGCCCGCTCCAAGGCCGAGGGCGAGGCCGCCGTGCGCGAGGTCTTCCCGAACGCTGTCATCGTCCGTCCGTCCATCGTGTTCGGCCCCGAGGACGACTTCTTCAACCGCTTCGGCCTGATGGCGGCGCTCAGCCCGGTGCTGCCGCTGATCGGCGGCGGCCTTACCAAGTTCCAGCCGATCTACGTCGGCGACCTCGCTGCCGCCATCGCCCAAGCCGCCTCGAGCGACGCCTTCGCCGGCCAGACGGTCGAGCTGGGCGGCCCGGCGGTCCACGACTTCAAGGCCCTGCTGGCCTTCATCTGCGCCGAGACGGGCCGAAAGCGCATCCTGGCCCCGGTGCCCTTCCCCATTGCCGGTCTGCTCGGCATGGCCGGAGACCTGGCCGGCATGGTCATCGCCCCGCCGATCACCAGCGACCAGGTTGAACTGCTGCGCAGCGACAATGTCGTGTCGGAGGGGGCGATCGGGGTGGAGGCGTTCGGCATTACGCCCAAGTCCATCGAGGCGATCGTGCCGGCCTATCTCTACCGCTACCGCAAGGGCGGCCAGTACGCCGCGACGCCCGAAGGCGCCTACTAGACCCGGATATCGACCAGGGAGCCCGGGCGAAGCACCTTTTTGGGCGGCTCCTCCGGCAAGGACGCCTGCAGCGGCCGCTGGATCGGCGGTGCGGCCGGGGCCGCCGCGGCAACTGGTGCGGCCGGGGCCGCCGCGCGGCCCATGGCGGCGTCGAAGAAGGCCTTCTGCGCAGCCGAGCGGCCGGGCGAGGTCGTCGGCGCGGGCGCGGGCTGCCAGCTGGTGGGACGGATGTCGGCCATGAAAACAGGCTTGTGGCCTTATGGTTATCGAAACCTTAACGCGCCTGGCTGAGCAGCCTTTGGATTGCTTGCTCGTCAAGCTCGCCGATGTGTTTGGCGAGGATGATGCCGTCCGAAGAGATGAGGTAGGTTTCCGGCGGGCCGGTGACCCCGAACTCCATGCCGGCCCGGCCGTCGCGGTCGACCAGCACCCGGGCGAAGGGGTCGCCATGCTCGGCCAGGAAGGCTCGTGACTTGGTCGGGTCGTCCTTGTAGGCGACGCCGACGACGGTGATTCCCTCGGCCTTCAGGGCCATCAGCCGCGGATGCTCGACGATGCAGGGCGGGCACCAGCTGGCGAAGAAGTTGATCAGGTAGGGACCATCCCCTGCCTTCACCAACGCGGGCGCGGCGCCGTCTAGCCCCGGCAGCATCATCGTCGGCAGGGGTTTGCCGACCATGGCGTGGGTCTGAACCTGGGTGTCGCGCCACAGGGACTTGGCCCCGAAGACGGCGGCCAACAGGATCAGGGCGATGAGCGGCAGCAGGGCTGCCATTTGTTTGAGGTAGGGCCGCTTCACGCCCAGTCATCCTCGAGACCCCGGGCCTTGGCCGCCCGCCGGGCCCGGCGAGCGGCCAGCAGGGAGTCGCCGACCATCCAGCCGAGCACGGCGGCGGTGATGGCGAAGGCGCTCCAGATGTAGGGGGCGTAGGGACCGAAGGCGAAGTCGAACATCGTCAGTCCTCCGCCGCGCGCAGGGCGGCGGCGCGCAGCCGGCGCAGGCGCACCTCGGTGCGGATCCGGGTCAGCCACAGGGCCCCGAACAGGCCGAGGTAGGCCAGGCCCATGATGCCCAGGGTCGCGCCATAGACGGGCGGCAGGCCGTCGCCCTTGTCGGCCCCCAACGTCGAGGAGCCCTGGTGCAGGCTGTTCCACCAATAGACCGAGAAGTGGATGATCGGCAGGTTCACAACGCCCACCAGCGCCAGAATGGCCCCGGCCCTGGCCGCCCGGGCCTCGTCGTCGATGGCGGCGCGCAGGGCCATGTAGGCCAGCCAGAGCAGGAAGAGGACCAGGACCGAGGTCATCCGCCCGTCCCACTCCCACCAGGTGCCCCAGGTGGGTCGGCCCCACAGCGATCCGGTGATCAGCGCCAGGGCGGTGAAGCCGGCCCCCAGCGGGGCGCAGGCGCGGGCCGCCAGATCAGCCAGGGCTTGCCTGAACACCAGATTAAGCAGGCTGGCGACCCCGAGGCAGGCATAGGCGAACATGGCCAGCCAGGCGGCCGGCACATGGATGAACATCATCCGCACGGTGTCGCCGTGCAGGGCGTCTTCCGGAACGGTGAAGGTGCGGTAGAGGCCGAGCGCTAAGGCGCAGGCGGTCGCCACGCCCAGCATGGGCGCGGCAATCCGCGAGAAGGCCATGAACGACCTGGGATTGGTCAGGAAAGAGACCATGCCCGCCGTCTAAAGAGGTGTGAGACGGCGGGCAAGCATCCGTGGCGGCTAGTCGTCGTCGCCGAGGTCCACTTCCTCGCCATCGACGATCACCCGGACGTCGATGTCCTCGCCGTCCAGCATGGCGAGGGCCTCGCCGTCCTCGTCGTTCCAGGCCATGCCGCCGGGCATCGGCGCGCCGTCTTCAGGACCGCCGCGCAGGATCATGCGGTCACCGTGACCGCCGCCATGACCGCCTGGATGGCCGCCGCGACGCATCATCTTCAAGTGGCGACCGCCGCCGTGGTGGGCGTGCAGGGTGTCGAACACCTTCTGCTGGCTGGGGCTGAGCTGGCCGTAGAAGGCGCGGGTGGCGGCGGCGCGCTTGCTGAAGGCCGCCTGATGCTCGGCCATCCGCTTGGCCTGCATGTCCAGCCGCTCGGGCGTGGTCAGCATTTTCGGCTTCTCAGCCGGCTTGCCGTCCTCGCCCCGCTTCATCTCGACCTTGCGGATGTCCGGCTTGGTCGCCTCAAGGAAGGCCTTCAGGGCCGGTTCCTGTTCGGGGCGAAGCTGCAGCATGTCGCGCATGTGCTGGGTGTGGGCCGCCGGGTCACCGTGCATACCCATGGGACCGCCATGGCCGCCGTGGCCGCCCTCTGGACCACCGCGCATGACGATGACCTTGCGCTCAACCTTGGCCTCGCCGTCATTTCGGACCGGCTCGCCGGCAAGGGCCGAACCGCCGGCGGTGAGGACGAAGGCGGCGCTGGCCATCCGGCCGGCGTGGCGAAGAATCTTGTTCATCTGTGAGGTCTCCCCAAAGTCGATGCCGCGAAGATTGGACCGTCCGTGTGGCGGGCGGATGTCCGATTTCGCCACATTTGTTGCCGTCCTGTAGCGTTCACTGAACAGCGTTGCGGCAGGCCGCCGCCATGGCCAGCGGCGACAGGGCCACCGCCCCGGCCGTCCAGCCGAGCAGCAGCAGCAGGCCCCCGTCCGCCCCTGACCCGAGCTGATCGGCATAGAGAGCCGCGCCGCCGAAGATCACCGGCGGGCTGAACAGCGGCAGGACGATCGCCGCCACCAGCAAGCCGCCGCGCCGCGCCCCGAGCGCCAGGGCCGCGCCGATGCCGCCGACGAAGACGAAGGCCAGCCCTCCGGCCAGGGCGCAGACTAGGATCATCGGGGCTGAACTCAGCGGCGCGCCGAGCATCACCGCCGCCACCGGCGCGGCCAGGGCCAGGGGCGCGGCGGTGCTGATCCACTGGGCCAGGCATTTGACGGCGCAGATCAGCTCGAGAGCCAGCGGCCCGGTCATCAGCAGGTCGAGGCCGCCGTCCTCGAAGTCGCGCTCGAACAGGCGCTCCAGGGACAGCAGGCTGGCCAGGGCCAGGGCCATCCAGGCCACGCCGGTGGCGACGGGCGCCAGACGGCTGGTGTCAGGTCCGGCGGCGAGCGGCAGCAGGACCGTGATGGCGGCATAAAAGGCGAGCGCCGGAAGCGGTCCGCCGCCCCGGCCCCAGCCAAGGGCCAGCTCGCGGCCCAGCAGGGTGATGAGCGGCCTCATCCGCCGATCTCCAGCACGGTGGCCGGGATCGGCAGGGGATCGTGCACCGCCGCCAGGATCAGGCCGCCGCCGGCCAGGTGGGCCTGCATCATCCCGGCCAGCAGGGCGCGGCGGGCGGCGTCGAGGGGAGCCATCGGCTCATCCAGCAGCCAGAGGGGGCGCGGCGCCGCGATCAGCCGGGCCAGAGCCAGGCGTCGGCGCTGGCCGGCTGACAGGCGGCGGACCTCCAGGTCGAGCAGGGGAGCGAGCGACAGCTGGTCGATGGCCCGGGCCACGCCCTCGTCGTCGCCGCCCAGCCAGGCGGCCTGGAAACTCAGTTCCTCCAGGGCGGTGCGGCCTCCCTTGAGGCCGTCGGCATGGCCGAGCAGATGCACCGCCTCATGCCGCGCGATGTCGGCGTCGGCCACGCCCTCGAAGACGATCTCGCCGGCCGCCGGGCGCAACAGGCCGGCGATGGCCCGCAGCAGGCTGGTCTTTCCCGAGCCATTGGCGCCGGTCAGGGCAATGGCTTCTCCGGCGGCCAGCCGGAAGGCCAGATCGCGGAACAGAATCAATTCGCCGCGCTGCACCGACAGGCCTTTGACGTGGAGGGCGCTGATCACGCGGGCGCCCCGCGCGTGATGACCCCAAGCCAGGAAGAGTGGGGGGCGCCGGCATGGACGTTTGCTGAAACCGGGAGTAGACAGCCCCCGACCGACCTCCTGCCGCCGTGCAGGAGCGTACGCGGCGCCGTTTGGGACCCTGTGCGTCCCTTGCGAGGTGCGCGCGATCCCGGAAGCGGTTTTCGGGCGGTCCTGAACAGGAAAGGTACTCCCACCAATGGCGTCCATAGACAGCCTGCAAGTCCGCCGTACGCTCAGCGTCGGCGGCAAGACCTACGTCTACTACAGCCTGCCCGTCGCGGAAGAGGCTGGTCTTTCGGGCATCTCGCGTCTGCCCGTCTCCCTGAAGGTCCTGCTCGAGAACCTCCTGCGCAACGAAGACGGCGCCGAGACCGACGGAACCGACTTTGCGGCCATGGCCGCCTGGGTGCAGAACAAAGGCGCCGTGCAGCACGAGATCTCGTTCCGCCCGGCCCGGGTGCTGATGCAGGACTTCACCGGCGTGCCGGCCGTCGTCGACCTGGCCGCCATGCGCGACGCCATGACCGCCCTCGGCGGCGACCCGACCAAGATCAACCCGCTGATCCCCGTCGACCTGGTCATCGACCACTCGGTGATGGTCGACCACTTCGGCACCCCCAAGGCCTTCGCCGACAACGTCGCCATCGAGTACCAGCGCAACCTCGAGCGCTACAATTTCCTGCGCTGGGGCAGCTCGGCCTTCAACAACTTCCGCGTCGTGCCGCCCGGCACCGGCATCTGCCACCAGGTGAACCTGGAATACCTGGCCCAGACCGTCTGGACCGCAGATGACGTCGGCCACCCCGATTCACAGGTCGCTTACCCGGACACCGTCGTCGGCACCGACAGCCACACCACCATGGTCAACGGCCTCGCCGTGCTCGGCTGGGGCGTCGGCGGCATCGAGGCGGAGGCCGCGATGCTCGGCCAGCCGGTGTCGATGCTCATCCCGGAGGTCGTCGGCTTCAGGCTCCATGGCCGGCTTCCGGCAGGAACGACGGCCACGGATCTCGTGC
>JBKJSF010000144.1:0-6811 GCA_046595895.1 Caulobacter sp. | reverse complement strand
GGACCGTACTTCTGGCCCATGTCGGGACGGGTCGCGGTCAGGCGGAACAGGGCCTGGGTAGCGTTGTCGAGGGCCGAGAACAGGCCCTCGCCCTGGTCGGGCAGCAGCTGGTCATAGAGCCGCAGGAAGTCCTTCTGGTTGGTCGCCCCCAGGAAGGAGCCGGCCAGCTCGTCATCGGCGAACAGCGCCTGATAGACGGCGTCCAGGGCTGAACCCTGGTTGCCGTTCAAGCCCATTTCCTGGGCGTTGCGACGAGAGATGGTGAGATAGACCTCGCCAGCCGGCACATTGGCGGTGGCGTTAACGTTGTAGAAGAAGGGTTTGTTCTCCAGCAGGGCGTCGGTGTTGACGGCGCCGAAGGTCAGGGTCCCGGCCTTGACGATGGTGTACTGGCTGGTTGCGCCGATGGCCGAGTCGATCAGGCCCGTCAGCTCGAAGCCGATGGTCGAGCCGTTGGCGAAGCTGGCGTTGTCGACTTCGAACACCGTGTTGGTGCGGCCGGCCCCGCCTTCCGGGTTGACGGTCACGAACAGGTCGCCGTTGGCCGCCACGGTCAGGGAGTCGCCGCGCACCACGCTGGTGTTGGTGGCGGTCAGGCGGCCGTTGTTGATCGCGATGGTCAGCTGATCATCGAGGTTTGTGGCGGTGTAGCGATCGTTTCCGACCGTCTCGCTGCCGGCGATGAGGTTGAGCACGTCGCCCTTGGCCGTGGCCCCGCCGGTGATGGTCAAGGCGTCGGCGCCCAGGCCGAACGACATCGCGCCGAACAGCCGGCCGTTGGTCAGGGCCAGGGTGTCATTGCCCGTGCCAAACAGGATGTCGCCGGTGATCGACGGCTCGTCCGCGTCGTCGATGCCGTCGCCGTCGGTGTCGAGGTCAGCGATGCCGTCCGCGCCGTCATCGCCGTCCGCCGGCTTGGCGTTGAGGGCGACGGTGACGCCGGTGGTGTTGTTGCGAACGTCGATGGCGATCGCCCGACCCTTGATGGTCTCGTTGTTCGGGTCGAGGTCGGCATCGTCGCCGTCGTCGGCGTCGTCGTTGCGGATGACACTGGCGGCGATCGCGCCGGTGATCGTGATGTTCTGCAGGGTGCCCGAGGCGTCGCGGACAGCGATGGCGCTGGCGTTCTCGCCGGAGCCGCCGGCCGAGACGAAGCCGCCGATCTTGAGGACGGGCACATTCGAGGCAGCGCTGATCTCGATGGCGACGGCATCGACAGGCGTCTCGTTGATCAGGCTGGCGGAGGTGGTCGAGGCGATGGCGACGATGGCGCCATCGATGAGCAACTCGTCGGCCTCGACATCGCCGCGCAGCCACAGGCCACGGGCGTTGCCGTTGTAGGCGCGGGCGGTGACGGCCCCGTCGAGCCGGATGCCGCCATCAAGGTCGACCGCGAAGGCCGAGACCGTCAGGTCGTCGGCCGAGGAGGCGCCGATCTGGACAGCCGTCGCGCTCACATTGTCATAGGTGCCGTCTGCCGCCACCGTGCCCTGAATGAACAGGCCGTAGTCCTGGTTGCCGGCGTTCGTGCCGACGTTGCCGATGGTCACCGTCTCGGTCATCGAGCCGATGAGCAAGGCCGGCTTGCCGCCGAAGGAGCTCAGGGCGGCGACGCCTTCGTTGACATCGGGGATGCCGTCGTTGTCGAAATCCTTGTCGTCGGCGTCTGTGATGCCGTCGTTATCGAAGTCCTTGTCGTCGACATCGTTGACGCCGTCGTTGTCGTCATCGGGGTCGGTGGCGTCGAGGATGCCATCGCCGTCGTCGTCGGTATCGTTGCCGTCGACCAGGCCGTCGCCATCGACGTCGCGGCTGGCGGTCGAGAAGGGCAAGCCCAGCAGGACGCCGCCGGTGACGTTGCCGCTGATGCGGACGGCCGGGCCGCCCTGCAACAGGTCGTCGGCGTCGAGGTTGGCGCGCGCCTCGGGGTTGACCGGCCGGGAGGTGTAGCGATAGCCGCTCGCGGTCACCGCGCCGTTGATCACCAGGGTTGCCGGGTTGACGGCGGTGCCGATGTCGCCCGAGACGTCGAGGCCAACCGCGTTCAGGCCGCGCGCCGTGGTGCTGCCCGAAACGAAGACGCCGTTGGCGCGCTCGACCGCCGTGGCTCCGCCCAGCACGTTGCCGGCGATCCGGATGCCCGTCGCGTTGTCGCCGGTAACGGTGTCGCCGGTAACGGTGATGGCGCCAAAGTTGCGGACGGTGCCCGAGACGTTGCTCTCGACGCTGATGCCGGCTGAATCGTTGCCCTCGACGTTGATGCCGCCGTTGTTGAGGATGTTGCCGTTCATGCCGCCGGCCCCGACGACGCGGATGCCGTAGCGGCCTGTGCCCTTGGCGAACACGCCGTCGATGTCGCCGTCCTTCTTGCCGTCGGCGTCGGCGATGTCTTCCGCCGTATACTCGTCGCCGTGGTTGATCGACCCGGTGTTGATCAGGTTGCCGGTGACCGACCCGCCGGTGGTGTCGACCAGGATGCCGATGGCGCCGTCAACGTTCTTGGTGGTGATGCTGCCGGCGTTGTCGACGTTATTGTTCGAGTTCTGGGTGATCGCAGCGCCAGGCGTGGTCAGCGCGAAGCTGCCGCCGGTGGTCACCTTGATGTCATCGGGCGCGCCGTTGTTGACGGTGGCCGTGGATACGCCCGTGGTACGGCTGTTGCTGATCGTCGTCTCGGCGAAGGCCGAGCCGGCGAAGAGCAACAACGGAGCGGCCGCCACGGTGGCGACCAGACGCATACGAACCATGGGATATCCCCGCAACCAGATCAGACTTACCCGTCACTCCCCGATGCGGCGAAAATGCGTCAACGTTCAACGCACTGTCCCCTTCGCGGAGCCAAACCCGTCTATCGCAAGGTTCAAGAGGGCGCCATACGAACGTGCAACATTGGCGCAATCGAAACGCCGAATCGAGGTCGTCGATGTCGATCCTGAAGGCCCTGTGGCCGCAACGCACCGCCGAGCCGCCGGCACCGGCCGCGCCCGCGACAGCGCCTCCACGGCCTCCGTCGGCGGAGGGGTCGCCGGATCCGTTCCGCGCCCTTGTCGAGAGCCTGCCAGACCCCGTGCTGGTCATCGAGGGCGATCCGGACGAGCCGGCCGTGCGCCGGATCGTCTTCGCCAACGCCGCGGCCCGGGCCCTGTTGCCGGGACGTCTCGAGGGCATGCGGCTGGTCACGGCCCTGCGCCACCCGGAGCTGCTCGCGGCCGTCGATGAAGCCCTGCTCGGCGCGCCCGGCTCCGCCCAGATGGAGACCGGTGGGGCGCAGGAACGCGTCTGGGCCATACAGACCAGGCCCCTGGGCCAGGGAAACTTCGGCCGGCTGGCTCTTCTGACCCTGCGTGATGAGACAGATGTGCGCCGCGCCGAGCGCATGCGGGTCGACTTCCTGGCCAACGCCAGCCACGAGCTGCGCACCCCCCTGGCCTCGCTCACCGGATTTATCGAGACCCTTCGCGGCCATGCCAAGGACGACGAGGCCGCCCGTGAGACCTTTCTTGGGATCATGCAGGCCCAGGCCGAGCGGATGCGCCGGCTGATCGATGACCTGATGAGCCTGTCGCGTATCGAACTGAACGAGCACATCGCGCCGGAGGGGCGGCTGGACCTGTCACTGGCGGTCACCGACGTGCTCGACGCGCTGGCGCCGTTGATCCGCGAGAAGACTCTTTCAGTCCGCCACGAAATGCCCGCCAAGGGGGCCGCCGACATCGAGGGCGACCGAGACCAGATCCTGCAGGTGATCCAGAACCTGGTTGAAAACGCCGTGAAATATTCCGGCGCCGAAGGCGTTCTGACGATCAGCGTCACCACGCCGGTGGCCGACGATTCATCGACCCTGCCCCGCGATCCGGCCGCCACCCGCATCACCCTCCTATCTCCGGACCGGCCTCAGGGGCGGCGTTACGCCCTGCTGCGGGTGACTGACGCCGGGCCTGGTATCCCGCGAGACCGGCTGCCCCGGCTGACCGAGCGGTTCTACCGGGTCGAGGGCCAGAAGAGCGGCGGCCGTCGCCCCGGCACCGGCCTGGGGCTGGCCATCGTCAAGCACATCGTCAATCGTCACCGGGGCGGCATGGCCGTCGAAAGCGCCGAGGGGCGGGGGGCCAGCTTCAGCGTCTGGCTGCCGCTGGCGGAGAGGGCGAGGGAACAGGCATGATCGACCGACGGGCGTTTGGCCAAGGCATCCTAGGTTTGGGGCCGGCGGCGGCGGCGACGCTGGCCGGAGGAGCGGCGATGGCGACGGTCAAGGCGAAGATCCCGGTGGTCATCGCCCACCGCGGGGCCAGCGGCGAGCGGCCCGAGCACACGGCCTCGGCCTACCGGCTGGCCATCGCGCAGGGGGCCGACTTTATCGAACCAGACCTGGTGCTCACCAAGGACGGCCAGCTCGTCTGCCGCCACGAGAACGAGATCGGCGCGACGACGGACGTGGAGTCCCGTCCCGCGCTGGCCGGACGGATGACGAGCAAGGTCATCGACGGCGTCAAAACCGACGGCTGGTTCACCGAAGACTTCACCCTGGCGGAACTGAAGACTCTGCGCTGCCGCGAGCGCCTGCCGAAAATCCGTCCGGAAAACACCGCCTTCGACGGCGAGGACGAGATCCTGACCTTCGAGGAGGTGGTGGCGCTGGCCAGGGCCGAGGGCGCGCGGGTCGGCCGCCGGGTCGGCGTCTATCCGGAGATGAAGCACCCCAGCTACTTCGCCTCCATCGGCCTGCCCATGGAGGGCCGCATGGCCACGGCCCTGAGGGCGGCCGGCCTCGACGGCCCGGAGGCCCACGCCTTCGTACAGTGTTTCGAGGTCGCGCCGCTGAAGGCCCTGCGGCGACTGGTCAAGACGCCGCTAGTCCAGCTGATCGACGCCGGCGGCAGCCCGACCGACGCCCCGAACATGACCTATGCTCGGATGGCCAGCGCCGCCGGCCTCAAGGCCATCGCGACCTACGCCGACGGCGTCGGGCCCGAGAAGGGACTGGTGGTCCCCAGCGACGGGACCGTGCTGCTGGCCCCGACGGCCTTCGTCGCCAATGCCCACGCGGTCGGCCTGAAGGTGCATCCCTGGACGGTGCGGCGGGAGAACTACTTCCTGCCGATCGGCCTGCGCGGCCCTGGCCAAGGCCCGGACGCCCTGCGCGCGGCCGGCGACGTGCAGGCGATGCTGGCGGCCCTGTTCAGGGCCGGCGTCGATGGGGTGTTCAGCGACTTCCCCGGCGAGGCGGTCATCGCTCGCAACAGGTTCATCGGCGGCAATGCGTAGCGCCAACTCTCCGCCCGCTTTGCGGGAGGAGGACAGGTTTCGAGCCTTCAAGCGAGAAACCAGGAGGCGGGCAAGTCTGGTGGGTGATTGGCGCGATTCGTTACACGCCGGCGCCCGGCGACACAGCTCACATCCGCCGGTGGAAGTCCCGCCTCCTGGTCCGTCGCTTACGCTCCGAACCTGTCCTCCGCCCTGGGGGCGGAGAGTTTGAGCTTAGGCCCCCATATCCAGCGAATACCCCGCCGACCTGACCGTGCGGATCGGATCGAGCTGCTTGCCCGTGTTCAGCGCCTTGCGCAGGCGACCGATGTGGACGTCCACGGTCCGCGCCTCGACATAGACGTCCGAGCCCCAGACCGCGTCGAGCAGCTGTTCGCGGCTGAACACCCGGCCCGGATGCTGGATCAGATGGTCGAGCAGGCGAAACTCGGTCGGGCCCAGATGCACCTCCCGGCCATCGCGCTTCACCCGGTGGGCGACGCGGTCGACGAGGATGTCGCCGTGGCTCAGGCGGTCGTCGGCCAGGCCCGGGCGGATGCGGCGCAGCACGGCGCGGATGCGGGCCAGGAGTTCGGTCATCGAGAAGGGCTTGACCACATAGTCGTCGGCCCCGGTGTCGAGGCCCCGGATGCGGTCGGTTTCCTCGCCCCGGGCGGTCAGCATCAGCACCGGCAGGTTGCGTGTCTCCTGCTTCTGGCGCAGGCGGCGGCAGACCTCGATGCCGCTGACCTTTGGCAGCATCCAGTCGAGGAGCAGCAGGTCGGGCCCCACCTCGTCGATGACAATCAGCGCCTCTTCGCCGTCGCCGGCCAGGACCACGCGGTAGCCTTCCTTCTCGAGATTGTACTGCAGCAGGGTCGCCAGGGCGTCCTCATCCTCGGCGACGACGATGGTTGGGATGCTCATGCGCTCTGCTCGCCCTTGGGGCGCTGGTCGGTCAGCTCGGCGCCGGTGATCTCGTAGTGGACGATCTCGGCGATGTTGGTGGCGTGGTCGCCGATCCGCTCGAGGTTCTTCGCCACGAACAGCAGGTGGGCGCCCGGCGTGATCGTGCGCGGATCGCCCATCATGTAGGTCAAGAGTTCGCGGAACAGGCTCTCGTAATGCTCATCGACCTCGTCGTCGCGGGTCCAGACGGCGGTGGCGGCCTCCAGCTCGCTGGAGGTGTAGGCGTCGAGCACGTCTTTCAGGCGGCTGGCGACCAGCTTTCCCATCCGTTCGATGGAGCGGCTCACCGGGCCGGCCGTATCGCTCTCGGCCAGGATCAGCGATCGCTTGGCGATGTTCTTGGCCAGATCCCCGCAGCGCTCGAGGTTGGAAGCGATCTTCATCGCCGCCACCGTGCGGCGCAGATCCACGGCCATCGGCTGGCGCAGGGCGATCAGCCGGATGGCGGCCCGCTCGATCTCGACTTCCAGCGCGTCGAGCCGGCTGTCGCGCTCGACGATCTGGGCGGCCAGGGCGACGTCGCGGCGGGCAAACGCGGTAATGCTGTCGGCCACCTGGGCCTCGGCCAGGCCCCCCATGCGGGCGACCTCGGCGGTCA
>JBKJSF010000001.1:0-9392 GCA_046595895.1 Caulobacter sp. | reverse complement strand
ATGTTGATTTTGCGCAGCAAAGTCTACGTGTCCCGGGTTGTCGGGCTGGTCGGCCGGGACCTGATGAGGGGGCGGACTGTGTGGACTACAGACCGGGGACACGTAGAATTTCCCTTGGAAATTCAACATGTCCCCGAGTGATTCCCTTCCAGGCCTCCCACCTGGAGGCCCTGACTCTGCAGCCGGCCCAGGCCGCCTGGCGGGGGCGGATCGACGGGGAGGCGGGGGCGGCGCTGGAGGCGTCGGGCCTGGCCTGGACTCTGATGGCCGACAAGGCGGTGGTCGGCTGCGGCGGGGTCATTGACCGGGGCGGCGGCCGGGCCGAGGCCTGGGCGCTGATCGCCCAGGACGCGGGTCCGGCCATGCTGGCCGCGACGCGCGCGGTGCGCCGCTATTTCGAGACCGCGCCCTATCGCCGGATCGAGGCGGTGACCGCCTGCGGCTTTCGGCCGGCGGCGCGCTGGACGCGGTTGCTGGGGTTCGGATGCGAAGGCCGGATGTCGGCCTTCTGCGACGACGGCGGCGACGCGATGCGATGGGCATTCATCAAGAAGGAGAAGGGCCAATGGCCTGGGCCGGACAAATACTGAACATCGTCGGCTCCGTGGCCGGGGTGGCCGGCGGCGCGGCCGACGGGCAGGCGAGCGCCGCCCAGCGGGGCTACAGCGCCCTGGTGGCGCGGGAGAACTCGAAGATGGCGGGCGCCCAGTCGGCCATGCGCCAAGCGGCGCTGCGCCGGCAGACGACGCAGACCCTGGGCGCCCAGGCGGCGGCGATCGCCGAGAGCGGGACAGGCCTGGAGGGTTCCAACCGCCTGATCGCGACCCAGGACGCCACCCTGGCCGAGCTGGACGCCCTGACCGAACGCTATGAGGGCCGGGTGAAGATGTTCGACTACGACAACCAGGCCAGGCTGCTGGGCGCCGAACAGGTCAGCGGGATGCAGCGGATATTCGGCAAGCGAGGGCTGGGCCGTCTCTCCCACTACAACTGGAGCAATCGCGGCAACCGGGGCGCTCCGGGCACAAATCAGGGGAGGGGCTGGTAGATGCCGATCATACCGAGATACCAGGCGGGCGGCGGGCCGCGCACCGAAGGCCTGACCTATGCGGGGGCCTATGCGCCGCCTGACGGGTCGGGCTGGCGGACCCTGGCAAAAGCAACCGGGGCGGCCGACGCCATCGTCGGGGCGGCCCGGACCCTGTTTCCACCGCAGGGGCGCAAGGAAGACCCTCAACCGCCGCTGGACCCGGGCAACGACAGGCCCGGCGCCGACGCCCCCACCGGCGGTCGCGAGACATCGACACCGCTCGCCAACCCGGGACCGGGCGCCGACACTCTGGCGGCCCATGAGCAGGAGATCGCCTGGCGGCGCAGCTGGCTCGAGGCGGACAGGACGGATGTCGATCCCGGCATGGTTATGGAAGCCCGGCGTCGGATGGCCGAGGGGCTGACGGGCGCGGCGCGGACAGTGTTCGACGCCCTGACGGAGCCGCGCGAAGGTGAGGTCGCCGCTTCTGCGATGAAGCTCGATGGCGCCCGCAACCTGGACAGGGCCACGGCGCTGTCGATCGAGCGCGAGGCGCTTGGAGTCGAGGAGTTCGTCCGCTTCGCCGACCTGGATCATAGTCACGCCCAGGCTGGCCTGTCCTCGGCGCTGGCCGAGCGGGGGCGGCGGAGCCTGGCCGAGACGGGCGACCCCGATCGCGTCGCCTCCGAACGCAGGGCCCTGCTGTCGGAGGCCTATTCACGCCGCATCGCTGATGTCCTGGCACGCGATCCACAGCGGGCGGATGGCCTGTTGCGGACGCAGGCCGGGGTTCTCGATGAGGCTTCGCGCGAACGCCTGTCGGCGGCCATCACGGAGGAAAAGGCACGCCAGGAGGCGCGGTCGACGGTCGCCGCGCTTGCGGCCGGGCAGGCGAGCTTGGCCGACGATCCCCAGGCGCTGATAGAGGCCGCGCTGCAAACGGCCGGGGGCGATCCGGCCAGGTCCAGGGCCCTGCGCGGAGCGGCCCTGGGGGAATGGATGGCGTCCCGCGCTCGACGGGACGCGGCGGAGGATCGCGGCTGGGACGCGCTGGCCCCGGTCTTGGCCCAGACGGCATCGTCGGGTGGCTGGACCAGCCTGGACGGGACGCTCTGGCAATCCCTCTCGGATCGCCAGAGGGAGGCTGTCCGGCGCTATACGGAGGCGCCGCCGGCCAGTTCGGACAAACTCGTGCTGGGCCGGGCACGGACGCTGGCCGCCAAGGCGCCGGGGGATTTCGCGCAACTGGACCTGACGCCCATGCAGCCGGACCTGACGTTCAGCGACTTTCTGGCCGTGCGCTCGCTCCGCGACGCGGCGCGGGCCGATACCCCGGAGTGGCGGCGCGCGCAGGCCAGGCTGGCGGCCGCGGACGACACCCTGGAGACCGTCGCGGCCGAACAGGGGGTGGTGCTGACCGACGCGTTGCGCGGCGATTTCTTTCAGGGGCTCGACCGGGATCAGGCGATGAACGGCGGCTGGCCGACACCGGACGCCATCGTTTCCCTGTGCCAGAAAACCCTGAAACGCGGCGGTACCACCAGGCTGCCGACACTGCCATGGCCTCAGAACCCGGCCAACCCGCCCTTCGACGTGCGCATCAGCCTCGCCCCGGACGGCAAGCCGGACTTCGGGGGACTGGCGCGCGCCTACGAGACCCGCAACGTTGATCCGTACACGGTCTCGACCGGAAGGAATGACCCCGGGGGGATTTCGTACGGCGAATGGCAGATGGCGACCAACAGCAAGACGCCAACCACCTTCCTGCAATCGCCGGAGGGCGCCAGATGGGCTGATCGCTTCCGCGAACCGGGCAACAAACGGCTGTACCGGCCGGGCACGCCCGAGTTCGGCAAGGCCTGGGTCGATACGACGGCGGCTGATGAAGCCGGCTTCCGCCGCGACCAGGCAGCCTTCATGCGACGACACTATTATCAGCGGCAGGTCGACCGGATCAAAGCCGAGACAGGCCTCGACCTTTCGAAGCGCTCCTACGCCCTGCAGGCCGTGATTTTCTCCACCGCCGTGCGTGAGGGGGAGTACAGCCCCTTTCTGAGCAATGTGATCAAGGACCTCCGTGCCACGGACGGCCGGGAGCTCGGCGACTTTTCCGACAGGCCCGACAACGGCGGCATCGGCGACCAGATCATCATCGGCGCGATCTACGACGGCCGGACACCGACCGACTTTCTGAAGAAGAATGGCAAATGGGATCCGATCGCCGAGCGCATGCAGCGTGAGCGGGCAAGCGCCTTCAACCTGTTCGATACCGATCCGAAGCGGGATATGGCCGACCTGTTTCCGCCCCCGTCGCGGCGTGGCCCGCCGATAAAATAGACCGATATGGTTCTTGTTTTGTTCGAAGGTTTCTCGCAGACTTCCTTCAGGCTTTCCGACACGGGAGACGGTCCTTTGCGACGCGTATGGCAGATGGGAGCAGGCCTGGCCCTGGCCGCGATCCTGGCCCCGGGCCTGACTCCGATTCCCGGCGCGGCCGCGACGCCGGCGCCGCCGGCGACGCCGAACCTGCGCTGCGCCTCGGCCATGTGCCACAGCGAGGAGGCGATGGCGCGGCTGACGCCAGACTATCGGCGCTGCATGGCCGGCGAGGCGGCGCTGCGTCGGGAGCCCGAGGCGCTGGCCGCCTGTGCGGTCGCCGAGGCGGGGCGGCAGGAGACGGCGAGGCAGGCGGCGGCCGGCAGGGCTCCCAGGAGCCACGATCCCGACGTCAGGCGGATCGCCGGCGAGATGCAGGCTCTGTGGCTGGCGATGCGGCAGGATTTCTGTGGGGCGGTCGGCCTGGATTACGAGGGCGCCGCCCGCACGGCCGTCGAACAGCAGTGCCGCGCCTATGTGACGGCGGAGCGGGTGCTTTTCCTGGAATATCTGCTGGCTACGGACAGCCCCCAATGATGCGCCGAGCCATCCTGACCCCCCTGCTGCTGGTCCTGGCTTGCGGCGCCTGTGGCGGTGATCCGCCGGCCGACGCGACGTCGGCGGCCGCGGCGCCCCGGCAACGGGTCGAAATCTGGGCGCGGCGCTGCGCCGGGGACTGCGACGCGGCCGAGGCCCTGCTGACCCCCGCTTTTCACCGGTGTCAGGACGAGGGTGCGGGCCTTGGCGGCACGACCCAGGGGCTGATCGAATGCGACGGCCATGAATTTGGTCGCCAGGAGGCGGCCCTGAACTCAACCTTGAAGCGGCTGACCGGCAAGGCGTCGCCGGCGCGAAGGGCCAGCCTGCTGGCCTCGCAGGCGGCGTGGCGATCGGCGCTTGAACTTCGCGGCGACGATCTGGGCAACCAGCATGGCGCCGGCAGCGCCGGGTTGATCATGCGATCCGGGGCGAGGCTCAGGATCGTCGCCCAGCGGCGGGCCGACCTGGCGCGCTTCGAAGCCGAGGGGCTGACGGGCCCGGCGCGTCCCTAGAGCATTCGTCGTCTCAGTTGAGGCAAGGAATGCTCTAGATTCCTTGTTGGTCGCTCTCGCTGATCGGCCAAGTGATTCCACTTGGCCGGCGAACGCTCTAGGCGTTCGGCGCGGTGGGAGCGACCGCGAAATAGCGCTTTGCTCGCCCGCCATGCGATAATGGTTTCGCCGCTTCGATAAGCGACCCGCTCGAACGTCCCCGGGCTCCAGAGCCCCCCCCCGGACCCGCCGCCGCCTCGCGCCTCGAAACTCTCGAGGACCGGGACCGCCGGACGGACAAGCCGCTTCCCGACCCACACAGACCAGCCGTCGCCGGCCGGCCATGCCCTTGGCGTGGCCCCGCCCCGCGCCGCCAGAGGGAGCCGCATGACCGTCACCGCCCCGTCCCCCCGCTATGCCGCCTACGCGGGCGACGGCGGCTCAGGCCCCTTCCCCGTGCCGTTCCGCTTCCTGGAGGCGGCCGAGGTCAGGGGCCTGGTCATCGCCGCCGACGGAACCCGCGCCCCGCTGGACGGCCTGACGATCTTCATTCCTGGTGAGGGGGGCGCCGGCGGGCTGGCCGGCGGCGAAGCGACGACGCCGCGCCCCATCGCGGTGGGCGAGACCCTGGTGCTGTGGGCCGACACCGCCCTGGTGCAGCCGGCCGACTACATCACCGCCGATGCGTTTCCGGCGCAGACCCACGAGGCCGCCCTCGACCGCCTGACCCTGATCGCCCAGGACCAGCGCCGCGACCAGGCTCGCGCCCTGTCCGCCCCGCTCGGCGACCGCCTTGGACCCCTGCCGGACACCGCCCGCCGCAAGGGCATGCTGCTGACCTTCGACGCGGAGACCGGCGACCCGGTGACGGACCGGGACTATGCGGGGTTTGTGGAAGAAGTGATCGCAAGCCTGGACGTGACGTCCGAGGCGGTGTCGGCGGTGGCGGCTGAACGCGATGCGGCCGTGGGAGCCGTGGATGCGAACAAGAATGCCGCGCTGATTAGCGTCAATGGTGCGCGGGATAGCGGCCTGGACGACATCGCCAGCGCCGTATCGACCGGGGCCACAGCCCTAGGCCTGACCGCCGGTGGTGTCCTCGATGTCGTCAGCACTGAGGGCGGCTTCGAGGAGGGCTGGGCTTTCACGGACATGGCTGGCTGGACAACCGCCGACTTCCATTTCTCGCCGTCCGGCGTCATCGGCCAAGTGGTCCGACACAGGACGCCCGGCTCAGACTTTTCCGGCCTGGCCGGCTCCTACCGCATCGCTGAGCCGCCGCCGGTGCTTCCCTACGATATCAACATCATCGTCATCGGCGGCCAGTCTAATTCAGAAGACGCCGACAGCGTGCCGATGCTCGCCCGCGCGCCAAGTCCCATGGTGCAGATGCTCGACACCATGCGGCCGCGGCACTTCAGCGGCCCGTTCGGCCTAGCCGGCTTCATCGACGCCGACCAAGCAGAGGCCGTGATCAGCAGCACTCATTGGGGATGCAACTTAGCCCCGGCAGTCGGCGACATGCTTGAGCGACTGATTGAAGACGTAAACGGCAAGACCTTTGCCACGCACGGCAGAACGGTCGTTCCGGTTCATATCGGTTTATCGTCCTCGACGGTCGCTCAGATGAGCTACGGCACGGCTCATTTCACAACGATCACGGCCTGGTTCTCAGCTGCCAAGGTGGCCGCCGACGCGGCCGGCAAGACAATCGGCATCATTGCCGGGGCCTGGCTGTGGGGCGCTGACGCTTACGACAACAGCATCGGCCAATCGTCGGCTGAGTCGGACATCCACAACTACTGGAAGGCGGGTGGCGATGTGCATTTCAGGCTGCAGCAAGGGGTGCTTGGTCTCGCTGCCGACTTTCCGGTCGGCATCTTTGGAAGTCACGCTCATCTGCGTGGCGGGAATGACATCAACCCGTTCGTCGCTGAAGCCGAGGCGACGCTCGTCAGCGCGCATCCATCCAAGTATTGGATGATCAACGGCGAGGGGCAGTTCTTTTTCGCTGGTCGTCGGCGCGGGTTCGCAGGGTCAGGTGTTCATCACAGCGCCCGCGAAGCAGCCGTTGTTGGCGCCCATATCGGTTGGTGGGTCCACACTGTCGCGAGCTCGAACAGTAGCTGGAACAGTTGCATCCCGCTTTTCGCCCGCACCGGAGCAAACCAAGTAACGATGAGCGGCCTGCCGGACAGCGGGTGGCATTGGGATTTCCTGGCCACCGGCCTTGCCCCGACTGTTGCTCAGGCAAACCACGGTTGGTTCTTCTACGACCCTGCCGCGCCCACTACCGAACTGGCGCTGACGCGTCCGCCCTATCCGGCGGCCGGCGGAACGCTCGTTGTCGACTTCGTCTCGGCCCTGCCAACCAATCTTTCCGTGCGTCATGGTGCTCGCTCAACCAGCTCCACAATTGCGGGCAACGACATCTGGAAGGAGGCCGTCCCGGTCGTCTTCACGCTCGGTGCTGAGGCCATCGAGTTGCACCGAAACATCCCCGCCCTCAACAAGGTGATTCCGTAATGGCAGTCTGGGCCCCCTCCGCAACCAATCTGGTGTTCGAGCACCACTTCGGCACAAATCAGGCCTCATCATTGGTCAACCATGTGACGGGCGCGACGGTCGCCAGCGTCTCGGGAACTTGGGCCGGCGGCGCCGGCTACATGGACATCAATGGCAATGCCGGGCCCCGTGTGGATTTCGGCTATGCAATCCAGCAGCGGCTGGCAAGCGTAGTGGCGGTGGTCGATCCGAACACGGCCATGGCCTTTCTGGGTAGCGCAGGCACCAATCTTGTCCTGCCGGCAACGGCGCGCATTTGGTTCAATGGCCAACCTTCCGCCAGCCAAACCATAACCCTAAACGGCACGGCAATTACCTTCGTGGCGTCGGGCGCGGCCGGCATGCAGGTCAACATCGGGACTACGTTGCAGGCGACTGCCCTTGCCGTTGCCAACCTCATCAACAGTAACAGCGGCACGTTCGGCATGACCGCGTTCTGCCCGGCCGGCAACAGCGTGATCGAACTCACGGCTGTGGCTGCGGGAACGGTCGGCAACGGCTATGCCCTGACAAAGACGGCCAGCAACGTCAAGTTCACGGCGGCGGGCGGTACCTCCGATGTCGCGGCAATGAGCACCGGTGCGGCAGGGGAGACCGTCACCTGCGGCTTGTACCAAGTCTCGACCAACTTCCAGGGACGCAACAGTGCGCTCGGCACAGGGGGGCTGGCCAGCTACGCCAGTCCTGGCGGAGCCAACTACTATTACCTGTGCACGGTTCTGCGTGAGCGTGACTTCCCCGAGGTGCGACTGTACGGCGGCGGCGGCTTACTCGGCAGGGCGTTCGGAACGACAGCAGGTCGCACGCGAGACCCCGCCGCCAATTTGTGGGCGGCGCTAACTGGCGGCGGCACCGGCAACAGCAGGATCGCGTGCGCACAGTTGTTCGACGGCCGGGCTCTGACCGACGCTGAGGATCTCACCAATTACCTGGCTCTAAAGGCTGCCATCCAAGCCATCGGACCGACGGTGAACTGATGCCCGCCCCCAAGTTTCTCAGCGATCTCTTCACCGGGGCCGACGGCCGAACATGGGCAATCGGGCGGGTCTACAGCCTGCCGATGCTGCTCTGCGGACTGGCGTTGCCGTTCGTGGCGCTGCTGCGCGGACAGTCCCTCGATCTGATGTCGCTGGGTGGCCTGTTCGGCGGCCTGGGGGCCGGCGTCTGGGCCCTCATCAGGGGCACCAGCGCCACCGAACCCTTCCCGGAAAGAAAGGACTGACCTGAAATGTGGACCTATCACCAGGGCAGCGGCCGGCTGCTGCACAACGGCGCTCCCGTCGGCCAGGGCTACAGCGGCAAGCGCCCCGAAGGGCGCAACAATCCGGCCATGGAGGCGGTGCGCGGCACAGGCCCGATCCCGCGAGGGCGCTGGCGGATCGGCGCGCCGCGCGACAGCCGCCGGGTCGGCCCCCTGGCGCTGGATCTGGCGCCGGTCGGCCACGACGCCCACGGCCGCACCGCCTTCATGATCCATGGCGATGACCGGGAGAACGACGCCTCGCGCGGCTGCATCATCCTGTCCCGGCCCTTGCGGCGGCGCATCGGCGACAGCGGCGATGCGCTGCTGGAGGTGGTCGAATGAGCGGCCTGATCAGCCTGGCGATCGGGCTGCTGCGCCGGTTCGCCGGCCCGCTGATCCTCGGCCTGACGGCGCTGTCGTTGATGCTGGTGGCCGCCGGTCTGCTGTGGAGCGGCTGGCAGGGCGCCAGCGCCAGGACCCAGGCGCGGGAGGCCGCCAGACAGCGGGCCGGGGCGGAAGTCGCTCAGGCCTCGGACGCGGCCTCGCGCGCCGCCCTCGAAGCGGTCGCCCGGCAGGGGGAACGCGAAACGGACCGCATGGTCCAGGACATGGAGACCCGTGATGATATTCTCTCCGCGCCGGATGCCGGCGCTTCGGCTGGCGCTGCTGGCGATGCTGGTCTTGCCGGCCTGTGCCGGCGGGCCGTCTACCGTGACCATCCCCGTTGCGCTGGACTGCGCCGGCCGGATTCCGCCCCAGCTGCGCGGTGACATCACCCCGGCCGCGCCGCCGGCCGACAACAGCGTCGGCGAGTGGGTGGCCTTTGGCGACGCCCAGACCGGCCGGCTGGAAACCGCCAACGACCGCAAGGCGACGATGCTGTGGATTGTCGAAGCCTGCGAAACCGAGGAGCGCGCCGCCGCCGCGCGGCTGACCCCCCGGTCCCCCTGGTGGCGGCGCCTGGCCGGAGGGGGCGGACGATGAGCGAGGGACGCCAGACGGTGGCGGGGGCCTATCTGAAGATGGCCGCCCACGAGGAACTCTGCGCCGAGCGCTATCGCGGCATCAACGAAAAGCTGTCCTGGGTGCTGCGCAGTCTGGTGGGCATGCTGCTGGCGTTGCTCGCCTGGGCGCTGGTGCAGCTGTA
>JBKJSF010000061.1:0-5578 GCA_046595895.1 Caulobacter sp. | reverse complement strand
GTGACCGTGAAATCCGTCTCGGCGGAGGTCCTCGCCTGATCAGCGCGATGCGTTGAGCCGCGACCGCGGCAAACGATGGAAAGGCCGTCGGGGCAACCCGGCGGCCTTTCGCATTTGTGGGGGCTGGCGCGTGATGCAGGGACAGGACTACTTGTCCCTCTGGACTGGATGTCCTGTCCCCGGCGCCGAACGGTGACAGCGTAAACGGTCCCGAGGGACAGCCAATGCTGTCCCTTGCCCTACCCCCCCACCAGCTCCCGGCCGATGAGGAACCGGCGGATCTCATTCGTCCCCGCGCCGATGTCGTAGAGCTTGGCGTCGCGGACGAGGCGTTCCACCGGCCATTCGCGGGTGTAGCCGGCGCCGCCCAGGGCCTGGACAGCCTCGTTGGCGACCTTCACGGCGTTCTCGCTGGCCATCAGGATCGCGCCGGCGGCGTCGAAGCGGGTGGTCTTGCCGGCGTCGCAGGCGCGGGCGACCTGGTAGACGTAGGCGCGGGCCGAGTTCAGCGCGACATACATGTCGGCCACCTTGCCCTGCATCAATTGGAACGAACCAATGGCCTTGCCGAACTGCTTGCGGTCGCGGACGTAGGGCAGGACGACGTCAAGACAGGCCTGCATGATGCCCAACGGACCGGCCGACAGCACGGCGCGTTCGTAGTCGAGGCCGCTCATGAGGACGCCGACGCCGCCGTTCAGCGGGCCCATGATGTTCTCTTCCGGGACTTCGCAGTCCTCGAACACCAACTCGGCGGTGTCCGAGCCGCGCATGCCCATCTTGTCGAGCTTCTTCGAAACGCTGAAGCCCTTCATGCCCTTCTCGATCAGGAAGGCGGTGATGCCGCGGCTCGATTCCTCCGGCGCGGTCTTGGCGTAGACCACCAGGGTGTCGGCCGACGGCGCGTTGGTGATCCAGAACTTCGTGCCGTTGAGCACATAACGGTCGCCGCGCTGCTCGGCCCGCAGCTTCATCGAGACGACGTCGGAGCCCGATCCGGCCTCGCTCATCGCCAGGGAGCCGACATGCTCGCCGCTGATCAGCCCCGGCAGATAGCGGCGCTTCTGCTCAGGCGTGGCCCAGCGGCGGATCTGGTTGATGCAGAGGTTGGAGTGGGCGCCATAGGAGAGGCCGACGCTGGCCGAGGCTCTGGAAATCTCCTCCATGGCGATGACGTGCTCGAGGTAGCCGAGGCCAAGACCGCCGAACTCCTCCTCGACGGTGATGCCATGCAGGCCGAGATCGCCCATCTCCGGCCACAGCTCGCGGGGGAAATGGTTGTCGGCGTCGATCATCGCCGCCATCGGGGCGATACGGTCGGCGGCGAAGCGGGCGGTGGTCTCGCGGATCGCCTCGGCGGTCTCGCCAAGGCCGAAGTCCATCTGGGGGGAATGCGTCATGGCGTCGAAATAGCAGACGCCCCGCGGGTCGGCGAGACCCACGGGCCCGACCTGTTCCAAAGGAACAGGTCTGACGAAACATTGGGAGCGTGGCGGCCGCCGCAACCGGTGGCCACTCGCGGCTGCCACGCTCCCGTACGCTACGCTTACTGCCCCCTACAGCCCTACCCCTACTCGGCGGGCCGATCCTGTTCTTCGTCGTCGTCCATGGCCGGCAGGCCGAACGCCGACAGCCACCGCCAGGCCGAGAACAGCAGCACCCCGCCGCCGCCCAGCGCCATCGACCACGCCGCCACCTTGATAGCGGGATCGCCAGTGCCGTCGACCAGGCCCCAGGCGATGCCGCCGCCGCAGACGAACAGGCCCAGCACCGCTCCGCCCAGCCAAGGCAGGCCGGCGATGCGTGGCTCCTGCAGCGGGGTGGCGTCAAAGGCTGGATCGAAATTGGCGGCAAGGACTCGTTCGTCCTCTTCCACCAGGCGGCGGATGTGATCTTCGTTCAGCAGCGGTTTGCTGCGGACGCCCGTCGATTCGGGCTCGAAGGGCTGGCTGGAGATGTCGAACAGGCCGGGCTCGGACTCGTTGGCCGCCTCGAAGCGGAACGGATCGACGCTGTCGCTGGCGAAAGCCAGGTCACGCTCGGGCGCCGGGGTCAGGACAAAGGCGCGGTCGCCGTTGCCGACGGCCAGCACCGGCGTCGCCGGATAGGGCGTATAGCTTTCCGGCTGCTCGGGCAGCGCGTCGATCCGGGTCGGCGGCGGCGGGAAGGCCAGGGCGTCGGCGGCCGGAACGGGGGTCGGTTCCGCCGGGGTGCGGGAGATTTCCAGCACAGGGTCGGCGTCAGTGGCCTCGGCGTCAGCAAAATCACTGGCATCGTCCACGTCTGCGGGCTGCGGCTCGGTGGTGAGGACGTCGGCGGGGCTCGGCGACCAGGCCAGGATCTCGTCAGCCGTCTGCGAGGCTACAACCTCTTCAGCCTGAGGCTCAGGGTGGGGGGCTATCTGGGACTCATCGACGACAGGCGCCGGAGCCACCGGCCCCGCGACCGGCTGGGGCACGACAATCGGCTCCGGAACCAGCCCGGCCAGACGCGAGGTGAGCGCGGCGGCGGCGGTCATGGTGGCGGTAGTTGGCGGCGGCTCATGCGGCGACGGCAGCGGCGCTTCGCGTTCCGCCACTGCCTTGTCGCCGGTCAGGTCGGTCTTCAGTGCGGTCGGGGTCTGGCGCGGCACGAAGTTGACCGCGTCATAGTCGACCTTGGGCCGCACGATGGGCGACGGGGCAGGCACCCAGCCGTTGGCCGGCGTCAGGAACAGGGTCTTCTCGGCCGAACGGCGGCGGACCAGGGCGTCGACGACGATGCGCTCGCCCTCGAAGTCGGCCTTGCGCCACATCTCCATGGCGCAGGCGGCCTGCAGCATGCTGCCTTCATTGACCCGGCGCAGGACGGACGAGCGCTTGAAGTTGTCGAGGCCGACGTTGAAGGCGAAACCGCAGAGCGAGTCGAACTGGTTCTGCGTCAGCGGCGTGAAGGTCTGCTCGTTGACCGCATGGGCGACGGCGATCAGGTCGTAGAGCAGCAACGCCTCGGCGTCCTGTTCCGAGACCTGCGCCCCTTCGCGGGCGGTCAGGGTGTGGCCAAAGCCGATCGTCCAGCGCCCGTCGGGCAGCTGGGCCGCTTTGGAACGGTAGCCTTCGAACGTCTTGATCAGTTCGACGGCGGCCTTGGAGACCTGATGACGGGGTGTCATGCCCATTTTGACCCAAATTGATACGAGCGCCGGTGCGTTCCCCCTCCCCCGGGCAAGATAGGGGCCGGAACGCGCGAGCGCTTAACTGAGGGGCTCAGCTTACAGGAGAATCAACGCCGCCAGCCCCAGGAAGGACAGAAAGCCCATGAAATCGGTCATGAACGTGACGAAGACCGAAGAAGATACCGCAGGATCGCGTCCGAGGCGGTCAAGGGCCAGCGGCACAAGGATTCCGGCCATGGAGGCGATGAACAGATTGATGATCAGCGCCAGCCCGATGGTCAGGCACAGCAGCGGGTCACGGAAGAACAGATAGACGGCCAGAGCCATGATCGCGGCCAGCACCACTCCATTCAGCACCCCCACCCCCAGCTCGCGCCAGACGATGCGCATGGCGTTGGAGGCGTTGAGCTCGCGGCTGGCCAGGGCGCGCACGGCGACGGCAAGCGTCTGGGTGCCGGCGTTGCCGCCCAGCGAGGCGACGATCGGCATCAGGATGGCCAGGGTGAGGACCTTGGCGATCTCGTTTTGGAACGCCCCGATGACGCTGGCGGCGATGGCGGCGGTCAGGGTGTTGACCACCAGCCACGGCAGGCGCGAGCGGGCGATGCCCCAGATGGTGGCGTCACGGCCTGCGTCGCTGACCCCGGCGAGGGCAAGAATGTCCTCCTCGCTCTCTTCCTGGATGACCCCGACGATGTCGTCGACGGTAATCTGGCCGACCAGCCGGCCGCCGGCGTCGGTCACCGGGGCGCTGATCAGGTGATACTTGTCGAAGATGTAGGCGACCTCTTCCTGGTCCATGTCGACGTCGATCTCGGTGACCGACTCCATGATCTCGGCCAGGTGCTGGTCGCGCTGGGCCCGTAGCAGGCGGCTGACCGGCACGGCCCCCGTCGGCTTGTGGGACGGGTCGATGACATAGACGTCGAAGAACAGCTCGGGCAGGTCGTCGCTGGCGCTGCGGATATGGTCGATGGTCTGGCCGACGGTCCAGAAGCTGGGGGCGGCCATAAGGTCGCGCTGCATCAGGCGGCCTGCGGTCTCGTCGCCGTATTTCAGGGCCGTGACGATGGCGTCGCGGTCCTCCTGGTCCATGGCCGCGAGGACCTGGGCGCGGCGGTCGTCCTCCAGGTCCTCGACCAGGTCGACGGCGTCGTCGCTGTCCATCTCCTCCAGCGCCCGGGCCAGGGTGGTGCTGGGCAGCGCCTCCATGACCTCCTCACGCAGGTTGGTGTCGAGTTCGGACAGCACCTCGCCGAGCGTTTCGGGGTCGAGTTGCGGAATCACCTGCTCGCGGTAGTCGGCGGTCAGGAAGCCCATCAGGTCGGCGACGTCTTCGGAGCGCAGGGCGCCGACCAGTTCACGCAGACGGTCGTCGTCGCCGCGATCGGCGGCGTCGATCACCAGTTCGACGTATTCGGCGTTGAGGGCGTAGTCGTCGCCAAGCGCGAGGTCTTCGAGGTCCTCGGGGATGGCGGACGTCGCATGCATCTTGCTCAGGTCGGCTTCGTCCCGGTTCATGGGGGCCTCCTGGCTGAAGCTAAGTCGTCAAATCGGCGCTGTGTTAGTTCGCTGATTCACTAGCGCGGTCGAGACGCAACGAGCGAGCCGCGTCATAGCGGGACATCTTCAATAGATGCAAGCATTTGCCGTCCTGAGACGACCACCTTCCGACAGCGTCTACCACAGCCGCTTACGGGCGAACGCGTGACCTTGCCCGGACTTGAGATACAGCTCGAAGGTCTCCGCCTGCTCGAGTTCGGAGAAGGCGATCTAGATGACCACTCGCCACGGATGGTGCTTCGATGTGTGCGGCGATTTTCCGCTGTTGTGGTCGCTCAGTCGAACACGCAGATCGCCGGTTACGCCGACGTAGCGTTTGGTAGGATCGACCAGGCTTTCGAGCAGATAGACGTAGTGCATCAGAGCCCCCCGTCGGACAGCCCTGTTACGCCAAGGCTTCGCAGGGCATCCTGCTTCGCCTCTATCACTGAGATCAATCCTGCGAAGCCCGTAGGGGCGAAGCAGGATGGTGCGGTCGAGAAGACTCGAACTTCCACGGGTTGCCCCACAGCGACCTCAACGCTGCGCGTCTACCAATTCCGCCACGACCGCTCGTGGTGAGGCGCGGGGCGTAGCAAAGCCCGGAGGGTTTGTGAAGCGTGCTTAGGAATATCCGCCGGCCATGTAGTCATAGACGTCGGCGGCGCGGGTGACGGCGATGGAGATACGGTCTTCGTTGATCTGGATTTCGCCCCGGGCGACCGGGTGGTTGTTGGCCAGGATCCAGACCTCTTCGTTGACGGTCGTGTGGAGGGGAATGACGGCGCCGCGGCGCATGCGCAGCAGTTGCTGCATGGGGAGAATCGAGCGGCCCAACACGACCGAGATCTCGACATTGACGGCGTTAACCTGGCCCAAAAC
>JBKJSF010000215.1:0-2959 GCA_046595895.1 Caulobacter sp. | reverse complement strand
GCCGGAACTGGGCGCCACCAGGGCCTGGAATTCGACCAGCACCGGCCGGCTGCCTTCGAGGCCGGCGAACACCGCCGCCCCGGCCGCCCGCTCGGCCCCGTCGTGCAGGAACAGGGCGGACGGGTTCTTGACCTCCGTTAAGCCGATGTCGCCCATCTCGAAGACGCCGATCTCGTCGGTGGCCCCGAAGCGGTTCTTGGCCCCCCGCAGCACCCGGAAGGGATAGCCGCGCTCACCCTCGAAGCTGAGCACAGCATCGACCATATGCTCGACCACCCGTGGCCCGGCGATCTGGCCATCCTTGGTGACGTGGCCGACAAGGACGATGGCCACCCCCTTCTTCTTGGCGAAACGCACCAGTTCGGCGGCGCAGGAGCGCACCTGGGTCACCGACCCCGGCCCCGCCTCATGGGCGTCGGACCACATGGTCTGGATGGAATCTATGACCACCAGGTCGAAGGGCTGTTTCTTCAGCCCCTCTAGGATGTCGCGCAGCGAGGTCTCGGCCGCCAGCTGCACCGGGGCCTGGGCCAGGCCCATGCGGCCGGCGCGGCTGCGCACCTGTTCCACTGCCTCTTCGCCGGAGATGTAGGCGCAGCGGGCCCCGCGCAAAGCCGCCTGGGCGACCACCTGCAGCAACAGGGTCGATTTGCCGACGCCAGGATCGCCGCCGACCAGGATGGCCGAGCCCGGCACCACGCCGCCGCCGCAGACCCGGTCGAACTCATCGACGCCGGTGATGATGCGCGGCGGGGAGGGGGTGTCGCTTTCCAGGCCCTCGAAGTTCAGACCGCCGCGCTTGGCGCCCTTGGATGGCGCAAGGGCGCCGGGCAGGCGGCTCGTCAGTTCCTCGACCAGGGTGTTCCAGGAACCGCAGGCGGGGCATTGGCCCGCCCACTTGGGCGAAACCCCGCCGCAGGACTGGCAGACGTAGAGGGCGCCGTCGCGGGCCATGGCGTTTCCGATTCGGGATGCAGGGATGATAGCGCGTCCTGCGCTCAGGGTCCGAACCTAACAGTTGTTCCCTATTTGTTCAACGCGTGGAGTCAGCGATCAAGCCCCAGCGCCTTGCCGCGATCATCCATGATGGCCATCAGTTCCTCGGCCCGCGCGTTGTCGGGCGTTCCGCCCATGATGCCGGTTGGGTTCCTCTTCGAGATCGCGTCCATTTCGTCCGATGCGGCGCGGAAGGCGGGGTCCGCCTGCAGGATGATGTAGCTGTCGAGTTGCGCGATCCGATGCGTCTTGGCCTCACCGATCTTCGAGGCGTAGGCCTCGCCACTGACCGAACCGGTCCGCGCCCAGCCCGGGTCGTAGCCCGGTCCGAACGAGGCCTTCCACGCCGCATGCCTGGCCAGCACGGCAGCCGCGCGCCGAGGGTCCCGGTAAACCTCGTTGTCGCCCGGCCCGCCGAAATAGAAGAAGATCAGACCATACAGCGAGCCGGCGCCGTCTTTCGCCTCTTCGGTCGCCGGCGTCAGGACGCTGATGTCGGCCATGGCCCGTGCTTGCCCCACGAGGGTCAGGAAGGCCGTGTCGTCCGCTCTTCCGACGCGCCGGCAGGCCGTCGAGGCCAGCAACAGGTCAAAGGCGTTAGCCGTCTCGGCCCGCGACAGCCCATCCTCGCAGAGCGCCCCGGCCTGTTCGGGCGTCACCGCCTCGACTTGGACGACAAAGTCCTGCAACTTCTCCTGGGCGACCGCCGGCCCCGCCAGAATGATCAGGGCGATGGCGACGGCAAGGCTGCGACAGTTCATTTTGGGGTCCCCGATCCAGCCACTATGACGCAACCATTGCGCGGCGTCCTGTCTCTCCGTTGTCCGCTGCTCGACGCTCGCAATCCCTTGTGGGCAAAGCCCTGGCGGGACTCTAAGTCGCGACCGCGATACGCTTTCTTAAGGCGCCTTGGCGTCAACTCCCCGCTGTGTTGGGGATCCACGAATGGATAGCCTGAGCCCAGGCACCTGGGATGCGGAGGCGGCCGTATCGAACGGCTGCGCCTTCGACGCCGCGACTCTGGATTTCCTGTTTCCCTGTCGCTTCGAGGTCCGCGGGGACATGGCGATCCTGGCCCCCAGCGAGCGCCTGTTGGCCCTGGCGCCGCGCGTGGCCGGCGCCGCCCTGATCGAGACCTTCATCGTCGAGGCGGCCGGCCCTGTCACCGCCTTTGCGGACCTCGCCGCCCTTGATCGCACCAGCGCCATTCTGCATTCGCGAACCGACCCGGGCCTGCGCCTGCGGGGGGCCATCTCCGTTCAGCCCGGCGGCCGGGTTCTGTTCCTCACCGCCCAGGCGGCCTGTGAAGAACAACAAGCCGCCGGCCTCGACCCGGCCAACCTCTCGCCGCTCGACGGCGCGCCGGACATGACCGCCGCCCTGCAGCAGCAGGCCGAGGAGACTCGGGAAGCCGAGGCCGTCATCGGCTCGCTGGCCAAGGCCCGCGACGACGCGGTCAGCCGGCAGGAGTTCTTCGATGCCATCGTCCAGATGTTGCCGGCCATCCTGATGGTCAAGGACGCCCGCGACGGTCGCTATGTGCTGGTCAACCGGGCGGCCGAAGAGATGCTCTGCGTGCAGGCCGAGGCGCTGATCGGCCGCAACGTCCATGAACTCTTTCCGTCGGAGGAAGCCGAGGCGTTCGCGGCCGAGGACGCGGCTGTCATCAGCTCCGGCGACATGACCGTGGTCGAGGAAGAGACCGTCACCACCTCCGGCCGCGGCAAGCGCATCTTCTCCACCAAGAAGGTCGCTACCTACGGCGAGGAGGGGGCGCGCTACATCGTCACCGTCGGCGAGGATGTCACCGAGCGCATCGAGACCCGCGCAGCCCTGCAAACCGCCCTGGCGGCCGCGGAGGAAGCGGCCCTCTCCAAGAGCGTCTTCCTGGCCAACATGAGCCACGAGATCAGAACCCCGCTGAACGGCATCGTCGCCATCGCCGACATCCTGCATCGCGAAC
>JBKJSF010000120.1:0-9567 GCA_046595895.1 Caulobacter sp. | reverse complement strand
AAACGCATCAGCGACATCGCCGACGCCCTGAAAGGCGCAGACGGCATCATCCTGGCCACCGACCCGGATCGCGAAGGCGAGGCGATCAGCTGGCACGTGCTGGAGATCCTGCAGAAGAAGAAGGCGATCAAGGACAAGGCTGTCAGCTGATCGCCTCGCCTTCGCGATCCGGGTCGGTGGCCAGGATGATGCCGTCTGCGCCTTTCAGGGCGTCGGCGATGTCGCTGATGCGTTTGGAGGACTTGGCGTCCACCTCCCAGAACATCGCGAAGTCCTCATCGGGCTTCACCGAGCCGTCCTTCGACGGCAGGTCGCGGACGTGGCCATAGGAGGCCAGAACGGTGAACCCGGACCCCAGATACTTGTTGATGGTCTTGGCCTTGGCCGGGCTCTCGACGACGACGACGTGCATGAAGTGTGGCTTGAATCTCAACTGCTGGAGGACCGACGGGCCCCCCTCAAGGGCGCGGAAGGTGCGTCGGCGGGTGGGGGAATGTCAACGCATGGTCGAATCACGTGGGACGGGAAGGGCGGTTTTGCCATCCGCGCGCCAGCTCCAGGACAATCCTGTTGCTGCCATCTACGAACTCCTCTCCCTCGCGGGAGAGGGCCTTTAGAGGCGCGGTCATCCAGGACTAGTTAGCCCTGCCCCCCAAACGGACGGCGCATCTCCACCAACAATCGATAACATTTCCATTTCTTCACGGGCGCGTGAAGTTCGCCTCCCTATATAGTGCCCACCAAGCCCCATGATCGAGTCCGCCCACCCGCCTCGCGTCTCCGAAATCCTCGCCGGCATCGCGGCGCAGGAGCATGAGACCGTGTCGGTCAGCGACGTCACCCATGCCTTTGGCGACCGCGCCTTCGGGGCGCTGATGTTCGTGTTCGCCGCGCCGCTGGCCCTGCCGATGCCGCCGGGTGTCTCAGCCGTGCTCGGCGCGCCGCTGCTGTTCATAACCGTGCAGTGGATGATCGGCCGCAACCACCTGTGGCTGCCCGGTGTTATCGCCAACCGAACCATGAGCCGGTCGGACTACGTCGCCCTGATGGGCAAGCTGACGCCCTATCTGGCCTGGCTCGAGCGGCGGCTGCGGCGGCGGATCACCTTTCTGTACGGGCCTGTCATAGACCGGCTTACCGGACTGTTCTGCGTCGTCCTGGCGACCGTCGTCTTCCTGCCGATCCCGTTCGGCAATATGCTGCCCAGCTTCGCCATCGCCGCCTTCGCCCTGGGCCTGGCCGAGCGTGACGGGGTAGCGGCCCTGATCGGCTGGGTCAGCGGCCTGCTCAGCATCGCCATCCTGGCCGTACTGTGGAAGGCCATCGTGGCGGCGACGCTGGTCTTCTTCGGGGTGCTCAGCGGCAACCTCGACTGGCTGACGCGACTGTTCAGTTAGCTTCCCTGCTGGATGAACGGGACCTTCTCGAACAGTCGCCGTTCCTCGCCCCTCGGATCATCGACCAGCCGGGGTTCCACATCCCAGACCATCGTCTGGCGCCGCTCCAGCGAATAGGGCTCCCAGCTCGGCAGGCCCGCGCCATTCGGATCGCCGCCGCGCGCAAAGCGGATGATGGCGTCCATCATCCGCCCGCTGACCCGCCTGGCGCCCTCGCCCGTCCCGGTGATCGAGCCTTGCGCGTCCAGCGTGCCGAACACCAGCGGGATATCCAGAGTATGCGGCGCCCCCCACCTGCCGCCGTCCTTGGGCGAGGCCCAGTCCAGCTGGTAGGCGAACACCGGCGAGCCCTGCGCCGCTCGCAGCTCCGCCTCGACGATGGCCGCTCGCCAGGAGCGCGAGGCCGTGGTTGCGGCGAAGAAGACATCGCTCGGCGAATAGGAAGGGTAGAGCTCGCGGTAGCGCCGCACGACCAGGGCCGGATCGATGTCCACCCGCATGTTGTGGATCAGCTTGCCGGGCAGCTCCTCCCAGGTCATCGCGAACATGGCCGGATCGCTGAAGAAACCGCGCGTCTCGTCGCGGGTGTTGCCAATCATCATCGGGATGTGCGCGCTCTGCGGCGGCGCATCGGGATAGAAGGGGTGCCGCGACAGGCTCCGCTCATCCAGCACCGGCCCGAAATACAGGCCACCGGCCCCGATCACCGGGTCGGTCGTCCCCAGCGCCTCGACGATCCGCGCCGCCGGCAGGCTCGCCAGCTCCTCCGGCCTCGCCTTCAGGGCCTCCAACAGCGCCTGCGTCCGCCGCGTGGCATTTCCCGGGCCGGAGGCGGTCAGCTGCTGGCCACTCATCGTCGCCGCCCGATGGAAGAGGCCTTTGGCGGCCGGCATGGCCATCAGGGTGGCGATCTTCGCCCCGCCGCCAGACTGGCCAAACAGCATGATCCTGCCGGGATCGCCCCCAAAGGCGGCGATGTTGTCCCGCACCCACTGCAGGGCCAGCACCAGGTCGAGCATCCCGGCGTTGCCGCCGTCCTCGAACCTGCCGATGACCCGGCTCAGGTAGAGATAGCCCAACGGCCCCAGCCGATGGTTCAGGGTCACCACCACCACATCGCCGCGCACCGCAAGGCCGGAGCCGTCGTACAGCGGGCTCGACCCCGATCCCGAGGCATAGGCGCCGCCGTGGATGTAGACAATCACCGGCCGCTTGCCGGCGTCCGCGCCAGGCGTCCAGACGTTGAGAAACAGACAGTCTTCCGACTGGTCCGGCTCCTTGCCCCGCTGGATGCAGGCATGACCGTAGGCGATGCAGGGCAGGGGGTCTTTCCAGGCCGTCGGGGCCGCCGGCGGCTGGAAACGCCGCGGGCCGGTGTCGGCCCCATAGCGAACGCCCTTGAACACCAGCAGGCCGCCCGACCGTTCGCCGACGATTGGGCCATGGGTGGTGCGGACAAGAGGCGCGCCGGGCTTGGCGAAAGCTGGCGACGCGGCGCCCGCGGCCAGACCCGCGAGGAGGTGTCGGCGATGAGGAAACAACCCGTTCATGCTTCGATGATACCGGTTACCTCTTCCGAGACCACGTCAAATTCTATCGCCATCCCGGCCGCAGCGCGCAGCGCGGAGAGCCGGGACCCGGGGGCGGCAAGCGCGGCAATCCGCAACGACCAGACTTGCGCCTCGTCACCTCCCGGGCCCCGGCTCTCCGCTCCGCTGCGGCCGGGATGACGGGAAGGGGTTACGCGTCATCGGCGCTGGTGTAATTCGGGCGGTATGACTGCCCCAACCGATACCTGGACCGTCGCCGGCCGCACCTTCAGCTCCCGCCTGATCGTCGGCACCGGCAAGTACAAGGACTATCAGACCAACGCCGACGCCGCCCGCGCGGCGGGGGCGGAGATCGTCACCGTGGCCGTGCGCCGGGTGAACCTGACCGATCGCTCCCAACCGCTGTTGATGGACTTCGTCAAGCCAGAGGAGTTCACCTACCTGCCCAACACCGCCGGCTGCTTCACCGGCGAGGAGGCGGTGCGTACCCTGCGCCTGGCCCGCGAGGCCGGGGGCTGGACCCTGGTCAAGCTGGAGGTCCTCTCCGACCCCAAGACCCTCTATCCGGACATGGAGGAGACCCTGCGGGCTCTCAAGCTGTTGGTCGCCGAGGGCTTCGACGTCATGGTCTACTGCACCGACGACCTGGTCTATTGCCGCAAGCTGGAGGAGGCGGGCGCCGCCGCCATCATGCCGCTGGGCGCGCCGATCGGCTCGGGGCTCGGCATCCAGAACAAGGTCAATCTGCGGCTCATCGTCGAACAGACGACCGTGCCCGTGCTGGTCGACGCGGGTGTCGGCACGGCCAGCGACGCCACCATCGGCATGGAGCTGGGCTGCGACGGCATCCTGATGAACACCGCCATCGCCGAGGCCAAGGATCCCATGCTGATGGCCAGCGCCATGAAGCACGCCGTCATCGCCGGGCGCGAGGCCTACCTGGCCGGCCGAATGCCGCGCCGGATGTACGCCGATCCGTCGTCGCCCCTGGCCGGGCTCATCTGACCTCGCCAAATCCTCGAACCGGGTTAGCCTGTCACATCTTGGGAGGGATGAGCATGAAAACCGCGTGGCTGTTGGGCGTCGGCCTGGCCGTTCTGGTTCCGGCGACCCAGGTCGCCCAGTCGGCCCCGGCCTTCAAGCCGCCGGCCGTCTCGCCGATGTGCCTGACCGCAGAGAGCGAGGGCGGCGCGGCCGTCACCAGGGTCATCAAGCCGCCCCCGATGTCGGACGCCTTCGGCAACGCCGCCTACCGGATCGACGCGACGCCCGAGGGCCAACGCTGGTTCGACTACGGCCTGCAGCTGGCCTGGGCCTTCAATCACGGGCAGGCCACCGCCGCCTTCGCCGAGGCCGTGCGCCTCGACCCGGATTGCGGCATGTGCGCCTGGGGCTACGCCTGGTCGCTTGGCCCGACGATCAACTTCGGCGTCGAGCCTGCCGAGCTGGTCGTGGCCCGAGAGGCCGCCGCCAAGGCCGACGCCTTGATCGCCAAGGGCGGCTCGGAGCGCGACCGCGCCCTCTCCGCCGCCCTTGGCGCCCGCTACGCCGGCAAGGGCGACAACAAGGCCTTCGCCAAGGCCATGGACGTCCTGGCCAGCCAATACCCCACCGACAATCCGATGCTGGTCTGGGCCGCCGACGCCTGGATGATCGCCGATGAGCCGGCCCGCGCCATGCCGCTGCTGGAAACCGTGCTTGCCCGCCGCCCCGATGACGCGGCCGCCATCCACTTCTACATCCACGCCAGCGAATGGGTCGGCTCGCCCGGCAAGGCCGAGGTCTACGCCGACAAGCTGCAGGGCATCGCGCCGGGCGCCAGCCACCTGATCCACATGCCGTCGCACACCTACTACCAGCTCGGCCGCTACCGCGACGCCGGGCGGGTCAATCTCGAGGCCATGGAGGTCGATGCGGCCTGGGCCAAGCGCACCGACGGCCCGGCCGACCTCTTCAAGATCGGCTACTACGGACACAACGTCAGCTTCGCCCTCGGTGGGGCGATGATGGCCGGCGACGGCCCGGCGGCGCTGAAAATTGGTGGGGTGTTCCGCGCCGCCGACGTCAGCAAGGGCGGCGCCTGGGCCCAGATGGGCGTCTCCCGGGCCTGGTTCGCCTACGGCCGCCATGGCGACATCGGCGACCTCCTCGACATGCCAAAGCCCTCTCATCCCCTCCAACGGGCGATGTGGCGTTATGGCCGCGGCGAGGCATTGAGCCGCCGGGGCGATCCCGAGGCGGTGCGCTACGAAGCGGCGGCCATCGCCGCGGGCCGTTCGGCCATCGCCAAGGGTGATGCCGGCCAGTTCGTCGTCTTCGCCGACATCGCCTACGAGGTCCTGCTCGGTCGCGCGGCGATGTTGGACGACAACCCCCGTGAGGCCGCACGTCACTACTACAAGGCGTCCCTCCTGCAGGAGCGGGAGCTTGGCGACTCCCGTGATCCGCCGCCCTGGTGGTACCCGGTCCGCCGCTCCTACGCCGCCGCGCTGCTGGCCTCGGGGCAGACCGATAAGGCGCTCAAGGAAACCGAAAAAGTCCTCGCTAAATGGCCGCACGACCCGCTGACCCTGGTGGTGGCCAGCCGCGCCGAGGCCAGGAAGGGCAGGGCGGAGGCCGCCGGCCAGCGGCTCACGCAGGCGAAACGGGAATGGTCGGGGGCCAGCCTGTCAGCCATCGCGCCTGGCCAGATCTGACTATTTGCCGCTCAATGCCTTGGCGATGGCGGCCTTCAGCACTTCCGGCTGGGCGCCGCTGACGAAGTCGCCCTCGACGAAGAAGGCCGGGGTGCCGTTGATGCCCATGTCCTTGGCGAGTTGGCGCTGATCGGCCAGGTACTGGACCTGCTCCGGGGTCCGCTCCAGCGCCCGCACCGAGGCCGGGGTGATGCCGTTGCGGGTCAGCAGCTCATCAACCTGCTCGTCGGTCAGCGGCCGATGGGCCATCATCTCGAAGTGGCCGTCGGCGAACAGCCCCTTCTTGCCCAACGCCCGCGCCGCCGCCGCCGCGTATTCCGAGGTCGGCCCGAAGTTACCCAAGGTGTAGTCCTTGAACACGAACCGCACATTGGGATTGTCCCGCGCCAGCTGGGCGACGTCCGGGGCGATAACCTTGCAGAAGCTGCAGTTGTAGTCGAACAGCTGCACCACGGTGACCTTGCCGTTCGGGTTGATCACGAAGTCCCGCTTGTCTCGCTGCAGCTGGACCCTGTGGCTGCCGAACGACTTCTCGATGGCCTGGTCTTCTTCAGCCATGGCTTTCAGCTGCAACGCCTGCTGCGCCTCGATAAGTATCTCCGGGTGCTGCAGGATGTAGGCCCGCACCTTGTCGCCGAAGTCCTTGTCGACCTTGACGTCCTGGGCGGCGGCGATGGAGGCGCTGTCCACCTCCGTCACGGGCTTCTTCTTCTCGCAGGCGGTCAGGCCCAGGGTGGCGGCCAGGGCCATTCCTACTGTGGCGTGGACAAGCGGGGTCGTCAGGCGGCGCATGAGCATCTTTCGGCAGGGTCCGCCTACGGGCGGGAGATGGCGCCTTCCTTGGCGAGGTCCTTGAGGTCCTCGCGGCTGGGGTTGGCGGTCAGGACGATGTCGGTGGCCCGGCGCCAGCCGACGCTGTTCTTGTCGAGCAGGTCGCGAGCTCGCATGGCGAAGCCGCGCGCCTCGTTCAGGCCGCCGAGGGCGTAGTAGTATTCGGCCGTCGACAGCCGGGCCAGGCCCTCCTCGCCCTTGGCATCGTAAGCCTGGGCCAGCAGGCGCCAGGCGTCCGGGATGTCCTCGTGCAGCAGGGAGCGCTTGAGCATGTCGATGCCCTCGTCGCGTTTTACCGGGTCATCCAGGTTGATCAGCGTCTGGCCGAGATTGATGCGCAGCAGGGGCGCGTCCGGCTTGAACTTCACCGACTGGCGCTGGGGGAATTCGGCCTCCTTGGCGCGGGCGAACTCGAACAGCATCTGGCCCTTGAGCTCCCACAGATAGGGGTTCTCGGGCTGCTCGGTCAGCAGGACATCGACCATGCCGAGGGCGCGATTGATGTCCTTCATTCGGTAGAAGGCGATGGTCCGGGCATAGCGGGCCGGATAGCTCTTGTCGGTCTCAGGGTACTTGAGCAGGGCCGATTGCGGCTGGGTGAAGCCGATGATCTTGGCCTTCATGATCTCGTGGGCCTCGATCTCGGCCGGGGAGTCGAGGACCTTGTAGTTCGACTGGGCCTCGACCTTGACCCGCATCAGTTCGATCCGGTCGGAAGACAGCGGGTGGCTGCGGAAGTAGGGGAAGCGGCGGGCTTCCTGGAAGACCTCCTGGTAGCGGAACTTGTCGAAAAACTCGACCAGCCCCTTGCCGGACTGGCCTGTTTTTTCAAGGAAGCCGACCGCCGCCTGATCGGCGCGGCCTTCCTGCTCGCGGCTGTAGCCCAGCATGCCGAGCGTGCCGAAATAGCCGGAGTTGCCGATCAGCATGGCCCCGGCGTCCGGCGCCCCGGCCAGCAGGGCCAGCACGCCAAGGCCCATGGTCAGCAGCATGGGCCGAAGCCCGGCGTTCTGCATGTCGCCCGAACGCAGCGGGTGAGCGCCGGCCAGGTGGCCGATCTCGTGGGCGATGACGCCCTTCAGCTGGTTGGGATTCTCGGTCTCCAGGATCAGGCCGCTGTTGAAGCCTATGACCTGGCCGGTGGTGGCGAAGGCGTTGAGCGACTTGTCGCCGACCAGCAGGATGGTGACATCCTTGGGCGTCATCCCCGCCGCGGTGATCAACGGATCGGCCTCGGCGTGAAGAATGTCCTCGATCTCGGTGTCGCGCAGCAGCGACACCCGATCTTCCTGGGCGAAGGCCGGCAGGCCGGCGGTCAGCACGAGGCTGGCCGCCGTCAGGCCGGCGATGGCCGCCCGAAGCGGCTGCCAGGATGAGAAGGCGCGGGAGCTCATCAGGTCAGGTTACTCCGTTTGCGCCCCCGCGCGTACTGAAGACTAGTGCGGGTTGATCACCGGCGCCACCAACCCTTTTTGGGTTTTTCCGCCGGACCGGTGATTTCGTTCGGATCGGGCTCGGCCGGAGCAACCGGTTCCGGGGCGGGGGCGGACTCCGGCGCGGCGGCGACGACAGGCTCGGGGGCAGGTTCCGGAGCCGGGGCTGAAGCCTCGACGACGGGTTCGGGTGCGGCCTCAACGGCTTCCGGAGCGACTTCCGCCACCTCTTCGGCCTTCTTGGGCTTGGCCCGGCTCTTGCGCGGCTTCTTGGCCGGCTCGGCGTCGGACGGCAGTTCGACCCAGACCTCGTCGGTGAACGGCGCGGCGGCCTCCAGAACGGGGGCCTCCAGGGTCGAGATCGGCGGGTCGATCATGGCCAGGACCGGAGCGGCCTCGTCAGACGGCGGGGCGGCGTCGACCGCCGCCTCGTCGCGGGGCTCGCGCGGCCCACGATCTCTGTCGCGGCCACGACGGCGGCCACGACCGCCGCGTTCGCCACGCTCACGCTCAGGCCGGTCGCCACGCTCGGCGGTCGGGCCTTCGTCGCTTTCGACCAGGACCGGGCGGGCCGGCGTCTGCTCGGGATCGCGGACGGTCAGCATGCCGCCGCCTTCGAGGGTGGCCGGATCATGCCACTGGAAGGGATCGTCGCCGAACGGCACGCGCGGGCGGGCCCAGGCGAAGCCGTCCTTGGGACGATCTTCCTCACGGCTGCGGCGACCGCCGCGACGGCCGCGACGCCGGCGGCGCCCGTCCTTGTCGAACTCGTCGTCGCCGCCGGCTTCGGCGTCAGGATCGACCTCGCCATCCTCGGCGTCGAGGAGAGCGGCGTCAGCGTCGGCGGCGACGGCCGGGCGCTCATCGCCCTCTTCGTCGCGGCGACCGCCCCGGCGACGGCGGCGGCGGCGGCCGTCGCGGCTGTCGTCGTCACGGCGCGGCTCACGCTCAGCGCCCTCGCGGCGGGCCGGGCGATCCTCGGAGACTTCCTCGTCGTCGGCGGCGATGATTTCTTCGTCGTCCTCCTCGTCGTCCGGCGGCACGAAGTCGTCGTCGTCATCGACCAGGGCGTGGCTTGGCAATGCCATGCCGGCGGTGTCCAGCGCATGCAGGCTGTGCTCGCCCAGCGCCGTCCGCTCCAGCTCATGCTCGGCATGGGCCAGGGCGTCATCGACCTGGAGGGTCACGAACAGATGGTGGACGTGGTGGATGCGCTGCAGGTGGGCGCGCTTTTCATTAAGGATGTACAGGGCCACGGCGGCCGGGACCTTCAGGGTCAGCTCACCGCCGCCGCGCAGGGCCTCCATCTCCACCGCGCGAAGGGCCGACAGGGCGCTCGACTCGACCGAACGAACCCGGCCAACGCCTTCACAATGCGGGCAGACGTGGGTGGTGCCTTCCAGCACGCCGGTGCGGCGCCGCTGGCGGCTGATTTCCATCAGGCCGAAGGAGGAGATGCGGCCCATCTGAACGCGGGCGCGGTCGTCCTTGAGGTTGTCCTTGAGGATCTTCTCGACGGCGCGATTGTTCTTCGACTCCTCCATGTCGATGAAGTCGATGACGATCAGGCCTGCGAGATCGCGCAGGCGCAGTTGCCGGGCCGCTTCGGCGGCGGCCTCGGAATTGGTCTTCAGCGCGGTCGCTTCGATATTGCGCTCGC
>JBKJSF010000056.1:0-31821 GCA_046595895.1 Caulobacter sp. | reverse complement strand
CGATCCTGACGCCGGAAGCCCAGACGGTGGTTTCGGAAGCCGCTCAGTACGCGTCGGCCGGTGGCGCCACCCGCATCGTGGTTGTCGGCGTGACCGACAACCACGATGCGGGTGGCGCCACCGGCCGACGCGTACTGAGCGGCTTCCGAAACCACCGTCTGGGCTTCCGGCGTCAGGATCGATTGATCAAACGGGAAGTAGACGATGAACTCACGGGCTTCGTAAGTCGGGGCCGGCGGCGGCGGCGGGGGCGGGGGCTCGACCGGCGGGGGCGGCGGAGGCGGAGGCTCGACCGGCGGCGGCGGCGGCGGCGGAGCCGACGCGAAGCTGTACCGAATGCCAACCGTCACCGACTGGTCGGTGAAGTTGCCGCTCATCGGACCGGCGGTGCCGCCGTTGCTGAACTCGAATTCGCCGGTCTGGAAGTAGCGATAGGTCAGATCGACGTTGATGCGGTCGGTCGCCTTGGCGGAGACACCGGCGATGGCCTGCCAGGCCCAGGTGGCGTCATCGTCATCGACGACGAAGCGCGGGGCGTCAGTGGCGTCGAACTGGGCGGCGGCGATACCGGCGCCGACCCCGACGAACGGGCTCAGGTCGCCATCCGGGATCAGGTCAACGATGACGTTGCCCATCAGCGACCAGACTTCGAAGTCGCCGCCGGTGCCGAAGTCACCGAACGGAGCCGCCGGGATTTCGCCCGGACGGTAAGCGCCTTCCAGTTCCACGCGCCAATGCGGCGACAGGCGGTAGCCGAGACGAGCGGCGCCGATCCATTCATCGTCCGGATCGACGTTCGGCGACAGGCCAACGGCCACGTCGTAGTTTTCATCGTCCGACCAGTGATAGCCGAGGTCGATAGCACCGTACCAACCGGAGTCCTGCGCCGAGGCGCCGGACGCCACGAGCGTCGCGGCAAGAGCCGCACCCGCCAGAAGCTTCAATTTCATCGAAAGAGCCCTCTCTTTGCCCGCGATGCGACACGAAGTCGCTTCACCCCAGTTATAGCAACGCCTTGGGCTTCGCAAAGTGCCCGCGAAGCCACACCGGGCTTCATTCTTCTGCCACGATCCCCTTTCGGGGGAATTAATCAGGCCCCGGTTGCGGTTTGCGGCTACCGCCCGTCCCGCATGCGCCGCCTTCCGCCCAACGATTCCGGGCGGTTGAGCTCCTTCCGGAACTCGTCCCGCCGCTCGTGGATGGAAGCAATGACCAGGCCCATCGGAATACCGATTTCGACCAGAGCGGCCTCAGAAAGCTGCAAACTGGCCTCAATCGTCTCGGGAACGGCGTCGGTGGCGCCCAATTCGTAGAGGCGCTTGGCGTGACGGGCGTCCCGGGCTCGGGCGACGATGGTCAGATCGGGCCGCATCTCGCGCGCCGTGGCGACCACCGCTTCGGCCCCCTCGGGGCTATCCATGGTGATGATCAGGGCCCGGGCGGTGTCCAGGCCACAGTGTTTGAGAAATTCGCCGCGTGAGGCGTCGCCGAAGAAAATTCGCGCGCCCTGCCGCCGGCCGTTCTCGACCAGGCGGGGGTCGCGATCGATGCCGACCCAGGGAATGTCGTGCCGGCCCAGCATGTCGCCGACCAGCCGGCCGACCCGGCCGTAGCCGATGACCAGGACGCCCGAGGGGGTGGGCCCCGCGCCGTCGGGCTCGACCGCCACCGATCCCGGATTGGCCCCGGGCCGACCGCCCAGCCGGGCCCCGAAGCCGGCCAGGAAGGGGATGCAAATCATCGACAGGGTCGAGGCGACGAGGATAGTCTGGCCGGCCGCCTCGCCGACCACGCCGGCCCCCATGGCGCTATCGAGGATGACGAAGGCGAACTCGCCGCCGGCCGCCAATAGCAGGGCGGCCTCGAGGGCGGCTCTGGTCTTGAGGCCAAACAGCTTGGCGAGGCCAAAGACCACGGACCCGGTCAGGACCATCAGGCCGATGGCCATGCCGAGAATCGGCAGCGGGTCGGCGATCAGCCGGGAGAGGTCGAGGCCAATGCCGATCGAGACGAAGAACAGGCCGAGCAGCAGGCCCTTGAAAGGTTCGATGGTCCGTTCGACCTCATGCCGATACTCGGTCTCGGCCAACAGCAGGCCGGCGACGAAGGCGCCAAGCGCCATCGACAGGCCGGTGACAGCGGCCAGCAGGCCGGCCCCGATGACCACCAGCAGGCTGGCGGCCATGAACAGCTCCTCGCTCTTGGCCCTGGCCACCGAGCGGAGCATGGGGCGCAGCAGCACCCGACCGAAGAAGAACAGGGCCAGCAGGCCGAGCACGGCCGGGGCGAAGGCCAGCAGGTCCTTGAGCGCAAAGGCGCTGTCACCTTGGCGTCCGAGGACGGCCAGGGTGATCAGGATCGGGGCGACGGCCAGATCCTGGAACAGCAGGATGGCGAAGGTGGCCCGGCCGGCCTGGCTGTGCTGTCGCTTGCGCTCGGCCAGCAGCGGCATGACCACGGCGGTGGAGCTGAGCGCCAGGGCCGCGCCGATGGCGGCGGCGGCGATCGGCGGCTGGCCAAACAGCATGGCCCCGCCGGCGATGGCGGCCCCGGACAGGGCGACCTGCAGTCCACCCATGCCGAAGACGTAGCGGCGCATGAGGCGCAGCCGCTCCCAGGACAGCTCCAGGCCGATCATGAACAGCAGGAAGACGACGCCGAACTCGGCGAGCTGGGCAATATCCTTGGGGTTCTCGACGGTGACCGCCGACAGCCATGGAAACTGGTCACTGAAGGCGCCCAGGCCGAACGGCCCCAGCACGACGCCGGCGCCGAGGAAGCCGAGGATCGGGCTGATGTTCCAGCGCCGGAACAGCGGCACGACGATCCCGGCCGTGGCCAGGAACAGCACCACGTCCTTGTACTCGCCGGGAGAAACTTCCGCCGCCATTCCACGTCCTTGTTCGCGTAGGGGCAGTATGACCCGCGCCGGGCTTGTTGCGGAACCCCCAAGGGGCGTTTATGGCCCGCGCGAGCCCAATACCGGCCTGGGCGCCATACCCAGGTCACAAGCGCCCAGGACAAGCCCAACATGATCCGACGCACCCTGATCCTCACCTCCGCCGCCTCCCTGCTGGCCGGCGCAGCTACATCCTCTCTTGCTTGGGGCGCCAAGGCCGGCGCCATCGACATTTCCGGCGCCTGGTCGCGTCCCGCCCCGGCCGGTGGCAACGGCGTCGGCTATGTGGTGCTGGCGAACGGCGGCAAGGCCGACCGCCTGCTGTCAGCCTCGGCCCCCGTGGCCGGCCGCGTCGAGATCCACGAGAGCATGGTGATGGGCGGCAAGGCGATGATGCACGCCCGCCCGCGCGGCATCGCGCTGCCGGCCGGCAGGACGGTCGCCCTGAAGCCCGAGAGCTTCCACCTCATGATGGTCGGCCTGAAGAAGCCACTGAAGGTCGGCGAGACCGTGCCCGTGACCCTGAAGTTCGAGAAGTCGGGCCAGGTCACCGTGTCGTTCGATGTGCGGGCCGCCGGTCCGGCGCCCGCCGCCAAGAGCCACCACTAGCGGGCGGCCACCGCCTCGATCTCGATCAGCAGGCGCGGATCGGCCAGGCCCTTGACGATCAACAGGGTCGTGGCGGCCGGCGGCCGGCTCAGCAGGGCCGCGCCGGCGGGGCCGAAGCCCGGCAGGTTGGCCTCTTCGGTCAGGTAGATGGTCAGCTTGACCAGGTCCTGGGTCCCCATGCCGCCGCCGGCCAGGACGCGCCGCAGATTCTCCACGGCGATGGCGGTCTGCTCGGCGATTTCGGCGCTGGCCGAACCGTCGGGACGTTGTCCGACGTGGCCGGAAATATAGAGCCAGCGGGTTGAATTTGCGCAGCATGTGACCTCTCCGTGTTTGGAGGGACCCTGCGCCAGCCCTGCTGACAGCGGCCTGTCAGCACGCGTTGACACGACCCGACGTAACCCCGCTAACTCTCTCAAAACAGATGTTTGAGGGAGTGAGACATGGCTGGCTGGACCTTCGCGGACGTGTGGGAAAAGATCGCCGCGGCGACCCCGGAGCGGCCGGCCCAGATCCAGGGCGGCCGGGTGGTCAGCTGGCGGGATTTCGACCGCCGGGCCAATGCGCTGGCCGCCTATTTCGTGACCAAGGGGCTGGGCCGGCAGGCCAAGGTCGCGGCCTTCCTCTACAATGCGCCGGAGTATCTCGAGACCTACTACGCCGCCTTCAAGGCGGGTCTGGCGCCGGTCAACACCAACTATCGCTATGAGCCGGAAGAGCTGTTCTACCTGTTCGACAACGCCGACACCGAAGCTGTGGTCTTCCATGCCGGCTTCGCCGACAAGCTGGCCGTCATCAAGGACCGGCTACCGGGGGTGAAGGCCTGGGTGGCGGTGGGCGAGCCCGGCGCGACGATCCCCGACTGGGCCGACGAGTACGAGAGCGTGATCGGAGCCGGGGCGGACAGGTTTGAGGCGCCCTGGGGCCGGTCGGGCGACGACCTGCTGCTGCTCTACACCGGCGGCACGACGGGCATGCCCAAGGGTGTCATGTGGCGCCAGGACGATCTCTTCCAGGTGCTGGGGGCCGGCGGCAACGTCGCGGCCGGCATTCCGCCGCTTGAGACCCCCGCCGAGGCGGCTGTGCGGGTCATTAGCGGCAAGGCCGGGGACATCGTGCTGCCGGCGCCCAGTGTGGTGGTGGTGGCCTGTCCGCTGATGCACGGCACCGCCCAGTTTGGCAGCTTTGGGGCCCTGACCGGCGGCGGCTGCATCGTCAGCCTGCCGTCGCGGCGGTTCGACCCGGTCGAACTGTGGAACGAGGTCGAGCGTACCGGGGCCAACAGCGTCTCCATTGTCGGCATGGCCTTCGCGACACCGATGCTCGAGGTGCTCGACGCCACCCCGGGCCGCTGGGACCTGTCGAAGGTGGCGCGGCTGGGCTCGTCGGGGACGGTGTGGAGTTACGAGAACAAGCAGGGGCTGCTCAGCCACCTGCCGGAGGGCTGCGTGATCTTCGATTCGCTGGGTTCATCGGAGGCCGTCGGCCTGGGTGGTTCCCAGTCGGTGAAGGGGGCGGAGGCTGGCACGGCCCAGTTCCTGGTCGGGCCGAACGCGGCGGTGTTCAAGGAGGACGGCGCGCGGGTGGAGCCGGGCTCGGGCGAGCGCGGGCTGGTGGCGGTCGGCGGGTTTATCCCGACCGGCTACTACAAGGACCCGGAGAAGTCGGCGAAGACATTCCGTCAGTTCGAAGGCCGGCGCTGGTCGCTGCCGGGCGATTTCGCGGAGGTGAATGCCGACGGCACGATGAAGCTGCTGGGGCGCGGATCGCAGGTGGTCAATACCGGCGGCGAGAAGGTGTTTCCCGAAGAGGTCGAGGAGGCGCTGAAGCTGCATCCGGACGTCAAGGATGCGGTGGTGGTGGGGATTCCAGACGCCCGGTTCGGGGAGAAGGTCTGCGCCGTGGTTGATGTTCGGGACGGGGTGGATCTGACCCTGGCCGATTTCACGGCGCATCTGAGAGGCCGGCTGGCCGACTACAAGGCGCCGAGGGCGCTGGTGCTGGCCCCCGTGGTGCGGGCTCCGAACGGCAAGGTCGACTACAAGGCCGTGCGGACCCAGGCGCTGGAGGCGCTGGGGGTGAAGGCGTAAGAAGGCTTCGCCTCTTGGCGTCCTTCTCCCCTCGGGGGGGAAGGTGGCGCGAAGCGCCGGATGAGGGGTCGATAGGTCTTCAAGCTGCGTTGAGGCGGTTGGACCGGGCTGTGTAGAAGGCCGGTACGACCCCTCATCCGTCGGCTACGCCGACACCTTCTCCCGCAAGGGGAGAAGGGAGCACTCGCGGCTACTCCCCAATCATCAGCGGGTTTTGAGGAACGTCCCCCGCCAACAGCTTCCGCAGATAACCCGCCAACCCGCCCGGATAGATCGCCTCCCCGCTGGCCGCGATCTCATCCACCGACCACCAGCGCATCGCCTTCACCACCCGTCGCTCCAGCGTCGTCCATCCGTGGTCGGACAACCGTTCGTGCCCCACCCGGACGATGAAGTAGTGCTCCACCAGCCGCCGGTCCTCGCCCTCGACCACCATGTCGTGCTGCCGGCGCCAGACCACCGGCCCGAAGTCCGCCTCTGCGTGGCCCGTCTCTTCCAGCAGCTCGCGCCGCGCCGCCTCGATCAGGCTCTCGCCGCCGTCGACGCCGCCGCCGACGGTGCACCAGCCGGAATACCGCCCGTCATCGAAGTTCAGCAGCAGAAGCCGGTCGGCCGGCGACAACAGCACCAGCCGGACCGTCAGCCGGTCGCGCGGGATCACACCGTCCGCTTGGCCCGGTCCTTGTCGTTGGTCGCCCGGATCGCCGCCGTCGCCTGGGCCCATTGCTCGTCACCCCATTCGGTCATGCGCGCGAAATTGCCGCCCGACGCATTGTAGGCGGCGCCGTCGATGGCGATGGTCTGGCCGTTCACATAGGTCGACAGGGGGTGCAACAGATAGACCGCCAGATTGGCCAGTTCGCGCATCTCCCCGACCCGGCCGAGCGGATTGCCGCGCATGTCGCCATAGGCGCTCTCGCCGGGGTTCAGCCTGGCGCTCATGCCTTCGGTGGGGAAAGGGCCCGGCGCGATGGCGTTGAAGCGGATCCCCTTGGGTCCCCACTCGACGGCCAGCGACTGGGTCATGACGTTGAGGCCCGCCTTGGACATGGCGCTGGGCACCGTGAACGGACCGCCGTTCCACACCCAGGTGGTCAGGATGGAGATCACTGAGGCGCTGAGGCCCTCCTTGATCCATCGCTTGCCGCACGTCTGGGTGACGAAGAAGCTGCCCCGGAAGACGATGTTGGAGATGGCGTCGAAACCGCGCGGAGAGAGATCCTCTGTGCGGCTGATGAAGTTGCCGGCGGCGTTGTTGACCAGGCCGGTGAGCGGGCCGTCGGCCCAGATGGTGTCGACCATCTCCTCGATGGCCTCCGGCACGCGGATGTCGCAGGCGATGCCGGTGACCTTGCCGCCGTCGGGGTGGGCGGCCATCAGCTCCTGGGCGGTCTCTTCGAGCACGCCGCCGCGCCGGCCGCAGATGTAGACGTCGGCGCCCAGCATCATGCAGCCCTCGGCCATCACCTTGCCGAGGCCGGTGCCGCCTCCGGTGATCAGGATGCGTTGGCCCTTCATCAGGCCCGGGCGGTACATCAGGTCGTCGGCGGCGAAGGTCATGGCGGATCTCCCCAAAGCTGTTGGCAATTGTTGGGGAGAAAGGGGAGGGGCTGACCTTGGGTCGGTCAACCCCTCGGTAGTCGTCAGCCGCCGTAAGAGCGGCTGCCGCCGCCGAAGCCGCCTCTGCTGACCACCGCGCTGCGGGTCTGCACCCGGACCGGGGCGTTGCGCACGGCGGCCGGCGGGTCGATCCCCTGGCGGCCGACCGTGGTGCGGCCGGTGGCGTAGTCCTGGTTCACCCGGCCGCCCCAGCCGGTGGCGTAGCCGTCGCCCCGCCGGTAGAGGCCGGTGCCGCGATAGCCGCCGCCGTTCATCATCTGGCCGATGATGAAGCCGGTCAGCAGCGGGGTGAAGAAGCTGCCGCCGCCGGCCTGGCTGCGCGGCACGCACTGGCCGACGCCGTGAGTCTCTTCGCAGGACTTCTGCTCGGCATACTTCGGGGCGTTTGCGTCGTCCTTGAGGGCGGCGGCATAGCCCTTGTCGCACTCCTCGTCGCTGACCTTGTTCTCCAGCTTGCACTGGTCGAGGCTGGCGTAGGCGAAGGCCTCGACCGGGTCCTTGTTGACCTCGGCCCGGGAGACGTCCGGCGTGCTGTCACAGGCCCCGATGGTCAGCGAGGCGCCGCACATCAGGCTGGTCAGGGTTAGGGATTTGGATCGCATCATGGCGGTCAGCTCCCTTACGAGGTCATGCAGGCGGCGTTGATCAGGCCGACCGCGATGGAGATGCTGGCCAGGTAGACGCCGGTGGCGACCTCACCGGCCTCGATGCGCGCCTTGACGTCCTTGAGGAACAGAATGCGGACGATGGTGAAGGCGATGATCTGGATGACACCGGCCAGCACGCCCCAGGCCACCAGCTCGGGCAGGCTTTCGGTGTGGGTGAGGGCCGAGGCCAGGGCCAGGACGTAGCCGACCAGGGCCCCGCCGAGCGCGATGGCGGCGGCGACGTTGCCTTGGCGGATCAGGTCCGTTTCCTTGTAGGGGGTCACCCACTGGTAGATGACTTTGAAGGCGATGGCGAGCACGCCCGCCACGGCAAAGGCGACCAGGAAGTCGGTCGCCCCCATCCTGAACAACATGAAGTCAAACATGCGGGTCCCTCCCGTTAGACGTGGTTGCGGCCGGTCAGGCCGAGAACTCTCCGATGGCCAGCGGCACGCCGACCATGATCTCGTGGGTCATCTCGCCGCCCTCCGGCTCCATGGCGATGGCCAGCAACAGCTCGCGGCCCTCGCCGCCGAGGTCGCGGGCGTAGAGCATGCAGGTCTGGAAGATGCGGGCGTAGGGCCGCAGCGCGGCGCGGTCGTCCCAGATATCTTCCCAGAAGCTGACCGGCGGCTGGCGGCCCTCGTCCTCGTCGAACCAGTAGCGCTGGAAGGGCGGCAGATCGTCCTCCAGCCAGGCCGGATCCTGCAGCCGGTCGTTCCACAGCCGCTTCGCCTGGCCGCTGGCCGGATAGGCGCTGCGCCAGGGCACGAACAGGGTGAAATCGTTGGCCTGGAGACCCTCGCGGTCGTCGCTGACCGCCTGAAACAGCAGGTGATCGTCGGTGTAGAAGCGATGCACATAGCCGCCGGCGTCCAGCTTGATCAGGCCCTGGGCGGTGATCACCAGGGTGTCGCGGTCCATCTTGAAGCTGGCTTCCGTGCCCAGCCGCCGCCAGGCCAGCGGGTCCAGCCGCACGGTGCGGCCGACGGTGATGTTGCGCACCACCGCCAGGTGGTCGCTGGGAGCGGTCTCTTCCTTGCGCCCGAACAGCTTGCCGAACATCAGGGGGTCCTCACGCGAACTTGCTCGCGGCGGACACTGGGCTGGTCCGCGTGATGACGCAATGTTTGCGAAGATGCGCAAAACCGTCTTGACGGCCTGATAGCCAAGTGCGGACGCCTCCTCGCGCCATAGGCCGATACGACGCCGTTCAAAACCCCTTGTCAAGCGTTCATGGTACGCATACCTTGAACGCATGCCCAAGGCTCCCACCCGAGCGGACAAGGCCGTAACCCGGACCCGCGAGTGGCGCGAGGCCCGCAAGCGCGCGGGGTTCGTGAAGCTGGAAGTCTGGGCCCCGGCCTCCTGCAGGACGGACATCCTGTCCGCCGTGCGAGCCATCGTGATCGACTCCAACCGCGGCCCGGCCCATACCGGCTCCGCACTGAAAGGCATCCGGCCCATGGATCATGTGATTGACACGGCTTGGACCATCCACGCCCTGAAGACGGAGCTGGACGCCAGCACCCTCGTGCGGGACGGCGAGATGAAGTTCCAGGTGATCGAGGGCGCCGATCCGGTGCTGCTGGTCACCATGTGCGAGTACGGCGACCTGCCAATCTACGTCAGCGCCGGCCCCCAGCAGATCGTCGTCTCGGTGGTGCTCTGGCCGGTCGACGAGCAGGAGGACCAGAACGAGTTCAACCTGTTCCTGCTGAAGGCCCAGAAGCTGGTGCCGCTGTCCAACTTCGGCGTCACCACGGTCAATGACCGCGACTACTACGAGCTGTTTGGCGAGATCGCCGCCAAGACCAGCCTGCAGACCATCCTCATCGAGCTGCGCACCCTTGCCGAGAACGCCATCGACGCGGCCTCGGACCTGCGTGAATCCTTCAAGTCCGCCAAGTAGGGAGAAGACACCATGTCCATCTGGAACAAATTCTCCGCCCTCTTCCGCGGCGCCACCCATGAGGGCGCGCAGAAGGTCATCGACGCCAACGCCCTGCGCATCCTTGACCAGGAAATTCGCGACGCCGACACCGCCCAGTCCAAGGCCCGCGACGACATGGCCGGCCTCGTCGCCCGCCGCCGCATGCTGGAGACCGAAGGCCAGCAGTTCGCGCAACAGGCCAGCAAGTACGAAGCCTCGGTCCGCGCCGCCATGGCCAAGGGCGACGAGGCCCTGGCCCTGGAAGTGGCCCAGCGCATCGCCGACCTGGAGCGCGACGCCACGCAGAAGGCCGAACAGGTGGTGCAGCTGCGCGCCGCCGAGGACAAGTTGCGCACCATCGTCGCCCAGACCGACACCAAGATCGAGGCCCTGCGCCGCGAGATCGAGGTCGTGAAGGTCAACGACAGCGTCCAGCGCGCCCAGTCGGCCATCGTCGCCCGCAGCGGCAGCGCCAGCTCGACGGTCGGCTCGGCCGCCGACAGCCTCAAGCGCATCAAGGAGCGCCAGGCGATCAACGAGGAGAAGTTCCGGGCCGCCGGCGAACTGGAAGACCGCCGCACCGGCGCCGACCTTGACGCGAAGCTGCGCAATGCCGGCATCATGCCCGGCGACAACAACGCCCATGAGGTGCTGGAGCGGCTGATGGCCCCCAAGGAAGAGGCCCTCAAGCTGGAGGCCCCGCGCCTGCGGATCGAGGCCCCGGAGAAGGTCCCGGTGAAGAAGGACGAGCAATAGCTTGATCCGTCATTCGGTCCCGCCGCGCGGGAACTGGAAAGAGGAGGCCGACCACGTCGGCTTCACCTTCCACCACATGGAGGGCCAGCCCTACTGGGACGAAAGCGCCTGGTACGGCTTTACCCTCAGCCAGGCCGAGGAGATCGAGACGGCGGCGGAGACGCTGCACGCCCTGTGCCTCGACTTCGTCGCCGAGGCGGTGAAGAGCGAGCGGATCATGACCCGCCTCGCCATCCCCGAGGCCCACCGCGACTATGTGGCGGAGACCTGGACCCGCGGCGATCCCAGCCTCTACGGCCGCTTCGATTTCGCCTATGACGGCAAGGGTCCGCCGAAGCTCTACGAATACAACGCCGACACCCCGACCAGCATCTTCGAGACGGCGGTGTTCCAGTGGATGTGGCTGGAGGCGCGGATCAAGGATGGCACGCTGCCGGCCGGCGCCGACCAGTTCAACAGCCTGTTCGAGAAGCTGCGCGACCGTTTCGGGGCCATCTTCCCGAACGGCGGCTATGTGCATTTCTCCAGCGACCCCGACCATGTCGAGGACCGCCAGACGGTGAAGTTCCTCGAGGACCTGGCCGTGCAGGCGGGGCTGACCCCGAAGTTCGTCTCGATCCACGATATCGGGCTGGACACCGACGGGCGCTTCGTCGACGAGCAGAGCGACATCATCCAGGCGGCCTTCAAACTCTATCCCTGGGAGATGATGCTGCGCGAGGACTACGCCGCCAACGTCGCCGCCTCGAAGACCCAGTTCCTGGAGCCGGCCTGGAAGAGCCTCCTCTCCAACAAGGGCTTGCTGCCCATGCTGTGGGAGCGCCATGCGGGGCATCCGAACCTGCTGGAAACCTGGTTCGAGGATGACGCCGGCGCGGCGGGGCTGGGCGACAGCTACGTGCGCAAGCCGCTGTATTCCCGCGAAGGCGCCAACGTCGAACTGGTCGAGGCGGGCGTCGCCGAGCCGGTCCTCGACCAGGGCTACGGGGCGGAGGGCTGGATCCGCCAGGCCCTGTGGAAGCCGCCGGTGTTCGAGGGGAACTATCCCGTCATCGGCGCCTGGATCGTCGGCGAGGAAGCCGCCGGGATGGGCATCCGCGAGGACCTGGGCCCCGTGACCAAGAACCTGAGCCGGTATCTGCCCCACGCGATCGTGGGCTGAGGAGCGGAACGCGCCAACTCTCCGCCCGCTTTGCGGGAGGAGGACAGGTTTCGAGCCTTCAAGCGAGAAACCAGGAGGCGGGCAAGTCTGGTGGGTGATTGGCCCCTTCTCTTGCGCCGGCGCCCGCCGATACAGCTCACGACCGCCGGTGGAAGTCCTGCCTCCTGGTTTGTCGCTCGCGCTCCAAACCTGTCCTCCGCCCCAGGGGCGGAGAGTGATCCCGCACTGACCAGCGCTACGCCAACTCTTCCTCGACCTGCCCCAGCCGCTCCTTGCCGAAGAAGATTTCCTCGCCGACGAAGAAGGTCGGGATACCGAAGGCGCCGCGCTCGGCGGCGGCCGTGGTGTTGCTCAAGAGGATGCCCTTGGCCTCGTCGGTCTGGGCCCGGGCCATCAGGGCGGCGGCGTCGAGGCCGCCATCGGTCAGCACCTTCGCCACCACGTCGGGATCGCCCATGTTCTGGCCGTCCTCCCACATGGCTTTGAGCACCACCTCCATGTAGCGCTCGCCGACGCCCTCCAGGCCTGCGGCGACGAAGGTGCGCATGATCAGCAGGGTGTTGATCGGGAAATGCGGGTTCATGCGGAACTTCGTCAGTCCGTGCCGGGCCACGAACCGCCGGCTCTCCAGCATCTCATAGTCCATCTTGCCCTTGATGCCGCCGAAGGCGGTGAAGGGGGCCTGGTTGCCGGTCGCCTTGAACAGGCCGCCGAGCAGGCAGGGGATGACCTTCAGGGTGGCTCCGGTGCGCTCGAGAATGCCGGGCAGGGCCATCGAGGCCATGTAGGCGTTGGGGCTGGCGAAATCGAAAATGAAATCCAACTTTTTAGCCATCACCAGGTCTCCGTCCAGGGGCGCAGGTCGATCTCGAAGGTCCAGGCCGAACGGCCCTGGTTGTGCAGCCAGACATAGTTGCGGGCGATCTCGTCGGGGTCGAGGATTTCACCGCGCGCCAGCCGCTGGTCGGCGTCGGGCATGCGCTCGCGGGTGAAGACGCCGTCGATGCTGCCGTCGCAGATGACGTGGGCGACATGGATGCCTTGCGGGCCAAATTCGCGCGCCATGCTCTGGGCCAGGGCGCGCAAGGCGTGCTTGGCTCCGGCGAAGGCGGAAAAGCCCTTGCCGCCGCGCACGCTGGCCGTCGCGCCGGTGAACAGCACCGTGCCCTGGCCGCGCGGAACCATGACCCGGGCCGCCTCCCGGCCGGTCAGGAAGCCGGCCAGGCCGGCCATCTCCCAGACCTTGGTGTAGACCCGCGTGGTGGTCTCGCGGACGCCGAAATTGACGTTGGCCCCGATGTTGAAGACCACCACCTCCAGCGGGCCGATGTCCGCCTCGATGCGGTCGAAGAGGGCGGTCATCTCCTCCTCGGAGCGGGCGTCGACGCCCATGGCATGGGCCTCGCCGCCCTCGGCCCGGATCTGGCCGGCCAGGTCTTCCAGCTGATCCAGATTTCGAGGCCGGCGGGTCATCACCACCACCATGCCTTCACGCGCGAAGGCCCGGGCGATAGACCCGCCGACACCAAGCCCGGCGCCGACGACGAGGCAGACCTTGCGGTCGGACATGAGAAGCTCCCGAGACAGCGACGGGTAAGTTCTGTTTAAAAACTTACACTGTCAACTGCCGGATTTCAGGGCTCCGTATAACCCTTGGCACGCAGGCTCAACTTCCGCCCGCGCGGGTCCTGGCTGAAAAACAGCCCGCCGCGCCGCCGCGAGTGATCCGGCACATAATCGAAACCGGCCTGCGCCGTTTCAGGCTCCTGCCCGGCCAGGGTCAGTTCCCCCTCGACCGCCACCTGGGAGGCCGGCGAGCCGCCGCTGTTGATCGCCTCGATCTCGACCAGCCAGCCGCCCTTCACGGCGTGAACCGCCCGGGCCTCGATGCTCACGGCCGGCGGCGAGGGGTCACCGAACAGGGCCTCATGGCCGATAATTCCGGCGGTCAATAGCACCAGCACCAAGCCGGCGCCCCCGGCGATCCACTCAAGCACCGGCGTTCCATGCGCCCCCGGACTGACGCTGGCCTTCGACTTCGTCGCGGCGGGTTTGCGGGCCATCAGATCACCAGCCGGGAAGTTGCCGCGCCCAGGCCAGCGGGGAAGGCGAGGACGACGGTCATCTGGGCGATCTCGTGCAAGGCCGTGCCCTCCAGCCTGCCGAACGCCCACAGGCAGAAGAGGCTGATGGCCAGGGCGATGCCGTAGCCGGGCAGAGTGAAGGCCAACACCGTATGGCCCAGGCTGTGGTCGCCCTGTCGCTCGGGCTGACCGGGGAAGCCCAGGCCATAGACGAAGCCGTGCAGCAGCAGGATCGTCACCGCCATCAGCGCCAGCCCGTGCCAGGGCGTCATCGAATAGGCGATGAGGATCATCTCCTCGGTCGGCGCCACGCTGAAGGCCAGGACGATGGCCCCGACCGACATCAGAAACAGCCTGCCGAGATAGCCGACGTGCTCCTTCCGGCGTTGGCTATCGTCATCCTTGTCGGCGCCGAACTGCTTGCCGGCGACCAGCGCGCCTATGCTGGCCGGAATGGCGCAGACGGCCAGCTTGCCGACGATTTCGCCTGGGCTCATGCCGCCCTCGATCTGGGCGAGCAGCAGCAGGGCGACCAACGCCACCGCAATGCCGAGGGCGAAGGCGGCCAGGGCGTCGAGCACCTCATCGAGCAGGCGAAAGGTCGGCTCGAAGCCGGCGTAGTAACTGAGGCCCAGCAGCATTGGCCCGGCCGAGCCGAGGAAAACCAGCAGCCGCCAGCGCTCCAGCGAATGGCCGAGCCACCACATCTCCATGGTCATCAGCAGGGGAAAGGCGAACAGCAACGCCCCGCCGGCCCCGCGCGCCAGGCTGATCGCGTAATCCAGGTTGGCCGGCGCCGACATCAGGGCGCCCGTCTGTTTGCTCATCGGCCCTCCATGCGGGTGCACAGCGGTCAGGGGGCCGAAGGGTTCCCCGGCGGCGGGCCGCGCCAGTTTCGGCGAATTTCCTCCATGGCCCGGCGCCAGCGGGCCCGCAGGATCAGCGGCCGCTCCGGGAAACGCTCTTCCAGGAACTCGGCCCCGACCACGCGGTCGGTGCGGAAGTTGCGAAAATCGCTGCGCATCTCGCACCAGGCCACCAGGTTGCGGGTGGTGTCGCGATAGCCGACGGCGATCGGCCAGACGATGCGGCGGCTCTCTCGACCCTGCTCGTCGGCATAGGTCAGCTCGACCTTGTGGCCGCCGTGAATGGCGGCCCGCAGCCGGGCCATGTCCAGGCCGTCGTCGAGGTTGGCGAAGTTCGGTGGCGTGCGGCTGGCCGGGTCGAGGATCATCGGCCGCAGATGGTCGGGCACCGTGGCGGCGATCTTGGCGACCAGGTCCCGCGCCGCCCGGGCCAGGGCCGGATCGCCGCGCGAGGCCACCCACTGGGCCCCCAGCACGGCCGCCTCGACCTCGTCGGCGGTCAGCATCAGCGGCGGCATGTCGAAGCCAGCGTCGAGCACATAGCCGACCCCCGCCTCGCCGCGGATCGGAGCCCGCTGGGCCATCAGGGCGACGATGTCGCGATAGACGCTGCGTTTGGAGGTCTCCAGCTCGACGGCCATGGCCTGGGCGGTCACCGGATGCGAGGCGCGGCGAAGGATCTGGATGATCTGGAAGAGGCGGTCGGCGCGGCGCATGTGACACCCTCGCATGCTGACAGCAGGCTGTCAGCAGAGGTCGGCTATCCCTGTCGATATTGGAACGCCAGAAGGGACCAGACCATGATCACCCTCCACACCGCCGGCCCGGGCTTCGGCCTGCCCGAGATCAGCCCCTACGCCATCAAGACCGAGATTCAACTGCGGTTGGCCGACCTGCCGTATGAGAAGCGCCCGGGCCGCCGCGAAGACGCGCCCAAGGGCCAGATCCCCTGGATCGTCGACGACGGCGAGGCGATCGGCGACTCGACCTTCATCCGCGCCCACATCGAGAGCCGCTACGGGGTCGACCTCGACGCCGGCCTGAGCCCCGAGCGACGGGCTCAGGCCTGGGCCATGGAGCGGATGGCCGAGAACCAGCTTGGCTGGGTCGGCGCCCACTTCCGCTTCCTCAAGCCCGCCAACTTCGCCCGCGGCCCGGCCCACTGGTTCGACCAGGCCCCCCAGCCGATGCGGGAGACCCTGCGAGCGGGGCTGGTCGAGGCCGTGGGGGCCAATGTGCGGGCCGTCGGCCTCGGTCGGCACGATGACGAGGAGATCGCCTGGCTGGCCGAACGGTCGCTGAAGGCCATCGCCGTCACGCTCGGAGACAAGCCGTTTCTCTATGGCGACCGGCCGGTCGGATCGGAGGCGGTGGTGTTCTCGATCCTGGCGACAGTGATCAATCCCTTCTTCGACTGCCCAGTCCGCCGCAAGGCCGAGTCCATGCCGACCCTTCTGGCCTACGTCGAGCGGATGATGGCGCGCTTCTATCCCGAGCATGACCGGTTGGCGGCCTGAGGGCTTCGGGTACCCATTGTAACCAGCAGACGGTCCGCGCTACAGCCCCGGCCATGCCCACTGCCGCCGTCTACGGCCATCCCCCGCTCGCCCTCGCCGATGTTTCGGCCAGCGCCGTCCAGACCTCTCCGCTTGTCCCCGACTCGCAGGCGCTGGAGGGGCTGGCTAGGGCCAGCCTCGCCGAGATCATCATGCTGGCGCCGCCGGCCACGGCGGAGCGGCGCGGCGCCCTGGCGGCGGCGCTGCGGGCGCTTCGCCCCGAGGGCCGGCTGATCGTCATGGCCCCCAAGGACAAGGGCGGCTCGCGGCTGGCCGGCGACCTGACCTTGCTGGGCGCCGACTTCGCCGAGAGCGCCAAGCGCCACCACCGCATCTGCCACGCCCGCCGCCCGGCCGACCTGACCGCCATCGAGGCGGCCATCGCCGATGCCGCCCCGCGTAACCTCGAGGGCCTCGGCCGCACGCAGCCGGGCGTCTTCAGCTGGGACCGCGTCGATGCCGGCACCGCCCTGCTGCTCGCCAGCCTGCCGGCCTTCAAGGGACCAGGCGCCGACCTCGGCTGCGGCATCGGCCTGCTCGCGGGCAAGGTGCTGCAAAACCCCGCCGTCACCAGCCTAGCCCTGGTCGATATCGACCGCCGGGCCATCGAGGCGGCGAAGATCAACGTCACCGACCCGCGCGCCCACTTCCATTGGGCCGACCTGCGCGGAACAGAGCCGGCCCTGGCCGACCTGGAGTTCGTGGTCATGAACCCGCCGTTCCACGACGCCGGCGCCGAGGACCGGGCGCTCGGCCAGGTCTTCATCCGCCGCGCCGCCAGCGCCCTGAAGAAGGGCGGAACCTGCTGGCTGGTCGCCAACCGCCACCTTCCCTACGAGGCCGTGCTGGGCGAGCACTTCAAGGCCGTGGCGCTGAAGGGCGAGGCCGGCGGCTACAAGGTCTATGAGGCCCGCAAGTGATTTCTGTCCGGCTCGACCGCCTGCTGGCCAACATGGGCTACGGCAGCCGCCGGGAGATCGCCGCCCTGGCCGCCGCGGGCCAGGTGGTGCTGGACGGGGCAGCCATCCGCAAGGGGGATGCCAAGGTGCTGGTGGCCCGCGACCTGCCGTCCAGGATGACGGTGCGCGGCGCGGCCCTCGATCCGCCGCCGGGCCTGGCCTTGATGCTGCACAAGCCGCTGGGCGTCACCTGCTCGCACAAGGAGGTCGGGGCTCTGGTCTACGACCTGCTGCCGCAGCGCTGGAAGGCGCGGGAGCCCGCCATCTCGACGGTCGGGCGGCTCGACAAGGAGACCAGTGGCCTGCTGCTGCTCACCGACGACGGCGAACTGTTGCACCGGATCATCTCGCCGCGCGCCAACGTGCAGAAGCGCTATCTGGTCACCCTGGCCCGGCCGATGGACGGCTCGGAAGGCGGGGCCTTCGCGGCCGGGACCCTTCTGCTGGACGGCGAGGACAAACCCCTGCTGCCGGCCGAGCTTGAGGTCCATTCGCCGACCAGCGCCCATCTGACCATCCACGAGGGACGCTATCACCAGGTGCGCCGGATGTTCGCGGCGGTCGGCAACCACGTCGAGGCCCTGCACCGCGACCAGGTCGGCGGCCTGGTCCTGCCGGCCGATCTGGAGCCCGGCCGTTGGCGGCTGATGGGCGAGACGGACATTGCCGCGGTGTTCGCCGGCCGCGCCTGATCCGGCTGCGCAGACGCTGCGTATCCGCTTGCAGACGGTGCCGGGAACGTTCCCGCGTATCAGGCGCTTTCTCCGGCAGAACAAGTTCGGCGTCTCCTCCATGTCCTACCTCACCAAGACCGTCATCGCCTTTACCGCCCTGGCCGCCGCCGGCTTCATGCTGGGCGCCGGCGAAGCGAACGCGGCCGAGAGTGTCTGCACCGCCCCGGCCCCGGCCAGCGGCGTGGTGCGGGGCCCGGTGCTGCAGGTCGAAGACGGCGCCACCCTCTGCGTCGCCCTGGGCGCCACGCCTGACACCTGGGTCCGGTTGAGCCTGGCCGACGCCCCCAGCGCCAACCCCATCCAGCGCGCCGCCAACACCGACGAGAATCCGCGCGGCACCCTGATGGCGGTCGCCTTCAGCCAGACCGTCGACTGCCAGCTGCAGGCCGACGGCCGCGCCCTCTGCGCGCTGCAGGATGGCCGCTCGGTCGGCAACCTCCTGAAGACCCGCGCCGCCTGGGCGGTCGGCAAAGAGTGGCGATAAGTCGGACATTAAGCCATTCTATCAGACGTTGGCGCGAAATAATACAGTTAAATCAATGACATAACTATAGTGCCTACCTCCTGTTGGCGGTCGGTCGAGACACCGTCTGGATGTGGTCCGGCTCCGGGTTCTGTCATGCCGGCATATGGCCCGTGTTCGGTTATCTGTCGATCAGGTCCTGTAACGCCACGGCCCCGTGTGGCGCACGAGCCTTTCCCTCGTGGATGATGTAGGCGAAGACGTCGCGCAGTTTTGAATTCGGGGTATGGCCGGGATCGACGAGGGGCAGGTCGGCCGGAACGCCGCCGGTCGCGAAGGTCTTCAGCCTGTCAGCCCACTGGTCGAGTTCCTTGGGCGGGTAGGCGGTCTCGCAGTCGTCGCTGCCGGTCTGCAGCCGGGCGTAGACGAAGTCGGCGGTGACGTCGGCGATCTCCGGGTACTTCTCATGCCTGGCGTAGACGCAGGTGATGCCGTGCTTGCGGAGCAGGGCCGGGAACTCCGCCGTGCAGAAACTGTCGTGCCGCACCTCGACCGCGTGGCGCAGGGTGATGCCATCGAGGGATTTGGGCAGCAGCTTGAGAAAGCCCTCGAAGTCCTCCGGATCGAACTTCTTGGTGTGGGCGAACTGCCAGAAGATCGGCCCCAGCTTGTCGCCCAGCTCGCTCAGCCCCTGGCCCATGAACCGTTCCAGCGACTCGCCGGCCTCGCTCAGCACCTTGCGGTTGGTGGTGAAGCGGCTGCCCTTGACGCTGAACACGAAGCCATCAGGCGTCTCGTCGCGCCACTTCTTCCAGCTGTCGGGCTTGAAGGTCGAATAGTAGGTGCCGTTGATCTCGATCGATCGCAACTGGCGGCTCATGTAGTGGAGCTCGTCCTTCTGCTTGACGGTCGGCGGAAAGAAGACGCCGCGCCAAGGCTCGAATGACCAGCCGCCGCAGCCGGTGCGAATGGTGCCTGACATGCGCCTCTTCCCCTGTGTCTCTTGGTCTTGAGCGGCCCCAACCTACAAGATGTTGGGGGTGAACAAAACGCGAAATCAGCGATTCCGCCGATTCGGTCACGCTCTGTTTCCACGCTGTTCGGGGAAGCGTTAACAGGCGGCGGGCTGGCGTTAACCGAAGGTGGCCGGCCGCAGGAATCAGGTAGCGCCGCCGGAGTTGATGGTCGGCGTCTTCCACCGGAGCACACCCGAGGACAGCGACCATTAATCCGGGGACACTATATAGATTTTCGCTTCACCCAGCTTACAGCCCCAGCCCCGTTGCCGCGAAAATCTATATAGCGTCCCCGGATTAACGCCCACCGGCGGTGACCATTCTTGAGCCCAGGCAAGCAAACGCCCCGGAGGCCTTTCGGCTTCCGGGGCGCGCTTACGCTTACTGGCGTTGCCGACTACTGGCGGCGGTAGTTGGCCGGGTAGCGTTCGTCCCGGACGTCCATGCGGACGTTGCGGGCCAGGCTATCCAGGCGGGCGTTGATCGCCGCCATTCCGCGCGGGCCGAGGCGACCACCATTGCGACGGCGCATCTGCGTCTCGGACCGGTTGATTTCACTGAGGGTGTACAGGGCGTTACGCGATTCCCTGCGGGTCAGTTGGCCGTCGTTGCGAGCGCTGCGGATGTAGTCGCCCAACATGGTGGCCCGATGGCGGGTGTCGGAACCGCCCCAGCCCTGATGGCCGCGGTCATAGCCGCGGTTGTCGGTCGAGACATAGACCTGCGTTCCGCCGCCGAGGCGCATCCAGCGACCTTGCGAGTCATAATAGCCGCGCGTTTCGCCAACGACCCAGCGGCCATTGTCGTAGTAGCCCGGCTGGGCGTCGGCGATCCAGATGCCGCGTTCGTCGCGACGGCCGGGGGCCTCACCACGGATCCAGCGACCGTTGCGGTCGTAATAGCCCTGGGCCGGGCCGGAAACCCAACGGCCGTTGTCGTAGTAGCCGCTCGACGTGCCGGCGATCCACTGGCCGCGGCTGTCATAGTAGCCGTTGGTGGCGGCGGGCACCCAGCGACCATCGCGGTCGGTGTAGCCGCCGGCGCCGCGGACCTCGACCCAACGGCCGTTGTCGTAATAGCCATTGGGCTGGCCGTCGACGAAACGCCCGTCGCGGTCGAAGTAGCCGCTGGGCCGCTCGACGCGACGGTTGTTGGCGTGCCACTGGCCGTTGCTGTCATAGTAGCCATAGGCGCGGTCGCAATCGGCGCTGGAGCGGGCGATGGCGTTGCCGGCGACGGCCCCGACGATACCGCCGAGAACGGCGCCCTCGGTGCGGTTCTTGCGGTCGGCGACGTTGCCGCCGATCACCGCGCCGGCGATGCCGCCGATGATGGTGCCACCGGCGGTGCGCTCGTCACGTTGTTGTTCGCAGCGGTCCTGGGCGAAGGCCATGGACGGCAGCAGGGCGGCGGCGGCGATGCCGGCGATCCAGATTGATTTTCTCACGGTGAAGCTCCTCGAAGCGCGTCTATGCGATCCGTTGGCGACCTAAACGGCCCCGCCAACAGGGAGTTCCGACTTTCATCTACAGGATGCCGAAATAATCGACGCTATCGTCAGTGTAGAGCGCAGGAAGAGCGCAAACTGAATTTCAGATGAACCGGGCCGCCCGATCACGGGCTTTTGCTGATTTCAAGCAAGTCTTCGGCGCGTCGGGTGATCGTCGACAGTCTCGCACCCCACTCCATCGCCAAGGCATCCGGATCGTCTTCCCGGCCGGCAAACAGCGGGCAGTCCCAGACCATGGCCGCTCTGCCGAAGGGGACGGGGATCATTGCCCTGTCCCAGGTGCGCAAGCGGATGGCCGGCTTGCAGGCCAGTCCCACCATCATCACCGGCGCCCCGGTGATCCGAGCCAGGGCGGGAGCGCCGGCCTGCATCACTTCAAGGGGGCCGCGCGGGCCGTCCGGGGTCAGGGCGACGCCGCCGCCCTCGTTCACCCAGCGGATCATGTCGCGAAAGGCCTGTTCGCCGTGCTTGTTCTTGCCTGGGGCGGACTTCTTCTTGCTGCTGCCGCGGATGGCAGGGAAGCCGATGGCCTGCATGGCCAGGGCGATGAACTCGCCGTCGGCGCTGCGGCTGATCAGGGCCCGCATGTCCTGGCGCTCGGGTCCCTGAGGCCAGCTCATCCCCGACAGCGGGATGCGGCCGTGCCAGAGGCAGAGGATGGCCCCCTTGCCGGCGAACGGGGCCTCGCCGGCCCGCCAGGCGGCCCAGACGCCGTCGGCCTGGTCCTGGCCCTCGCGGGTCCAGCGCAGGGTGGCGAAGCACAGTCGCATCCAGCCGGCGAAGACCAAGGCCAGAAAGCCTTGGACGCCCGGGGAGCGGAACCAAGCCTTCATTCGCAAGGCCCGGCGGCGGGCGCGACGGTGTCGAGGTGCTGGGCCTGGGCCAGGCGGGCGTAGAGGCCGTTCTCGCGGACCAGCGCCGCATGGGAGCCGGTCTCGACCACCTTGCCCTTTTCGATGACGTAGATGCGGTCGGCGTTCTTTACCGTCGACAGACGGTGGGCGATGAGGATGGTCGTGCGGCCGGCCATCAGCCGCTCAAGGGCGGCCTGGACCTGGGCCTCGCTCTCGGTGTCGAGCGCGCTGGTCGCCTCGTCGAGCAGCAGGATGGGGGCGTCTTTCAGGAAGGCCCTGGCGATGGCGATGCGCTGGCGCTGACCGCCCGACAGCCGCGCGGCGCCCTCGCCGACGACGGTGTCATAGCCGGCCGGCTGCTGCAGGATGAAGTCGTGGGCGGCGGCCAGGCGGGCGGCCTGTTCGACCTCCTCCTGGCTGGCGTCCGGCCGTGCGTAGGCGATGTTGTTGCGGATGGAGTCGTCGAACAGGAAGGGCTCCTGGGTGACCAGCGCGATCTGGCTGCGCAGGGTGTCGGTGGTCAGGCCACGGACGTCCTGGCCGTCGATGGTCACGGCACCGGCGGTGACGTCGTAGAAGCGCGGCAGCAGGGAGAGGATGGTGCTCTTGCCGCCGCCGGAGGGGCCGACCAGGGCGATGGTCTCGCCGCGGCCGGCCTCGAGGGTGACGCCGTCCAGGGCGGGCGCGCCGACGCCGTAGTGGAAGCTGACGTGTTCGAAACGGATCTGGCCATTGATTACGGTCAGGGCCTTGGCGTCCCGGTCTTCGGCCACCTCCGGCTTGACGTCCAGGGCGGAGAACAGCCGGCGGGCGGCGGTCAGGCCCTCGGCGAAGACAGTCTGGGTGTTGGCCATCTGGCGCAGGGCGTTGGCGGCGGTGACCAGGCCGAAGGCGAAGGCGGTGAAGCTCTCGGCATTCATTTCGCCGCGCGATCCGCGCCAGCCGGCGTAAACGAGAACCGCGGCGAGGATCAGATAGCCGATCAGCTCGGTGGTCGGGGCCGACTGAGCGCGGGCGTTGGCGCCCTTGATGATGTGTTTCTGGCGTTCGGCGACGGCGGCGGCGACACGGGCCTCCTCGCGGGCCTCACTGTTCTCCATCTTGACGACGCGGACGCCGTCCAGGCCTTCCATCAACAGGCTGGAAAGCGTCCCGGTGGCGGCCATGGCGCCCTTGGCGGCCTTGCGCGAACGTCGGGAAAACCGCCGCATCAGGCGGCTGGCGAAGGGCGCGATAAGCAGAACGGCCAGGCTCAGCTGCCAATCGGCGCTGAACATCACGACCAGTTGGCCAAGGACCAGCATGGAGCCCTGAGCGTAGTTGATGACCCCGGTCGTGGTCGCTTCGCGCATCAGTCCGGCATCATACAGCACCTGGGAGACGAAGGCGCCTGAGTGGGTGGCGCGCAGGCGGGCCAGATCGGCGCGGACCATGCGGGCGAACAGCTCGACCTGGATGTCGCCGACGATGCCGTGGCCGATGGAGTTGACCATCGCCGACTGCACCACCTGGGCAAGGACCCGGGCAAGGGCGCAGGCGACGACGATGGCCGGCACCAACCAGAGGGCGCCCGGCTTGTGGTCGACCAGCAGGTCCTGGATGCCGCTGGCGATGATCTTGGTGAAGACGGCCGCCGTCACCGCGACCACCAGGGCGCAGGCCAGGGCCGTGACGACGCCCTTCCAGCGGGGCCGGAGGTAGGTTTTGGCGATGCGCGCGGCCAGCTGGCGGCTCGTCAACTTGGGCGCGGCGTCGGCCAATGGGCCTCCAGGAGGGTTTGCATCGCGGTGCAGGGCCACTACTTAGGACGCTCTGCGATGGAGCGCCACTTGTCCGGCTACGATCTAAGTACTCCGAAGGGCCGGTTCCGCGCCAACTGGGACTTCTTCTGGAAGGACCACGCCTTCCTTCGGCTGTCCTTCGCCAACGCCCACTGGATCGGGCCGGACATGGTCCGCGCCGCCCAGCCCTGGCCGTTCCAGCTGGAATACTGGCAGCGCGACGGGGTGAAAACCATCATCAACCTGCGCGGCGGCTTCGACGCCAGCTTCTATGCGCTGGAGAAGGACGCCTGCGCGCGGATGGGGCTGGCGATGGTGGATTTCACCATCACCTCGCGGGCCGTGCCGACCCGGGCCCAGGTTCTCGGGGCGCGGGACATGTTCGCCTCGATCCAGTATCCGGCCCTGATGCACTGCAAGTCCGGGGCGGACCGGGCCGGGATCATGAGCGTGCTCTACCGGCATTTCCACCTGGGCGATTCGATCCGCGAGGCGATGACCGAGCTTGGCCTGCGCACCCTGCATGTGAAGCAGGGCAAGACCGGGGTGCTCGACTATGTGTTCGAGCGCTACCTGACCGAGGCCGAACCACAGGGCCTGAGCTTCCTCGAATGGGTGATGAGCGACGCCTACGACCCCAAGGCGATCAAGGCCGACTTCCAGGAAGCCTGGTGGGGGACGCTGATCACCGACCGGCTGTTGAAGCGGGAGTAGGGGGGTCTACCCCGGGAACCGCTCGAATACCGGGATGCCGTCCGGAATGCTGTGGAAGGCCTGTTTGTCAGCAGCCTGGATGGCCATGCCCGGCGTGAACACCGTCGGGTCGTCCAGGGTGCCGACCTTGAGGATCACCGCCGGCAGCATCTGCGGCCGGGTGGTGGTGTGGGTGCCACAGTCGGCGCAGAACTCACGGGTCGCCGCGCCATCGAGGTCCCCGCGCATGAAGGACTTGGGCGTCCCACTGGTGTAGGTCACGCTGGGGATCGGGAAGGCCATGAACAGATTGGGCGAGCCGCCAGTGATGTACTGGCATTCGCGGCAATGGCACTGGCCCATCATCATCGGCTCGCCGTCCACGGCATAGCGGAGCTTCCCGCAGTAGCAGCCACCTTCGAGTTGCATCGTCGTATCTCCCCTTGTTGCCGGGAGGGACTATGACTCCCCGAATCCCGGCCGCCTAGTGGTCGTGCCCATCCTCGTTCGGGTCCAAGAGCTTGTGGGCGTGGATGATGAAGTAGCGGGCGTGGGCGTTGTCGACGGTGGCCTGGGCCTTGGCTTTCCAGGCGGCGCGGGCCTCGGCGTAGTTGGCGTAGGCGCCGACGAACTCGACCTTGTCCAGATCGGCGAACTCGGTGGCGGTGACGTTTCTCAGTTCGCCGCCGATGACGAGGTGGAGAAGTTGTTTGTCGGACATGGGTCCCTCAAGGGAAGTCAGTTTGGCAGGTCGATATGCGCAACGCGCTCGAGGATCAACGGGTGCATGGCGGGCGCCGAGCAGATCAGGCTGGGCATCAGCGGGACCGGCTTGTTGTAGCTGAAGGCCCGGCCCTTGTGGTCGGTCAGCACCGCCCCCGCCTCCCGTTGGATCAGATCGGCCGCCGCCAGGTCCCATTCGCTCTTGGCCGACAGGGCCAGGGCGGCGTCGAAGCGGCCGTCGGCGACCAGGCACAGGCGATAGGCGATGGAATTTCGGGCCTCGATGCGCATGTCCGGCCAGGGGGTCTTCCAGGCCGGGTGGGCGAACATCTTGGCGTCGCCGAGCATGGCGCTGTTCAGCAGGTCGGCGGTCGTGCTGGCGTAAATCGGCTCGCCATTCAGATGCGCGCCCTTGCCGAGCTCGGCGGTAAAGGTCTCATCCAGCTCGGGGGCATGGACGACGGCGGCGATCGGCTGGTCGTCCTCGACGACGGCGATGCTGACCGACCACCAGGGCTTGTACTTCATGAAGGCGACGGTGCCGTCGATGGGATCGACGACGAACAGGCGCTTGCGGGTCAGGCGGGCGGGATCGTCCGCCGTCTCCTCCGACAGCCAGCCGTAGTCGGGCCGAGCCTGCAGGAGCATGGCCTTAAGCAGGTTATCCACTTCGATGTCGGCGTTGGTGACCGGCGTGCTGTTGTCCTTGCCCCAGATGCGCAGGCCTTCGGACTGCAGCCGGACGGCGGTCGCGCCGGCCAGCTTCGCCGCCTCGACGATGAGGCCCAGGTCGCTCACGAGCCGGCGATGGCCAGGCCGTCGACCAGCAACGACGGGCTGTCGTGGCTGCCGCGGATGACCAGGTCGTCGCCCGGGACGAGGCGGGCGTAGATGTCGATCAGGTTGCCGGCGACGGTGATCTCGTTGACCGGATAGGCCAGCTCGCCGCCTTCGAACCAGAATCCCGAACAGCCGATCGACCAGTCGCCGGTGTTGCCGTTCAGCGACGGACCGAACATCGAGGTGACGAGGAGGCCAGCCCCCGCGTCACCCATCAGGCCCGCAAGGTCTTTGGTCCCCCCGGTCAGGATGACGTTGGAGGTGCCGGTCCCGGGCGGGCCGGCCAGGCCGCGCGAGGCGTGGCCGGTGGTCTCCAGGCCCAACTGCCGGGCCGAGGCGGTGTTGAGCAGCCAGGTCGTCAGTTCGCCCTCGTCAATCAGGGCCATGGGCTCCGTGGTCACTCCCTCGTCGTCGAAGGGGCCGGAGCCCAGGCCGCGCACCCGGTAGGGGTCGTCGAGGATGGAGACGTTTTTGGCGAACACCTGGCTGTTCAGTCTGTCTTTCAGGAAGGAGACGCCGCGGGCCACGCTGGGGCCGCTGATGGCGCCGATGAAGGGGCCGAGGATGCTCATGGCGATGCGGTTTTCGAAGATCACCGGGGCGGTGGTCGAGGCGATCTTGCGGGCGTTCAGGCGGCGGACCGCGTGCCGGCCGGCTTCCGAGCCGATCCAGGTTGGGTCCGGCAGGTCCTCGTCATGGCGGACCGAGCGGCCCTCGCCGCCCCGCTCCATACCCGAACCTTCGCCGGCGATGGCGCTGGCGCTGACCGAGAAGCCGCTGGCCCGATGCGAGCCGGTGAAGCCATGGCTGGTGGACAGCATCCAGCGGCTGGACGACCAGCCGGCCGAGCCGCCGTCGGAGTTGGTGACGCCGGCGACAGCCCGGGCGGCGTCCTCGGCTTCGCGGGCCCGGGCCTCAAGAGCCTCGGCGCTGGGCTCGTGATCGTCGTAGAGGTCGAGGTCGGGATAGGGGCCGTGGGCCAGGCGAGCGCGGTCGGCGAGGCCGGCGTAGGGGTCTTCCGGGGCCAGGCGGGCCATGGCGACAACGCGTTCGACCAGCCTGGCGCGGCCGCTTTCGGAGATGTCGGAGCCGGAGACGGAGGCCTGGCGGGAGCCGACGAAGACCCGCAGGCCCAGGTCCCGGGCCTCCTCGCGCTCGACCTCTTCCAGATCGCCCAGCCGGACCGAGACCGACAGGGACTGACGCTCGGCATAGGCCGCTTCGGCGGCGTCCGCCCCGGCGGCCAGAGCGGCGCCGACGAGGTCGTTCAACAGGGTTTCGTCCATCAGGGGCTTATGGGCGCCGGAGGCAGCGGCTGCAAGGGCGCCATTGGCTGGGGACTGGCTCGCCGGGGGCTCGATATCGATGATTTTGGCGCGGCTGGCGCCCGGCGTGCCTGTCCCCGACGGTCCGCGCCAGGTCGGGGACAGGTACTCCGGGACAGGACAGTGAGCGTCCGGCCAGGGCGGCGCGGCGGAGAACCTGTCCCCTGCTAACCGATGGCGAAGAACAGGCAGGAGGCGATGAGGAAGATGTAGGCCAGCCAGGTCAGCACCACGCCCGAGGTGCGCAGCATCGAGACGCCGCCGCTGTTGGAAAGGCCGATGGCATGCAGCACCCGGCCGACGAACAGCACCAGGCCTCCGACATGGACCAGCAGCGGCGGGGCGCCGGTCAGCTCCAGCACGACAAGGCCAATCAGGGCCGGTGAGATGTACTCGACGGCGTTGCCCTGGGCGCGGATCGCCTGGGCCATTTCGGCGATGCCGTCGTCGCCCAGCGCGACCTTGTGCTTCTGGCGCTGGCGCACGACCATCAACGCCAGGACAAGCAGCAGCAGCAGGTGCAGACCGACCCAAAGGGCGGCGGCATGGCCGATGGACTCTAACGGCATGCGGGTTCCCCGTTCTTGAAGCGCGGGATTAGTCGCTCATTCGGTAAACGGATCAATAGCACTAACGCGGAAGTTCCCTGCCGATCGGGTAGAGCCGATAACGCGAGTCATAGAAGGGCGTGCGTTCGTAAAACCAGCTGAGCCGGGCGTCGGGGTCGGCCGCGAACTTCGGATCGCTGGCCAGCTTGACCTCGAATTCCCTCTTCAGCTCGGGATCGGCGGCCAGCATGCGGTCGGCCAGGGGGGCGACGGCGTAGCCCTCGATGTATTCGACGCGGTTGAGCACCTCGGGGATCATGCCCCAGGCGAAGAAGCTCTCCGATGACTGGGGCTCCAGCAGCAGCACGACGATGTCGCCGAGCGGTTGGTCGGTCGAGATTCGCACCGAGCCGGTCGGCCAGACCCAGTCGCGAGTCGCCGGCCTAACCTTGGTGACAGTGATCGGCACATGGGCCTCGTTGGTCGCGGCGGCCAGCTTGGGATCGTCAAGGTGCAGCATCTCGACCTTCACCGTCCTGGGCGCGGTCAGGGTCTCCATCTCGATGCCGTGGATCTTCAGCCGCTCGATCAGGTCGGCGCGATAGCCGGGCACCCAGTAGGCGGCCGGGCGGGCCAGCTGCAGGGTCGGCTTCGAACCATAGAAGGGCAACTGCCAGAGCTTGGGATCGGGCTTGCCGAGCCAGCGCAGCTCCTTTCCGCCCGAGGCGGCGCTGTCGTAGGTCTCGTAGAGGATGCCCTTGAACGGCCGGGTCGTGGAGGGCCTGTCCTCCGGCACGAAGTTGGCGGCGATTTGCGCCGGCCGTTCGGCGCGATCCCTGTCGATGGCGGCCCGCAGGTCGCCACCCTTGGCGCTGAGAAGGCACAGGGACTCCTCGATGAAGACATACGTGCCCAGCACCCGCTGCTCATGGGGTTTGAGGCTATGGTTCTCAATCAGGATGGTCGGGACGTGGGCCGCCGAGCCCCAGCCGTTGGAGAAGCGTTCGCCAAGGCCACCGTCGGAAAGGCCCTTCGTCGGGTCGCGGTCGTCGAGGGCGAAGACCAGTTCGCCGGGGATGTGGCCCTGCTTTTCAAGCGCCTTGTTCATGGCCGGCTTGAAGGTCGCGTCGAGCCATTTCGAGATGGCCGGCGAGCGGGTGAAGGCGCCGTCCTCGCCGTTGAAGCCGAAGGTGACGTCGTACTGGTAGTCGATGCCGTCGGTGACGTGGACGTCGAGGTAGAGGTCGGGCCGGTATTTGTTCGCCAGGGCGCGGACGGCGCGCATCTCCGGCTGGTCGAGCTTCATGTAGTCGCGGTTGAGGTTCTGGTTGGCGGCGGTGTTGCGCCAGCCCTGAATGCGGGGGCCGCGCTGGTTGGGCCGCGAATAGGCGCCGGCCCGCTCGTGGCCGTCGACCGACAGGATGGGGATGAGGATCAGGTTGACCTTATCGACCAGGCCCGCCTTGCCGTAGAAGGCGATGTCGCGCAGCAGCATCATGCCGGCGTCCTTGCCGTCGATCTCGCCCGGATGGATCCCGGCCTGGACCAGCAGCACCGGTTTCTTCGGGTCGAACCGCGGTCCGTCCTTGCTGACCATCACCGCATAGATCGGCCGGCCTTCCGGCGAGACGCCGAACTGTTCGATGCGGATCAGGTCGCTGGCGGCATCCAGCCTGTCAAACCAGGCCCGGGTGTCGGCGTAGTTCGGCGAGAAGTCGTGCTCAGCGTCCTGCTCGAAGGCGCTGGCCCAAGGGTCGGAGGCGTCGCGGAGCAGGGCCTTCGACTTGCCGTTCCACTCCGGGGCCGGCGGCAGGAAGGGCTGGTCCCAGGGTTTGGCGTTGGGGATGGTGGGCGGGGACTGGGACATGGCGGGACTCGAGAGCAGGAACAAAGCCGCGAAGGCGAGGGAGAGCTTGCGCATGACCTTACGGATAATCCGATTGGCCGGACCTGTCAGGTGTGGGTCTTCGGACTGCCGATCTGCAGGCGCAGGTGATTGCCGATGCGGCTCTGGCGGCCGGTGACCGCCTGGTCGATCAGGCTGAGGGGCCGCCAGGCGTAGTAGAGCGCCTTGCCCGGCAGGTTGACCGGATAGATCACGTACTGCCGCTGATCACGGATCCAGGTGCGGGTCTGGGTCTGGCGGAACCAGACGTACCCGCCGACATAGGCCAGCAGGGCGATGACCAGCAGGACGAGGGTGCGGCGAGGCAGGCGCATCACCAGATCGGCTTTCCGCCGCCGGGCAGGCCGAGCCGGCTCCACATCTCGCTGACCCTGCCCACGACGGCGGGGTCCATGGCGATCTTCACGCCCCACTCACGATGCGTCTCGGGGGGCAGCTTGTCGGTGGCGTCCAGCCCGATCTTGCTGCCGAGGCCGCTCTCCGGACTGGCGAAGTCCAGGTAGTCGATGGGGGTGTTTTCGATGACGGTGATGTCACGGGCCGGGTCCATGCGGGTCGATAGCGCCCACATGACGTCCTTCCAGTCGCGGGCGTTGATGTCGTCGTCCACGACGATGACCCACTTGGTGTACATGAACTGCCGCAGGTAGCTCCAGACGCCGAGCATGATGCGCTTGGCGTGGCCCGGGTAGGCCTTCTTCATGCTGACCACCGCGATCCGATAACTGCAGCCCTCGGGCGGTAGCCAGAAATCGACGATCTCCGGGAACTGCTGACGGAGCAGCGGGATGAACACCTCGTTGAGGGCCTCGCCGAGCACGGAAGGCTCGTCCGGCGGCCGGCCCGTGAAGGTGGTGTGGTAGATGGCGTCGCGGCGCATCGTGATGCAGCTGACCTGAAAGACCGGGAACTTCTCGACGCTGTTGTAGTAGCCGGTGTGGTCGCCGTAGGGGCCTTCGTCCTCGAATTCGTCGAGCAGTACATGGCCCTCGATGACGATCTCGGCCTGGGCCGGGACCATCAGCGGCACGGTCTTGGCCGGGACCAGATCGAGCTTGGAGCCGCGCAGCAGGCCGGCGAACTGGTATTCGGAGAGGGTGTCGGGCACCGGCGTCACGGAGGCCAGGATAGTTCCCGGATCGGCCCCGATCACGGCGCAGGCCGGTAGCGGGTCGCGCTTGCCGGCCTTCTTGTGGCGGCCGTAGTGCTGGGCCCCGCCGCGGTGGGCAAGCCAGCGCATGATCGCCCGGTCCTTGCCCAGCAGCTGCATGCGGTAGATGCCGAGGTTGTAGTCGTCTTCCTTCGAATCCGATGGCCCCTTGGTCACCACCAGCGGCCAGGTGATCAGCGGGGCCGGTTCGCCCGGCCAGCAGGTCTGGACCGGCAGGCGGTTCAGGTCGATCTGGTCGCCCTTGAGCACCACCTGCTGCACCGGCGCGCTCTTCACCACGCGCGGTCGCATGGAGAGGACGGCGCCGGCCAGGGGGAGGAGGTCGAAGGCATCCTTCATGCCGCGCGGCGGGTCGGGCTGGCGCAGGAAGGCCAGCAACTCGCCGACCTCGCGCAGTTCGCCGCCGGTGGTGCGCGGCTTGCCGCCCAGTGTGACGCCCATGGCCACACGCTTGACCGTGCCGAACAGGTTGGCCAGGCAGGGCATGTCGGACTTCGTGCCATCGGCCTTGATGACATTCTCGAACAGCACCGCCGGCCCGCCGGTGGCCAGCAGCCGGGTGCAGATCTCAGTCATTTCCAGTTCGGTTGAGACGGGCTCGCTCACACGCACCAACTCGCCCGACTTTTCGAGGGCGGCGATGAAGTCGCGAAGCGAGCGGTAGGCCATGAGGGGCTCCTTTGACCCCGGTCTAAGGCGGGACCGCGCCCCTGTCACCCATTGCGAAACGACGCCAAATGGACTAGGTTAGCTAACATGAAGCAGGTTAACGTCCACGAGGCAAAGAGCCAGCTGTCGCAGCTGCTCGCGGAAGCGGAAGCCGGCGAAGACGTGGTGATCGCGCGCGCCGGCAAGCCGATCGTGCGCCTGACGCTCGTTGCTCCGGAGCCGGAAGGCAAAATCTACCGGGAGCCCGGTCAGTTTAAGGACGATATCCACTACAGCGACGACTGGGACTCGCCTGCGGTCAACGCCGAGATCGCCCGATCGTTCTTTGAATCCGAAACCGACGATGAGCTGTTCGGGCCCCCGCCAGGAAAATGAGGCTTCTCCTCGATTCCCATGTTCTGATCTGG
>JBKJSF010000049.1:0-22214 GCA_046595895.1 Caulobacter sp. | reverse complement strand
GCCCGAGAAGGCGCCGCCGCCGTGGGGCGCTGCGCCGCCGTAGGTGTCGACGATGATCTTGCGGCCGGTCAGGCCGGTGTCGCCGTCAGACCCGCCAATCAGGAACTTGCAGGTCGGGTTGATGTGCCACTTGGTCTTCTTGCTGATCAGCCCGTCGGCGAACAGCGGCAAAATGTAGGGGCGCAAGGCGCTGAGCATGCGCTTCGAGGTCGGGGCGCCGCCGTCCATCTTCCTGCCGTGCTGGTGGGAGACGACGATCTCCTCCACATGCACCGGCCGGTCGTTCTCGTAGCGCAGGGTGACCTGGCTCTTGGCGTCCGGCTCGAGGAACGGCAGTTCCCCCGAATGGCGCAACTCGGCCAGGCGGCGCAGGATGTTGTGGCTGTACTGCAGGGTGGCCGGCATGAACTCCGGCGTGTCGTCGGTGGCGTAGCCGAACATGATGCCCTGGTCGCCGGCCCCCTCGTCCTTGTTCTCGCCGGCGTCGACGCCCTGGGCGATATGATCGGACTGGGCGTGCAGGTGGCACTGGTACTTGGCTTTTTCCCAGTGGAAGCCCTTCTGGGCGTAGCCAATGTCCTTGATCGCCGCGCGAACCTTGGGCTCCAGCGAAGCGATCAGCGCCTTGTTCCGTTCCTTGTTTTCGGCTTTGGAGGCGCCCGGCTTGGCGGCGCGGATTTCGCCGGCCAGCACAATGCGGTTTGTGGTCACCAGGGTCTCGCAGGCCACCCGCGCCTCGGGCTCCTCGGCCAGGAAGGCGTCGACGACAACGTCGCTGATGCGGTCGGCGACCTTGTCGGGGTGCCCTTCGGACACGCTTTCACTGGTGAAGATGTAGTTCTGACGGCTCACGGAAGACTCCCGGCTAAAAGCGGGGCGACCATATAAAGGTATCTTTATATCCGCAAGTGCGCGCTTCCGACGTTCGAGGCTATCCTTCGCCGTCCGTGTCCTCGACCATGCTGCGGACCAGCTCGACGATCCGCTTGCGCAGACGAGCGCTCTTCAGGCGGGAGAACAGCTCGGCCAGTTCCAACCCCTCGGTGCTCATCAGGAAGGCGTTGACGAACTTCTCCGATTCCGGCTCGGCCTCGCCGCCGCCAGTTTTCAGCGAGGAAGGATCGGCCAGGCCCTCGAAGAAGTATTCGGTGCCGGTCTGCAGGGCGACGGCGATCTCGTAGAGCTTTGAGGCCGACACGCGGTTGGCGCCCCGCTCATACTTCTGCACCTGCTGGAAGGTCAGACCCAGGTCGTCGGCTAACCGCTCCTGGGTTACGCCCATTGCCTTGCGGCGCTGTCTGACCCTGCGGCCGACATGGACGTCGATCGGATTGGGCGAACGGCTCGCGTCTTCAGTCATTTAAGGAAACGCCCCAGAAAGAAACACACAGAGCCGGCTGGGCCGGCGGCTACATTCTGTGGGGGTTTTTCAGACGTCGCCAGTTAAAGACCGAAGTTACGACCAATCCTGCAATTATGAATAACAGTAGTGGCAGGTCTCCCAACCTGCGGTAGGGGGTTTCGGCTACTCTGGGTGGCAACGCGACGTCCACCACAGCCTCTGCGCCTTGTCCGATGCGGCTGGAGGGAATCACTCGGCCGTAGGCGTCAACCATCGCCGACACCCCGGTGGGGGTGGCGCGGGCCATCGGAACCCCCTCCTCGATGGCCCGGTAGCTGGCCAGGTTGAGGTGTTGCAGGGGGCCGCTGGTGGCCCCGAACCAGGCGTCGTTGGAGACGTTGACGATCAGGTCGGGGACTTGGCCTGAGGCCCTCGCGCCCTCGCGAGTAAAGCCGGGATACAGGCTCTCGTAGCAGATCAGCGGTTGCAGCACTGGCAGGCCGGGGATGGCCAGGGGAGCCGGTGGCTTGCCGGGCGCAAAGCCGTCGCCGATCTGAACCAGCTCCTTGACCCCCAGCGGCGACAGCAGGCCGTCGAGCGGCAGGAATTCCCCGAACGGCACCAGGCGGAACTTGTCGTAGCGGCCAAGCAGCACCAGCTCGTCGCCCTCGCGGCGCAGAACCAGCAGGCTGTTGAAATAGCGCGGGGCGTCGGGCGTCCCCTCATAGCGAGCGGCGCCGACCAGCAGCACCTGACCTGGGGCAAGCGCGTCGGTGATCGCCGCGCGGGTCCAGGTTCCCTCGGCGAGATAGTCCTCGGCCAAGGCCGGCACGGCGCCTTCCGGCCAGATGACGATATCTGGCGTTCGGCCCTGGCCGCGACCCTGCCGCGTCAGAGTCAGGTACTTGGCCATGATGCGGCTGAAGGATTGCGGGTCGTACTTGGCTTCCTGCGGCACGTCCGGCTGGACGATGCGGACAACCGTGGGGCCGCCGTGGGGCTCAGTCAGCGGTAGCCGGAGCGCCCCATAGGCCGCCATCACGACCAGAAGGGCGGCGGCCGAAACGCAGGCGATGATCGCCGGCCTCCGGGGCGCCCGCCAGAACAGGGCCGGGGCAGCCGCGACGGCGATTGTGATCACCGTCAGGCCATAGGCGCCGACGAGCGAGGCGGACTGCGAGATCAGTGACCCGGCTTTCCAGGTCTCCCCCGGCAGGTTCCAGGGGAAGCCGGTCAGGAAATGGCCACGCAGCCATTCGGCCGCCCCGAAGGCGGCGGCGAAGACAATCACTCGCCAGGGCCCACCGACCCGCGACAGGCGGTAGAGCAGCGCCGCCAGGCCCCAGAACAGGGCGATGCCGCCGGCCATGAAGGTCACCGCGAAGGGGGCCATCCAGCCGTGGGCGGCGATATCGACGAGGAAGGCCTCGGCCACCCACCAGGTGCCGATGGCGAAATAGGCGATGCCGGCCAGCCAGCCGCGCAGGAAGGCGGAACGAAGAGGTCGCTCAGGGCTGGCGCCATCGACCAGCAGCATGATGACCCCGTAGCCGAGCAGGCCAACCAGCAGGCCGAACGGCGGATGGGCCAGTGCCGCCGCCGCCCCCGCGGCCAGGGCGATCAATCGCGCCTGCCAGGCGGGCGGCAGTCTCACACCGCTTCCTGATGGCGCGCGGCGCGGCGCACCCGCACCCGCTTGACCCGCCGGATGTCGGCGTCGATGACCTCGAAGTCCCAGCCGCCGGGATGGGCGATGACCTCTCCGGTCTCCGGCACCCGGCCGGCCAGGGCGGTGACCAGGCCGGCGACCGTGTCGATGTCTTCTTCCAGTTCCTCTGGGGCCAGCCGCCCGACCTCCAGCGCCGCCTCCAGGTCTTCCAGATCGGCGCGGGCGTCGACGTCGAACACCCCGCCCGGCCGGGCGACGACGCCGCTGACCTGGGCCTCGTCATGCTCGTCATCGATCTCGCCGACCACGGCTTCCAGCAGATCTTCCAGGGTGGCCAGGCCGCTGACCCCGCCATGCTCGTCGATGACCAGCGCCAGGTGGACCCGGCTGGCCTGCATCTTCTCCAGGAGCGCGGTGGCCGGCATGGCCTCCGGCACATAGAGCACCTCGCGCTTGAGCTGGCGCAGCAGGGCCCCGGTCTTGGCTTGGCGGCCATCCGCCATCAGACGGAAGATATCCTTAATGTGGATGACCCCGACCGGATCGTCGAGCGTCTCGCGGTAGACAGGCAGACGGCTATGTTCGGTCTCGATAAAACGGGCGACGACGTCCTCGAAGGCGGTGTCGATCTCGATGGCCTGGATGTCGGCGCGCGGGGTCATCACATCGCCGACGTCCAGCTGGGCGAACTCACGGGCGTGCTGGGCCAGTTCATCGGCCCCTGGCATGACCGGGGAGCCGGGCTCATCGCTCTCGCCAAAGGCCCGCAGCACCTGACGCAACATGCCGCCCAGCCCCCCGCGACTTCGCTGGGGAGGTTCGGACGGAGGGTCGGAATCTTGGTCTGTCATCTCGTCTTTTCAGGAGGCGTAGGGATCGTTGACGCCGAGCGTGGTCAGCACGCGCCGCTCCGTATCTTCCATCACTCGCGCCTCATCATCGTCGCCGTGGTCGTATCCCGCAAGATGCAGCACGCCATGCACCGTCAGGTGGCTCAGGTGGTCGGACAGGGTCTTGCCCTGCTCGGCGGCCTCCCGGGCGCAGACGCCGTAGGCCAAGGCGATGTCGCCGAGCAGGTTCTCCGGGTTGGCGGGGGCCGGGAAGGCGAGCACGTTCGTCGGCCCCGCTTTGTGCCGGAACTGCTGGTTCAGTTCGGCGACCACGTCATCACCTGTGAGCAGAACGACGACCTTTAGTACCTCCCCCCTCCCCCAAGGGGGGAGGTACTGGAGTGCAGCCAGCGCCGCCCGGGTGACAACCGCTTCGACATCCGGAACGGCGCTCCAGGCCGGGTCCTCGACCTCAACCTCTATCTCGGGCCCCTCTACTTCGGAATTGGCCATCAGCCGCGCTTGGCCGCGTCTTCGTCGTAGGCCTTGACGATGCGGGCCACCATTGGGTGGCGGACCACGTCGGCGGCCGTGAAGCGGGTCAGGGCGACGCCCTCGACGCCTTCGAGGATGGCCACGGCGTGGGCCAGACCGGAGTCGCGCGGATTGACCAGGTCGATCTGGCTGGGATCGCCGGTCACCGCCATGCGGCTGCCCTCGCCCATCCGGGTCAGGACCATCTTCATCTGCAGGCGGGAGGTGTTCTGGGCCTCGTCGACGATGATGAAGGCATGGCTAAGCGTGCGGCCGCGCATGAAGGCGATCGGGGCGACCTCGATCTCGCCCTTCTCGCGGCGCTTGCGCAGCTGTTCGGCGCCCATGATCTGGATCAGGCTTTCCCAGACCGGGGCCATGTAGGGATCGACCTTCTCGGTCAGGTCGCCGGGCAAGAAGCCCAGCTTCTCGCCGGCCTCGACCGCCGGTCGGGTGACGACCAGCCGGTCGATCTCGCCGCGCATCAGCATGCCGGCCCCGTGGGCGACGGCCAGGAAAGTCTTGCCGGTGCCGGCGGGCCCAAGCCCGAAGACCAGGTCATGCTTGCCCAGCATGTCCATGTACTGCGCCTGAGTCGCCGTCTTGGGCGATACCGCGCCGCGCCGCACCCCGCCGGGGGCGACCGGGCCGGCCTCGCCGGAACGGGCCTGGCCAACGGCGACACGGACGTCAGCCTCGGTGACCTCGGCCCCGGAGTCGGCCTGGGCGGCCAGGCTGGCGATGGCCCGTTTGGCCAGGCCCCGCGCACGGCCGTCGCCGGCCACGGAAACGCCGCCGCCGGGGGTTTCGACCAGCACCTTGAAGGCGTCCTCGATCAGGGCGGCGTGGCGGCTGCCGGGACCGGCGATGGCCCGGGAGGCGACGTCGGACAGGGGCAGGAACTCAGGGGTGCGACTCACGCGGGCTCCAGAACTGGCTCAAGCTCGCCCGTAAGGCTTCCCTTGTGGCCGGTGACGATCCTCACCGGAACGATTCCGCCGATCAGATGATCCGGCGCTTCGACATGCACCGGCTGCAGGTAGGGACTACGGCCGGAAAGCTGACCGGCCCGGCGGCCGGGCTTTTCGATCAGAACGGGGAGGACCCGGCCGGACTGGGCTTCGTTGAAGGCCTGTTGCTGCTCGCCCAGCAGAGCGTTCAGCCGGGCCAGACGCTCATCCATCACCTCTTGCGCCACCTGGCCGGGCATGGCGGAGGCCGGCGTGCCGGGGCGGCGACTGTATTTGAAGGAGAAGGCGCTCGCGTACTTCACCTCGGCGATCAGGTCGAGGGTCGCCTGGAAGTCTCTCTCCCGCTCGCCGGGGAAGCCGACGATGAAGTCGCAGCTCATGGCAATGTCCGGCCTGGCGGCGCGGATCCGCTCGACCAGCGCTAAGTAACTCTCGGCCGTGTGGTCACGGTTCATAGCCTTCAGGATGCGGTCCGAGCCGGCCTGCACCGGCAGGTGCAGATAGGGCATCAGTTCCGGCAGCTCGCCATGGGCGGCGATCAGCGCCTCGTCCATGTCGCGCGGATGGCTGGTGGTGTAGCGGATGCGGTCCAGCCCCTCGATCCTGGCCAGCTGCCGCACAAGCCCCGCAAGGCCGCCCTCGGCCCCGTCGTAGGCGTTGACGTTCTGGCCCAGCAGGGTGACCTCGCGGACGCCTTTCATCGCCAGGCCACGGGCCTCGGCGAGGATGGCCTGCGCCGGCCGCGACCACTCGGCGCCGCGCGTATAGGGCACCACGCAGAAGGTGCAGAACTTGTCGCAACCCTCCTGGACGGTGAGGAAGGCTGTGACGCCGGAGACGTGGCGGTCGCTGGGCAGGGCGTCGAACTTTTCCTCCGGGGAAAACTCGGCGGCCAGGCCTTCGCCCTTGGCGCGGTGGGCGCGGGCGATCAATTCCGGAAGCTGGTGGTAGGCCTGCGGCCCGACCACCAGATCGACGGCCGGCTGGCGGCGCATGATCTCGGCCCCCTCGGCCTGGGCGACGCAACCGGCCACGGCGATGGTCATGACGCCGTCGCCGCTTTCCGCTTTGCGGGCCTTCATCCGCTTGATCTGGCCAAGCTCCGAATAGACTTTCTCGGTGGCCTTTTCGCGGATGTGGCAGGTGTTGAGCACCACCAGGTCCGCGCCCTCGGGATCGCTGGTCATGCCATAGCCCAGCGGCCGCAGGACATCAGCCATGCGCTCGCTGTCGTAGACGTTCATCTGACAGCCGTAGGTCTTGATGTAGAGGCGCTTCAGGGGCGCGGAATTCGTCATGCCGGGGTTATGAGGGTCAGGCCGCGGACTCGCAAGCGATCAGCCCTCCCTCCCCTACTGGGTGACCTTTTCCGACTCTTCCAGCGGCACGCCGTAGAGTTCCAGCCGGTGGTCTATCAGGCGGTAGCCGAGCTTGCGGGCGATGGCCTGCTGCAGTCGCTCGATCTCCTCATCGACGAACTCGACGACCTGGCCGGTCTTCATGTCGATCAGGTGGTCGTGGTGGTGGTCGGGCGCTTCTTCATAGCGCGAGCGGCCATCGCGAAAGTCGTGGCGCTCGATGATCCCGGCCTCTTCGAACAGCCGCACCGTGCGATAGACGGTGGCGATCGAGATGTGCGGATCGACGGCATGGGCCCGGCGGTACAGCTCCTCGACGTCGGGATGGTCGCTGGCGCCTGACAGCACACGGGCGATCACCCGGCGCTGGTCCGTCATCCGCATGCCTTTTTCGACGCAAAGCTTCTCAAGACGGTCCATGGGGCCTCCGGGGCGAGTCGGGGGCAAGATAGTCACGCGATGGCTAGCTGTTAAGGGAAAGCCGCATCACGAGGGCGTCGACAGGCGCCTCGCCGCCTCCGCGCACATAATAGCCTCGCCGACGGCCCACCGTTTCGAAGCCGAAATCGCGATAGAGGCTCAAGGCCGGGATGTTGTCGTCCGCCACCTCGAGGAACAGCGCCTGCGCCCCCAGGGCCAGGGCCTGGACAACCGCCGCCTCGACGAGCCGCCTGGCCAGACCTTGTCGCCGCGCCGCCGGGGCCACGGCCAGGGTGACGATCTCCGCCTCCCCGGCCAGGGCGCGGGCGAGGATGAAGCCGTGGGTCTCGGCGATCACAAAGGTCCCTGGGGTTTGCAGTAGAGAGACGAACTCGGCCGCGCTCCAGCCATGTTCGAACGCGGTTGCGTGCAACTCCGCCAGGGTTGGGGGATCCGACACCCCTACCCCCTACCGCTCATCCCGGCGAATGCCGGGACCCATCCGCGGGCTGGTGACCAATCGCATTCGCCGGAGCCCTGGCGGATGGGTCCCGGCATTGACGCTTCACGCCGCCCTCCGGGTCGGCGGGATGAGCGGAAATTGGGGTGCTCAGGCATAAGGATCGATCCCCCCCGGGAGCTTCGCATCCGGCGTCCGCAGGTAGAGGGGTCGGGCAATGGGAACCGGCGCGCGGACCGACGCCGCCAGCCGCGCGATCCACGCCGGGTCCGGCCCGCCCGGGGTTTCCACCACCGCGCCCGGGATCAGCCCCGCGAGCAGCGGGGCCCCGGACCCCACCAGGGTCACCGGCCCATCGCCCGCCAGCTCGGCCAGCCGCGCGCTCGCCGTCTCGACCGACAGCGCATCGGGAGCCATCAACGGCGTGCCGTCGCGGAAGGCCTGCAGATAGATCTGGCCGCGCCGGGCATCGACCGCCGCGCAGACAAAGCCCCTCCGCCCCGCCGCCAGGGACGGCAGCGAGCCGACCCCGACCAGCGGGACCGACAGCGCCGCGCTCAGCCCCTTGGCGAAGGCCAGGCCGACCCGCAGGCCGGTGAAAGAGCCCGGCCCCACCGTCGCGGCGATGCGGTCCAGGCCGGCAAAGCCGAACGGGGTCATCATATCGGCGACCATTGGGGCGAGACGCTCCTGGTGCCCCCGGCTCATCGGTTCGGAGACGGATGCCAGCACCTCATCCCCGTCCAGCAGGGCGGCGGAGCAGGCGTCCAGGCAGGTATCGACGGCGAGAATGCGCACCTATTTCAGCGGAGCCTGCCAGAGGAACTCACGCAGGAAGCCCTTGGCCAGTTCGGCGGCGTCCGGCGTATCGCCGACGTTGCCCGTCAGTCCGCCACGCGCGCCGATGACATAGGCTGGCGTCGCCGTCCCCGGCCGCCGGCACAGCGCCGCGCCGTAGGCCCGGTCGGCGCCGATCACGCAGTCGCTGGCCTTGAGGCCAAGACCTGAGAAGGGGTCCATCAGCTTTTCACCGCGCGGCCCGACCACTGGGCCACCCTGGGCCAGGATGGAGTTGATCCTGCCCTTCGTGGTCCCCTGCAGGACTTCGATAGACAGCTCGTCCGGGCCAAAGACCGTGACGACGGGATACGGCTCGCCCTCCAGGTTGATGAAGGCCGCCTTGACCTCCGAGTCCGGGAACAGCGCCGCGATGGCGTCGCGGCTGAAGGCGGTGTCGGCGGTGATGGGCCCGACGCCCTCGGCGCTGACCGTCCAGGCCGGCGCGGCCCCGGGCGCATCAGCCGGCAGGGCGCCTTCGGTGGCGGCGGCGACCGGAACGGTTGGCTGAGACTCGGTTGGTCTGCCGCAGGCGGCCAGGGCCAGGACGGTGATGAGGATCAGGGGGCGGATCATGCGGTCACCCTAGCGGTTCCGCCGCGCGGATTGAACCGCTCAGTCGTCTTTGGACTCGGCCGCTAGCGCCGCTTCCCCCTCGTCGGTAATATCCCAGCCCTCCTGGCTGCGGATGGCCAGGCCAAGCTCGGTCAGAGCCCGGGCGTCGGCGATCTTGATGAAGTCGACCGGTTTTCCGGTGCGCTTCAAAGCCAGGTTACGCAGGGCGGTCAGCTGCCCCTTAGTCAACGGCATCATTGGCCTCCGGACAACGGATTGGAACGGGCGGCGGCGCGGCGGGCCATCGTCGTGTCCAGCACCTGGCGCAGGCGAGTGACCTCGGCCCCGAGGTCGGTGACATCGTCCTCCAGCTGGGCAACGCGGCTCTTCAGATAGCTGTTCTCGCGTTGCAGACGGGGGAGGTCTTCGCTCACGCCCTGGCCCCCTGCGCCAGCTGGGAGCGGACCACTGCCTTCAGGAGCGCCGTGCGGTGCGGGCTGTGGCCGCCGGCGGCCAGCTCGGCACGGGCCCCTTCCAGCACCTCGCCGCGGTGCCGGCTGCCAAGCGCCCAGGCCTCGGCCCGGACCTCGGCGTTGCCTACGCTGCCTTCGCCCACCGCGTTCAGGAAGCGAAGAAAGCCGTTCATCGGGGGCTACGCGTCGAGCGCGGATCGTTGAGGCCGGAGCCAGCCACCGGCCTGGGCGCCCGCACGGCGCCGGTCGAGCGGGCGTCGCTCAGGAAATGTCGAGGCAGGAAATGGCGGGGCCCGGGGGGAATCCTGGACATGACGTCCTTTCAGGCCGGGAGATTGGCGCGGCGCGCCGCAACCCTCAGCCCGTTGAACATAGAGGCTCGGCGCCGACAAAGCTTGTCTTATCACGCGCACAGAGGACAGGCCGGATCGGCGCCAACCCGCACGGTCCGGCTCTCGCCGGCCAGGCCATCATAGATCAGCAGCCGGCCCGTCAGGGCTTCGCCCGCCCCGGTGATCACCTTCACCGCCTCCAGCGCCATCATCGAGCCGATGACCCCGGCCAGGGCCCCGACAACGCCGACGGCGACGCAGGTCTCGGCGTCCGGCGGGACCTCCGGCACCAGGCAGCGGTAGCAGGGCTGGGAGCGGAACACCCCGACCTGCCCCGCCCAGCGCCCGATGGCCCCGCTGACCAAAGGAACCCCAGCCGCCACGCAGGCGTCGTTGACCAGCAGCCGGGTCTCGAAGTTGTCCGTACCATCCAGCACCAGGTCTTGCCCGACGACCAGCCCGGCGACGTTCGACGCCGTCACGGCGGGCGCCGCCGCCACCTCGATATGCGGATTGAGCGCCGCCAGATGCTCGGCCGCCGCCGCCGTCTTGGGCCGCCCGACATCGGTCGTGGCGAACAGCACCTGCCGCTGCAGGTTCGAGAGGCTCACCACGTCGTCGTCGCTCAGGGTGATCCGCCCAACCCCGGCCGCCGCCAGGTAAAGCGCCGCCGGCGCCCCCAGGCCTCCGGCCCCAACGATCAGCACCCTGGCGGCCTTCAGCTTCTGTTGTCCCGGCCCGCCGACCTCGCGCAGCACCAGATGGCGGGCGTACCGTTCGACCTCGCCGTCGCTGAACGCCACCTTGACCTCACTTCCGCCCATGGCCACATCGGAGCCATGCAACACAGCAACAGCTTTCCCGACTGGCACGGCACCACCATCCTCGCGGTCGCCAAGGACGGCAAGACCGTCATCGCCGGTGACGGTCAGGTGTCGATGGGCGCCACCGTGGTCAAGGGCTCGGCCAAGAAGGTCCGCAAGCTGGCCGGCGGCAAGGTCATCGCCGGCTTTGCGGGGGCCACGGCCGACGCCTTCACCCTGCTGGAGCGCCTCGAGGCGAAGCTGGAGCAATATCCCGACCAGCTGGCCCGGGCCTGCGTCGACCTGGCCAAGGACTGGCGCACCGACCGCTACCTGCGCCGCCTGGAGGCCATGCTGATCGTCGCCGACAAGACCAACATCTACACCGTGACCGGCGTCGGAGATGTGCTGGAGCCCGATCAGGGCGTGGCCGCCATCGGCTCGGGCGGAAGCTACGCCCTGGCCGCCGCCCGGGCCCTGATGGACAGCGACCTGGACGCCGAGGCCATCGCCCGCAAGGCCATGGGCATCGCCGCCGACATCTGCGTCTACACCAACGGCTCGCTGACGGTGGAGACGGTCTGAGCGGCCATGGCCTACGTCTTCCCCCCGCTGACGGAAGGCGACCTGCAACCCTGCTGACCGGCTGGCTGCAATCCCCGCACGTTCGGCGATGGTGGGGCGACGACAGCGACCCGGGGGAGGCCGAGAAGGCGCTGGGCGACGCCCACACCTGGCCCTTCCTGGTGCATCTGGACGGCCGGCCAATCGGCTACATCCAGGCCTATGACCCGCAGGCCTGGCCCGGCCACCATTTCGCGGACCAGCCGCCGGGAACGCGGGGTATCGACCAATACATCGGCGAGGCCGATATGCTGGACCAGGGTCACGGCCCGGCCTTCATCCGCCAGTTCTGCGATGCGCTGATCGCCGACGGCGCTCCGGTGGTGGTCACCGACCCACATCCCGATAACGCCCGCGCCGTCCGCGCCTACCAAAAGGCCGGCTTCAAGATCTACGGCGGCCCGGTGCCAGGGACTGGGGCGACTGCCTGCTGATGGTTCGAGCGGCCGTTGAAGTCTGACTAGCGATGAACGCCATCGACGCTGTCCTCGATCGCTTCAGCCAGGGCATCCGGATCGATGGGCGTCGACATCTCTTCGGATTCCGGATCGGGGGCGCGGCCTTTTCCCGTCCCGCCTAGTCGCAACTCCTCCAGCAGGCTGACGATCTTGGCGTTCTTGCGGTCGGCCAGCAGCGCCAGGTCCAGGATAATGGCCGAGCGCCGCGCCGCGAAGGCGTCGCCGCGCCTCTGCGACGCCAGGATCACGATCGACAGCAGCAGGGCGCTGAGCGTCGCGGCGAGATGGAACCAGAGCGCCCAGGTTCCATCCATTCGACCCTCAGATTGAATGGCCGAGGCCACCACCCCGGCCAGGATGGTTATGACAAGGACAATCGCCATCCAGGGGCGCCCGATCGCGTCGATGAATCCGTCGATCCCCCTCTGCAGCCGGCTGGCGCTCTCGTCGTGCTTGCGGTGCAAGCCCGCGACGGTCTCCACCGATTCCAGTTCGTGGTCGTCCAGGGGGCGCGTGTCGGACATCGCAAACAAACCCGCGAACCTCCGGACCGTTGCCGCGGGACCTTTCGGGTCGTCTTCGTGTTGGCGATGGCATCCGCTCCAGGCGGCAGGACAGGAAGGTCTAGCGTCCGCGCAGCTTCAGCGATATCTCGTCGTGGGCCTTGCGGGTAATGGCGTAGGGCCAGATCAGGGCGACCCCGACGCAGGAGATCACCGCCGCCAGCGGGCCGTGCACCAACACCAGCCTGACCAGCGCGTCCGGATCGACGACCAGGGCCGTGTCGGCGTTGCGCGGCATGCCCATCAGGGTCAGGCCGATGCCGGCCAGCAGCACCCCGACCCCGCTCGCCGCCTTGGCTGCGAAGGTGATGCCGGAGAAATACAGTCCTTCGCGCCGGTGGCCGAAGCGCAGTTCATGCTCATCTGCGGCGTCGGCCATCATCGCCGGGAAGGCGACCAGCACCAGGCCCAGGCCGATGCCGGCGAACAGCATCATCACCAGCAACGGCGGGATGGCCGCCTCGCCTGACGGCCGGTAGAGGCCGCTGACCCAAAGCATCGGCACGACCAGCCAGACCAGATTCAGCATCGTGACACCGATCATCACCACCGACCGCTTCTCGAACCAGCGCGCCAGGGCCGGCGCCGACGGCACCCCGATCAGGGTGCCGATCAGGAGAACGAAGGTCAGGAACTCGATCTCCTTGGTGCCGATCTTCCAGATGTAGGTGTTGTTGTGCGCCCCGGTGGTGCCGTTGACGCCGATGGCGACCATGATCAGCAGGCAGGAGAAGAACAGGGTGCGGAACGAGTGGTTGGAAAAGATTTCCTTCACTTCGCCGGGCAGGCGGCTGATCATCGACCGCTCGGTGGTCTCCGCCTGCGGCAGGCCCATGGCGTAGCGGGCGATACCGGCGCAACAGGCGGCCATGCAGATCACCAGCAGCACGGCCACCGACCAGCCGAGCGGCGGATAGGCGGCGAGCTTGAACAGCCCCTCCGGCGGCGTCAGATAGATGCGGTAGGCCAACAGGATGACGCCGACCGCCGACAACAGCCCAATGACCGTCCGCCAGACCACCACCCGCGAGCGTTCCAGATAGCCGTCCGACAGCTCCGCCCCCAGGGCGATGAAGGGAACGTTGAACAGTGAGGTGGCCCCGCGGGCGAGCAGCGAAGTCCCCAGCAGCCAGGCGAACAGCAGCGGCTCGGACAGGTTGCCGGGCGGCGAGAAGATCAGGCCGAAACCCAGCGCCACCAGGGGGATGCTGAGCACCATCAGCGGCAGCCGCCGGCCAAACCGCGAACGGATATTGTCCGAGATCGAGCCGACCAGCGGGTCCATGATCGCGTCGAGGCAGAGGCTGAGGCCAACGGCGATGCCGGTCAGCACGCCGGAGAGACCCAGCACCTGGGTGTAGTAGAAGAAGGTCAGCGGCAGGGCGACATCGAACCCGCCGCTCTGCACCGCCTGGCCGAGGCCATAGGCGAATTTGACATGGTAAGGCGGCTTGAACGCCGGGACGACAACAGCTTCCGCAGTGCTCACGCGCTTCCCCTCGACTGTCTCTTTGCTGTGGAGGGTGGGGCCTTATCGCGGTGGCGCGCAATGCTGTCGTCGCGTCAACCAGCCGCCGGCCCACAGGGCCAGCGCCACCAGCACCGGCTGCATCGCCAGTCGCGGCCCGTGGTACCACCAGCCGTCCGGCAGCCCGGGTACATGCAGGCCGCCGAAGGCGTGGTGAAGGTTGGCCGGGAACACCCCGATGGCATAGAGCGCCAGCCCCAGCCCCGCCAAGCGCCGCAAGCGCGGAACGAGCAGGCCAAGGCCGCCGACGATCTCGGCCAGGCCAGTCAGCTGCACGACCAGGGCCGGAGCCGGAACCCAGGGCGGCATGATCGGCAGGAAGCTGTCCACGGCCGCCAGGTGCAGGACCCCGAAGGCGGCGTAGAGCGGGCCGATGATCCAGCAGGCGATGAGGCGGGCGCGGGTCACGCGCTCAGCGTTAGCACGGGGCGGGACGAGGCGGGGGTTCTGATCTAGGCTCGCCGGCAAGAACCGGAGGGCGACGTGCTGGAAGAACATCTGCGGCGGATGCGGACCGATGGCTACACCATCGTCGAGAACGCCATCGAACCCGAGTTGATCGAGGCCTTGAACGAAGCGGTCGAGCGGCTGGAGCGCGAGCTGGACGCCCGGCCGGCGATGAACCCTTTCGAGGGCGACCGCACGGTGCGGATCTACAACCTGCTGGCCCATGATCCAGTCTTCGCCAGAGTGCCGGTCCACGCCTCGGTGCTGCCGGTCATCGACGCGGTGCTGGGGGAGGGCTGCCTGATCTCCTCCCTGGCCTCCATCGCCATGGATCCCGGCCAGACGGCGCAGCCGATCCACGCCGACGACCAGATCATTCCCATCGCCAAGCCGCACGCGCCACTGGTCTGCAATTCGATGTGGGCCCTGACCGACTTCACCGAGGAGAATGGCGCCACCCGCCTGGTCCCCGGCAGTCATCGGCTGGACAATCCCGAATACGGCGGCGACTACGAGACGATCGCGGCGGTTATGCCCAAGGGCTCGGTGCTGATCTGGGAGGGCGCCCTGTGGCATGGCGGCGGCGCCAACCGCAGCCAGGCGCGACGCACCGGCATCGCCATGAACTACTGCGCCGGCTACATCCGCCAGCAGGAGAACCAGCAGTTGGGCCTGTCCCAGGACCTCGTCGCCACCTTCGAGCCGAGGCTGCGCGAACTGGTCGGCTATGGCGTCTACCGGGGGCTGATCGGCCAGATCGAGAAGGACAGTCCCGACCGGCGTTTGCTCGGCGGCGGACCGTTCAAGATGATGTGGGATCGCGAACGAAAGACCCCGCCCAGCTGAAGGTTGTCGCTTCCGCCAAATTCAAACGAGCGTTAGACTTGTCCCATGTCCGACGACCTCACCGAAGCCCAGACGGCCGACATCCCCGACGGCTACAAGATTCTCAACTGGACCCGCGGGTTCGGCCGCCAGATCGGGCCACTCTACGAGCGGCATGACGAGAGCGGCGCCACCCTGGCCTTCCGGGTCGAGGAGCACCACACCAACGGCATGGCCAACTGCCACGGCGGCATGCTGATGAGCTTCGCCGACATGGCCTGGGGCCGGGTGATCAGCGTCGCCCGCAGCCACTACTGGGTCACCGTCCGCCTGACCTGCGACTTCCTGTCCAGCGGCAAGCTGGGCGACTGGATCGAGGGCCGGGCCGAGCTGGTCGCCGAAGAGGACGACGTCTTCACCGTGCGCGGTCGCATCTGGGCGGGCGATCGGCTGATCATGACCGGCATGGGGGTGTTCAAGACCGTCGGGCCCCGCCCGCCGCGCCCGGGCGAAAAGGCCTTTGTCGAAATTCAGAAGAAAGAGACCCTGCATGGCTGACGGCCACCCCATCTGGCCTGACGTGCCGCCGCCCCTCGCCCCCTACAGCGGTAAAAAACCGCCGGCCCCGGCCTGGTTCGACGCCGCCCTGGCTCAGGAGCCCAAGCGCTCGACCTTCGAGGCAAAGGGCGCGACCATCGAGCTCCTCACCTGGGGCGAGGTCGGCAAGCCCGGCGTGCTGCTGCTGCACGGCAACGGCGCCCACGCCGACTGGTGGAGCTTCATCGCCCCCATGCTGGCCGGCGATTTCCGCGTCGCGGCGATCAGCTGGTCGGGCATGGGCGACAGCGATTGGCGGCCGAAGTACGACGCCGACCTCTTCGCCGAGGAGATTTTCGGAGCCATTGAGGCGGCTGGTCTGGAGGCCGACGGCAAGGCGCGCATCGTCGGCCACAGTTTCGGGGGCTTCCCCGCCCTCTACTGCGCGGTCCATCACGCCGACCGCCTGCGCGGCGTCGTCATGCTGGATTCGACCATCCACCCGCCCGAGCGGCAGTGGAGCGGCCCATCGCGCCGCACCGGCGCCAACAAGGTCTATGCAGACCTGCCCACCGCCTTGGCCCGCTTCCGCCTGGCCCCGCCGCAGACCTGCGAGAACGACTACGTGGCCGACTGGATCGCCCGCAAGGCCCTGCGCCAGGCGCCGATGCCGGACGGTTCGGGCACGGGCTGGACCTGGAAGTTCGACCCCGAGCTCTGGCACAACTTCACCATGCCGCCGCTGGGGGCGCTGCTCAGCCAGGTCGGATGCCCGCTGGCCATGGTCTGGGGCGAGCGCAGCAAGCTGATGTTCCCCGAGACCATGGACTTCATGCTGCGCGAACTGCCGGACGACATCGTCAAGTTCGCCATCCCCGACGCCGACCACCACGTGATGATCGACCAGCCGTTGGCGACAGCGGCGGCGTTGAGGGCGTTGCTGGCGGCGTGGCCCTGAACTGCTGTCCGCAACACCTCAACTACCGCTCATCCCGGCGAATGCCGGGACCCATCCGCCTGAGCGCTGTTGTGGTCGCCTAGAGCGTTCGCCGGCCAAGTGGAATCACTTGGCCGATCAGCGAGAGCGACCAACAAGGACTCTAGAGCATTCCTTGCCTCAACTGAGGCGACGAATGCTCTAGACACCTTCCGCCACCGTGAGGGCCGCTGTTGGCGCCCACCCGGAAACCTCGAGATCACGCGGATGGGTCCCGGCATTCGCCGGGATGAGCGGGAACGCGCGGAGGGCTTAGCCTAGAACTTGAAGGTCGTTTCCAGGCGCACGCGGGGTGCCTCTTCCTTTTCGCCATTGCGGCGAACCGGGTTGTCACGTTGGGAAGCCAGGCCGACGGCGCCGCCGACGCGGAGCGACGGGGTCACCTTGAAGTATGCGCCGGCTTCCAGGTCCTTGGCGTCGGCTTCGCGGCCGACGGGGGAGCCCAGGCCGAGCTTCAGGCCCCACTTACCGGTTTTGGCGTCGAACTGGACGCTCCGATCAGCGCGGCCAGGGCCAAGACGGCTGTCACGGATGTCGAAATCGCCGCGCACGCGAAAGTCAGCGGCCGGTTTCGGCTTGGTCACGTTCTGCGCTTGGGCCATCCCCGCCGATCCAATCAGGATCAGCATGGCAGCCGCCGCAATGTAACGCCCCTTGCCCATAACCGCCTTTTAGTCCTTCCGCCCCGCGCCGACCTTGGTGTGCCCGGGATCGGGCCGTCAGCTCAATTGCCAGTATATAAGCGATCACGGCGACTTTGGGTCAACGGCATCCGGTGAACGCGGATCGATTCAGACCTCGCCTGTGGCGGGAAGGTCACGAGATTCTCCGTTGGACCTTGTCTTGCCATGATGTAGACGCACCGGACAGAATATCTCCGTTTGCGGGGGCGCGGTCGGATTTGGAGCAAGATAGCATGCGGTTTGCGCGCGGGGCGTTCAGGTTGGGCGCGGTTTTGATGTTGGCGGGCGCCCTGGCGGCTTGCGGCTCCAGTGGTCCGAAGACCGTCAAGGACGGGAATGGCGGTTTTCTGGGCATCGGCGGCAAGAAGGCGTCGAAAGGCACGGAGATCGGCGTCAACGGCTATCTGTGGCGCGCCGCCACCGACGTCATCAAGTTCATGCCCCTGGCCTCGGCCGACCCCTATGGCGGCGTCATCATCACCGACTGGTACACGGACGCGGCGACCCCCAATGAGCGGTTCAAGGTCACCGTCTACATCCTAGACACCCGCCTGCGCGCCGACGCCCTGAACGTCAGCGTCTTCAAGCAGGTCAACAACGGTGGGACCTGGACCGACGCCCCGACGGCGGCCCAGACCGAGGCCGACATGGAAAACGCCATCCTCGACCGGGCCCGCAAGCTGCGGCTCGCGAACCTCAGCGACGAATAGGAAAGGAGTGCGGCGCGCTCCTGCGCCGCACCTCTTGTTGCAGCGCGGGGCGCGTCTTAAGAACCGCCCATGGCACGCTACAATCCCAAGGAAACCGAGCCCCGGTGGCGCAAAGCCTGGGCCGACGCCGATGTGTTCCGCACGGCGGACGACGATCCGCGCCCGAAATACTACATCCTCGAGATGTTCCCCTATCCGTCGGGGCGGATGCACATGGGCCATGTGCGCAACTACACGATGGGCGACGTGGTGGCGCGCTACAAGCGGGCCCAGGGCCATGCGGTGCTGCACCCAATGGGCTGGGACGCCTTCGGAATGCCGGCCGAGAACGCGGCCATGGAGCGCGGCGTCCACCCCAAGGGCTGGACCTACGACAACATCGCCGCCATGCGCGAGCCGTTCAAGGTGCTGGGCACAAGTATCGACTGGTCGCGCGAATTCGCCACCTGCGACCCGGAATATTACGGACAGCAACAGCGCTGGTTCCTGAAGCTGCTGCAACGCGGCCTGGTCTATCGCCGCGAGGCGACGGTGAACTGGGATCCGGTCGATATGACCGTGCTGGCCAACGAACAGGTCATTGACGGCCGCGGTTGGCGTTCCGACGCCATCGTCGAGAAGCGCAAGCTGACCCAGTGGTTCCTGCGCATCACCGACTATGCCGACGACCTGATCGAGGGCCTGAAGACCCTGGACCGCTGGCCAGACAAGGTCCGCCTGATGCAGGAGAACTGGATCGGCCGCAGCCAGGGCCTGCGCCTGACCTGGAAATTCGATCAGGCCCCGCAAGGCTTCGAGGCTGGCCTGGAGGTCTATACCACCCGCCCCGACACCCTGTACGGGGCCAGCTTCCTGGCCATCGCACCGGACCACCCCCTGGCCGAACAGCTGGCCGCCGACCCCAGGGTCGCCGACTTCGTCAAGCTGTGCCGGGCCGGCGGAACCAGTGAGGCGGAAATCGAAGGCGGCGAGAAGCTGGGCCTGGATACCGGCCTGAGCGTCGTCCATCCCTTCGACCCCGACTGGAAGCTGCCGGTCTGGATCGCCAACTTCGTGCTGATGGACTACGGCGCAGGCGCCATCTTCGGCTGCCCGGCCCATGACCAGCGCGACCTGGACTTCGCCCGCAAGTATGGCCTGCCGGTGAAGCCGGTCGTGCTGCCGGGCGACGCAGATCCGGCCGGCTTCGACGTCGGCACGGAAGCCTACGTCGGCCCCGGCAAGATTTTCAATTCCGCCTTCATGGACGGCATGACTGTGGAACAGGCCAAGGCCGCCGCCGTGGCCCGCGTCGAGGCACAGGACCAGGGCAAGGGCGCGACAGTCTATCGTCTGCGCGACTGGGGGGTTTCCCGCCAGCGCTACTGGGGCTGCCCGATCCCGATCATCCACTGCCAGTCCTGCGGCCCGGTCCCGGTGCCGGACGACCAGCTGCCGGTGGTGCTGCCCGACGACGTCAGCTTCGATGTCCCCGGCAACCCGCTGCTTCGCCATCCGACCTGGAAGAACGTCGCCTGCCCGTCCTGCGGCGCCGACGCCCAGCGCGAGACCGACACCCTCGACACCTTTGTCGACAGCAGCTGGTACTTCGCGCGTTTCGCCAACCCGCACGCGGCCACGCCCATCGACAAGGCCGCCGCCGACAAGTGGCTGGGGGTCGACCAGTATATCGGCGGCGTCGAGCACGCCGTGCTGCACCTGCTGTACGCCCGCTTCATCACCCGCGCCCTGAAGGACGAAGGCATGCTGAGCGTGGCCGAGCCCTTCACCGGGCTGTTCACGCAAGGCATGGTCACCCACGAGACCTACAAGGCGGCGAAGAACGATCCGGACTCGAAGGACGAGTGGGTCGAGCCGGCCTGTGTCGACTTCACCACCGAGGCCGGCGTCCGCGTCGCCCGCGTCAAGGCGACCGGCGAGGTCCTGGTCATCGGCGACATCGAGAAGATGTCGAAGTCGAAGAAGAACGTCGTCGCCCCCGAGGGCATCTTCGAGACCTACGGCGTTGATGCCGCCCGCCTGTTCGTGATGAGCGACAGCCCGCCGGAACGCGACGTCGAATGGACCAACGCCGGGGTCGAGGGATCCGGCCGCTTCGTACACCGCGTCTGGGCCGAGTTCGATGCCCAGCCGGACGGCCCCGCGCCGGCTTTCGACGACAGCGATGCGGCCGCCATCGAACTGCGCCGCGCAACCCACAAGCTGATCGGGCCGGTCGGCGACTCCATCGAGCGCTTCCGGTTCAACAGCGGCGTCGCCAAGCTGTACGAGTTCCTGAACATCCTCAAGGGCTACCCGGCCGCCGGCGCCTCAACCGCCGTCCAGGCGGCCCGCGCCGAGGCGTTGGATGTGCTGGCCCGCCTGATCAACCCCTTCACGCCGCACCTGGCCGAAGCCTGCTGGGAGCGGCTGGGCAAGGCCGGCATGGTCGTCGACGCCGAATGGCCGAAGGCCGACGCCGCCCTGGCGTCGGACAACGAGGTCACCCTGCCGGTGCAGATCAACGGCAAGCGGCGCGGCGAGCTCGTCGTCGCCAAGGGCGCGGATTCGGCGGCTGTCGAAGCCCTGGCGCTGGCGGACGCCGGCGTTTCGGTCCACCTTGCCGGCCTCACTGTTCGCAAGGTGATCGTGGTCCAGGACCGCATCATCAACATCGTGGCCAACTGATGCGCACACCCGCCCTCTTCGCCGTACTTGGACTGTTCGCCTTCGGGCTGGGCGGTTGCGGCTTCACGCCCCTCTACGCGTCTCCCGGCGTCTCGCCGGGGCTTTCGGCGGTCGAAACCATCGCCCCGGAGGGCCGCACCGGCGCCCTGCTGCGCGAATCGCTCGACGACGCCCTGGCCCGCGATTCGCGGCCCGCCGAGTGGCGCCTGGAGCTGACCCTCAAGGAAAGCCGAATCCCGCGCGGCCGCCGCACCGACGGCGTCGCCAGCCGCTACGAGTATGTGGTCACCGCCAACTGGAAGCTGGTCTCCAGAGCCGACGGAACCACGGCCACCGAGGGCGTCAGCTTCGCGGAGGTCACCTTCGACCGCGCCGAACAGCCCTATGCCGCCATCGCCGCCCAGCAGGACGCCGAACAGAAGGTGGCCGACGAACTGGCCCGCAAGATCCAGATGGACCTGGCCGTGTGGATGCTGAAGCGGAACGGGTGAGGCCCGCTCCGTGATCGTCTCCAAACGCCCCGACATCGACCGCATCCTGAAAGGCCCGCCGGACAATATTCGGGCGGTGCTGCTCTATGGTCGCGACCGGGGCGGAGTGCGCGAGCGCGCCGACGGACTCGCCAAACGCATCACCCCGGATTTGAACGATCCCTTCAACGTCGCCATGCTGACCGAGACCGATCTAGATCAGTCCGGCAAGCTGGAGGAGGAGCTCACCGCCCTCTCGATGATCGGCGGCCGACGGCTGGTCCGCGTGCGCCTGACCGGCGATCGGGCCGCCCCCGACAAGACCGCCGCCGAGGCCCTGACCGCCCACGCCGAGGGCAAACTCAATCCCGATGCCTTCCTGATCATCGAGGCCGGGGCGCTGGGCCGTGACTCGGCCCTGCGCAAGGCCGCCGAGAAGGCCGCCGCCGCCGCCGCCATCCCCTGCTACGAGGACGAACAGGGCGACATCGCCCGCATGGCCCGCGAGGCGCTCAGCGCCGACAGGGTCAGCCTCGATTCGGCCGGCCTCGACCTCTTCGCCTCGCGCATGCCCAAGGAGCGCGGCGTCGCCCGCCAGGAGATCGAGCGGCTGATCCTGTGGATCGGCCCCGGCAGCGGCCGGCAGGTGACTGCCGCGGAGCTGGAGGACTTCCTCGGCGTCGAGCCGGAAGCCTCGCTGTTCGAAGCCGCCAACGACGCCTTCGGCGGCCGCCTCGGCGCCGCTCAGGCCGGCCTGGCCCGCGCCGCCGCCGAAGGCGAGGCGGGACCACCGGCGGTCCGCGCCATGGGCATGCATCTGGCCAAGCTGCGGCGCACCCTGACCCTGGTCTCCAGCGGAGCCGGCCTGCCCGAGGCTGCCAAGGCCAGCGGCGTCTTCTGGAAGCAGGAGAAGGAATTCCTGCGCCAGGCCCGGGCCTGGACCCTCGACACCATCGACGCCCTGCAGCCGGAAATCCTCGCCGCCGACAAGGCCTGCAAACAGACTGGCAGCCCCGACAAACTGATCGCCGAACGCCTGGCCCTGACGATCGCGGGTCGGGCGCGGCGGCTGGGGCTGTAGGCCTCACCGTCAGAGGTTGGGGACGGCAACCCGCTCTTTC
>JBKJSF010000228.1:0-9225 GCA_046595895.1 Caulobacter sp. | reverse complement strand
TCGAGGACCGGCACGCCGCCAAAGCGTTCGGCGATCAGGTTGTGGGTCTCTTCGCGAACCTTCTCGGCCCCGCAGACGATGAACTTCAGGCCCGACAGCTCACCGGCGTCCGCCGAGCGCGCGTACTGGTTCACGAAGGTGTCCGTCGCCAGCAGGATCGAAGCCCCGCAGTCCTTGATCAGCGGCGGGATCTGCTTGGTGTGCAGCGGAGACGGGTACTGGAAGGCCTTCATTCCGGTGAGGATCGGCAGGATCACCCCGCCGGTCAGGCCAAAACAGTGGAAGGTCGGCAGCGGGTTGAACATCACCCAGTCGGGATCAAGATCGATGTGGGCGGCGATCTGCGAGGCGTTGGCGACGAGATTGGCCTGGGTCAGCACCACCCCGCGCGGCGCCCCGAAGCTGCCGGAGGTGAACAGGATAACGCCTGGATCGGAGGGCTTGGTCTTGGCCGCGAACATCCTCGGGGCAAAGCTGGCGGCCAGCGCGAACAGTTTGTCCGGCAGGCCGATCTTCTCGCGAACCTCTTCCAGGTACACGATCCTGGCGTTGGTCTCGAGGGCGTCGATGAGGTCGTGAAGCTTGCCCTGCTCGATGAAGGCATGGGCCGTCAGCACCGTCTTCACGCCTGCCAGCTTGCAGGCGGCCCGCAGGTTGCGCAGGCCCGCGGTGAAGTTCAGCATGGTCGGGATGCGGCCGAAGGCGTGCAGCCCGAAGAAGGTCACCACCACCCCGGCGCTCGATGGCAACAGTACCCCGACCTTTTCGCCGGGCTCGGTGAGCTGCGCGATCTTGCGGCCCAGCGCGAAGCTCGCCCGGATCAGCTCGGTATAGCTGAGGGGCGTTCGGTTCTGGTCTTCCAGAATGGACTTCTTGGCGCCGTGGGCGTCCCGGGCGTCGATCAGGGCCGAAAAAAGCGACCGTTCGACTTCCCGCGCATCAAATGCACGCGGCATAGGGGCTCCGAGCTGTTTCCCACCGTTATTGAGGGGAAGCGTATAGAGCGCGCCGGGCGTTGAAAAGGTCCGTTACAGCCCGTGATCAGGGGCAAGCCCTTGCGCGACAAGCCGTGCGGCGCGCCGTTCGGAGACTATTCCGTCCACGGAGGTCATCCAGGCGGCCCGCACGGAATCGCTTTCGAGGTGCAGAAAAGCCCCCTTGGCGCCGAACGGCGACGGCTCCGTCCGGCAGGTTTTCGAACAGACCACCGCCAGCGACGCTGGAGCGCCAATCAACAGCATCGGCGTCTTCACCGAGGGCAGGGCGGCCTTCGCCTCGTCCCAGCCCCTTGCAAGCGCCAGGCGTCCGCCAAGGCTGGGCGAACCCATTCGCAGGTCCGGGTTCACCTTTTGCCACAGCTGCATGACGCCGGCCCTGTAGCGGTCGCCGTTCGGCGATGGCGCCTCGCGGACCCATCCGGTCGCCCAGGGCTCCCGAAGCCCCCCCAGGCCCAACTGACTGAACAGCGCATCCTGCGGCCCGGCTCCAGCCGGCTTCCAGGGAGCCAGCAGCACCTGCGCATCGCCGCCAAACCCCTGTTGCGCCGCCAGGATCGCGACGACGGCGCCCGATCGCTCGCCGATGAGGATCACCGGTTTCCCGTCATCCGGGATCACCATTCTGAGAAGGGCCTTCACCCCCAGAACGTCCGGCTGCATGTCAGGGATGTGACCGACATCCCGCTCTCCGGTGAATCGGCCGGAGCCGCCCTGGCCGGCGCCATCGAGCACCCAGACAGTGTAGCTGTTGGCGTTGAAGCCGGCCGCCGTCTCGTACCAGGCTTCGGCGCTCTCGCCATAGCCCGGCAGTATGACGATATGAGCCAGCGGTCCCGTCGAGGGCGACGACACCCCGTACCGTTGAGCCGGATAGTCCCCCGCCTGCACCAGGCCCCAGGCCCAGCCCTCGGGCGGCAGGAAGCGGGCCGAGATCACCGGCGGCGTACGGCTTTCGGCAAACGGCTCCCGCCCGCCGTCCTGCCCGCAGGCCGACAGCAGCAACGCCAGGCAGAGGAGCAGGCCGCGGTACATCCGCCGACTGTGGCGGTGGAATAGCGGCGCCCGCAAGGGTCTGCGCGCCACAGGCGCAGGCAGTCCTTGATCCTGAGGCCCAGAAAGCCGATTTAGGCAGCATGGTCACCGTGATCGACAACCTCAAGGCCCGCCCCCGCCACCCGGAGAAGCAGGCCCGACCAGATTCGCCCCTGCTGCGTAAGCCCGACTGGCTGCGCGTCCGCGCCCCTGGCAGCATTGGCTACAACGAGACCCGCGACATCGTCCGTCAGCACGGCCTGACCACGGTCTGCGAAGAGGCCGCCTGCCCCAACATCGGCGAATGCTGGACCCAGAAGCACGCCACCATGATGATCATGGGCGAGATCTGCACCCGCGCCTGCGCCTTCTGCAACGTCGCCACCGGCAAGCCGAACCCGCTGGACCCCACCGAACCGGCCCGCGTCGCCGAGGCCGTGGCGAAGATGGGCCTCAAGCACGTAGTTATCACCAGCGTCGACCGCGACGACCTCGCCGACGGCGGGGCCCAGCATTTCGCCGATGTGGTGCTGGCCATCCGCGCCGCCGCGCCGGGCACGACTATCGAGATCCTCACCCCCGACTTCCTGCGCAAGGAACGAGCGGAAAACGTCGTCATCGACGCCGCCCCCGACGTCTTCAACCACAACCTCGAGACCGTGCCGCGGCTCTACCTGACCATCCGTCCGGGGGCCCGCTACTACAACTCCCTGCGCCTGCTCGAGCGGGTCAAGGAGCGCGATCCCAGCCGCTTCACCAAGTCCGGCCTGATGGTCGGTCTGGGCGAGGCGAAGGAAGAGGTTATGCAGGTGATGGACGACATGCGCTCGGCCGGCGTCGATTTCCTGACTATCGGCCAGTATCTGCAGCCGACCCGCAAGCACGCACCCGTCGACCGCTTCGTCACCCCCGACGAGTTCGCGTCCTATGAACAGATCGCCCGCGCCAAGGGCTTTCTGATGGTTTCGGCCAGCCCGCTGACCCGCTCCTCCCACCACGCCGGCGAGGACTTCGAGCGACTCAAGGCCGCGCGGCTGGCAAAAGACGCGGCGGCCTGAGTTGCGCCACGCGCTGACGCGCATCCTTCCCTACAGTCCCGACCTGCTTCTGCAGCTGGTCGGCGACGTCGAGCAGTATCCCAAGTTCGTCCCCTGGGTGACCGGCATGCGGGTCTGGAACCGGCGCGAGCGCGAGCCCGGCGTGACCACGCTCGACGCCGAAGCGGCCGTCGCCTTCACCTTCCTGCGCGAGAAGTTCGCCACCCGCGTCCGCAAGGATGCCCATGCGAAGGTCGTCGAGGTGAACCTGCTCTACGGCCCGTTCCGCCGCCTGTGGAACCGCTGGCGATTCGAACCGCACCCGGATGGCTGCGAGGTCAGCTTCGAGATCGAGTTCGAGTTCAAGGTCCCGATGCTCGACCGCATTCTGGCCTCGAACTTCGACACGGCGGCGGCCAGACTGATGAAATGCTTCGAAGACCGGGCGGCGGCGTTGAGCAAGCAAACCTGAATCTTTCTCCCGCTTGTCGGCAGAAGGTGGCCCCTAAGGGGTCGGATAAGGGCAGCGCCAGCTTCGAAAGTTGTCCGCCCAAACGGCAAGGGCAGCGCCAGAACGTGGAATCAGTTCCACCGCTGGTGCTGCCCTTATCCGGCGGCTACGCCGCCACCTTCTCCCGGCGAGCGGGAGAAGGGCGCTTCGCTTTACTGCCGGTTATCGCCCGGCCGGCTGCCCGGCAGGCCTTCGCTGTCGTCGCGGGGCAGCATGCCGCCCTGGCCGACGTTGCCCAGCAGCTGTTCGAGAATGGTGATCTCGCGGCCGCGGGTCGGGGTCTTGCGGCCGTTGAACGACACCACCTTGCCGTCCTCCAGCTTGTAGGTGTTCACGGCCAGCACCTGCTCGCTCCCCGAGTCGAACGACACGGCGACGACATCGCGCTTGGCGACGCGCGGCTTGTAGAAGGCCACCCGGTCGGTCACCTGGGTCATGTAGAACCACAGGTTGGAATCGCGTGCCGAGACTGTCTTGATCTCCTGGCCGGCCACGGCGCCGTTGCTTTCCGTCAGCGACGTGGCCGAGGGCGAGCCCAGCTTTGTCATCACCGTCGACTTGGTGTCTTCCCCGACCTTGACGTCGGCCGGGTTGGACTCGACGGCCTGGAAGCCGGAATAGCTGGTCATTGGCGTGCAGGCGCCGGAGGCCAGAACGGCGGCGCCGATGAACAGCGCGATAGCGGACTTGCGGATCAAAGCATCGAACTCCGGAGTGTTGTCTTTGACCTATCGCCCGCGGGGGCTTAGTTCAATGCCCCGCTTTAGCCAGAAGGCTGGGCGAAATCGAGGCGTATATGTTCTTCAAACGGTTCCGGAAGCCCAGGCCGGCTATCATCGCGGGCGAAGCCCTCTACGCCGCAGCGGTCGCTCAGGCCCGCCAGCCTGGTCTTTACACCACGCTCGGCGCGCCCGACACGCGGGAAGGCCGCTTTGAACTCTACAGCCTGCACGTCATTTTGCTCCTCGATCGCCTCAAGGGCGGCGACGAATTTTGCGGCGAAACGAAGCAGGCCCTGATCGACCGCTTCACCCGCGGCCTCGACGACGCGTTCCGCGAACTGGGCGTCGGCGACGTCGCCGTGCCCAAGCGGATCAAGCAGCTGGGCGAGGCCTTCTATGGCCGCGCCCGCTCGGCCGACCAGGCCTTCGACGCCCTGCCTGACACCCGCACCCTGCAAGCCCTGCTGGCCCGCACGGTCTATGAGGGTGACGACGCCAGGGCCGCCGGCCTGGCGACCTACGTCGCGGGGAACCGTGAACACCTGGCCGACCAGCCCGCCGACGCGCTGCTGGCCGGCGAGGTCTCCTGGCTGGCGGTCTGATGGATAGGCCACTCTGGTCCCACACTGTCACCCTGGCCGACATCGGCCGTGGTCTTGATCCCGTCGAGCTGACCGCCGACGCCGCAATCCGCGTGGCCATCGCCCGCGAGCTGGGCCTTGAGCGCCTCGATTCCCTGACCGCCCGGGTCCGGGCCAGGCCCTGGCTCGATGGAACCGAGATCCACGGCTCCCTTTCCGCCGAGGTGACCCAGATCTGCAGCCTGTCGGGCGAGCCCTTCGAACAGACCCTGACCAGCGACTTCACCGTCCGCGCCGTTCCGGCCGGCAGTGACGCCGCGCCGAAGTCAGAATCGATGGAAGTCGACATTGACCCGGAGGGCGACGACCCGCCCGACGTCCTCAGCGCCGACAAGGTCGATCTCGCGGCCTACGTCGTCGAGCACCTCGCCCTGGAGGTCGATCCCTTCCCCCGCAAGCCCGGCGCGGTCTATGAACCGCCTGTGGAAGACAACCTCCTCTCGCCGTTTGCGGCCCTGGCAAAGTTGCAACGCAACTCCGAATGAGCCCCCACTTGCATCCCGCCCGCCCGGCGTTATCGTCCGGCCGCTTCGCCCACCGACCCTGTCTGGCCGGTCCCACCAAGGCGTCCCCTGGAGCCATAGGCCCGTCTTGTCCGAACCGCTGATCCTCTCCATCGACGCCATGGGTGGCGATCACGGCCCGTCCGTGGTGGTCCCCGCCCTGGCCATCGCCACCCGGGAGCTGGGCCCGGAAGTCCGATTCCTGCTGCATGGCGATGAAGCGAAAATCGGCCCCTTGCTGGCCAGGCTGCCTGCGGTGGCTGCCCTCACCGAGGTGCGCCACACGGATAAATTCGTCGCCATGGACGCCAAGCCCGCCCAGGCCATGCGCCGCGGCAAGGGGTCCAGCCTGTGGAACGCCGTCCAGGCCGTTAAGGACGGCCAGGCGGTCGCCGCCGTCTCGGCCGGCAACACTGGCGCCCTGATGGCCGTCTCGATGCTGATCCTGCGGATGGGCTCGGAGATCAACCGCCCGGCCCTGACCGCCAGCTGGCCAACGGCAGGCGGCATCACCACCGTCCTCGATGTCGGCGCCAACGTCAGCGCCGACGCCGAACAGTTGGTGGAATTCGCCATCATGGGGGCCGCCTTCCACCATGCGATCCAAGGCGGCGGCCGGCCCACTGTCGGTCTGCTCAACGTCGGCTCGGAAGACCAGAAGGGCCACGAAGAGGTCCGCGAGGCCCACGCCCTGCTGAAAGCCACGGCCTTCGAGTTCGATTACATGGGCTTCGTCGAAGGCGACGATATCGCCAAGGGCACGGTCAACGTCGTCGTCACCGACGGCTTCACCGGCAACATCCTCCTGAAGACCGCCGAGGGCGTTGTCCGCTTCATCGCCAACGAACTGCGCACAGCCTTGAAGTCCAGCCCGATCAACATGCTGGGCGCCCTGCTGGCTACCAGCGGCCTCGCCAGCCTGAAGTTCAAGCTCGACCCCGGAGCCGTCAACGGCGCCCCGCTGTTGGGGCTCAACGGCATCGTCATCAAGAGCCACGGCTCGGCCGACCCCAAGAGCTACGCCGCCGCCGTCGTCGTCGCCGCCAGCCTGGCCCGCAGCGATTTCGCCGCCGAGATCGACCGCAGCGTCAAACAACTGACGGCCGTGCTGGCACAGCCGTCCTTGGAGCCTGAAGTCCTGTGACCCAAGTGTTGCGTAGCGCGATCACCGGCGTCGGCGCCTATCTGCCGCCCGACATTGTCACTAACGAAGCCCTGTCGAAGATCGTCGATACCAGTGACGACTGGATCCGCGAGCGCACTGGTATCCGCCAGCGCCACCGCGCCAGCGACGACCAGGCCGTCTCCGACCTGGCCGTCGAGTCGGCGAAGAAGGCGCTGGAGGCGGCCGGCAAGACGCCCGCCGACATCGACCTGATCGTCGTCGCCACCACCACCGGGGATCTGACCTTTCCCGCCACCGCCGCTATCGTCCAGCGGAAGCTGGGCTGCCCGGTCGGCATCGCCTTCGACGTCCAGGCCGTCTGCTCGGGCTTCGTCTACGCCCTGACCGTCGCCGACGGCTTCGTGGCTCGCGGCAACAGCAGGTGCGCCCTGGTCATCGGCGCCGAGACCATGACCCGGCTGATGGACTGGACCGACCGTGGCACCTGCGTGCTGTTCGGCGACGGGGCCGGCGCCGTGGTGCTGGAGCCCGTTGAAGGGCAGGGGACCAACACTGATCGCGGCCTGATCAGCTGGGCCCTGCGCTGCGATGGGACCAAGCAGGACCTGCTCTACGTCGATGGCGGCCCGTCGACGACGGGCACCGTCGGCAAGCTGCGGATGGCCGGCAACCTGGTGTTCAAACATGCCGTCATCAACATTTCCGAATCGATCGAGGCGGCGCTGGAGAAGGCGAACCTGACCATCGCCGATGTCGACTGGTTCATCCCCCACCAGGCCAACGAGCGCATCCTGCATGGCGTCGCCAAGCGCCTGGGCCTCGACGAGCACAAGGTCATCCAGACCGTCGGCGAACACGCCAACACCTCGGCCGCCTCCATCCCGCTGGCCCTGTCGACTGCCATCGACGACGGGCGCATCAAGCCGGGCGACCTGCTCCTCATGGAAGCCATGGGCGGCGGCCTGACCTGGGGCGCGTGTCTGGTGCGGCTCTAACTCCACCCAACTCTCCACAGGCGCGCGGAACCCTTTGACGGCACGACGTTTTCGCGTCATGAACGGCATTAACATCTGTCTGGGAGGGGTCCCATGAAGGGCGCGACACTCACGCGCGCGGAACTGTGCGAGGCGGTCCACGAGGAAGTGGGCCTGACTCGGCAGGACTGCTCCGAACTGGTCGAACGCACACTCGACCTGATGGCAGAGGCGCTGGAGCGTGACGAACAGGTCAAGCTGTCGGGCTTTGGCGTCTTCCAGGTCCGCGCCAAGCGCGCCCGCATGGGCCGCAATCCCAAGACCGGCGAGCCGGCCGAGATCGAGCCCCGCCGGGTCATCGGTTTCAGGGCCAGTCAGGTGATGAAGGCGCGAATCGACCGCGCCTTGGAAGGCTAGGCCCCGATTGGCGAAGGGCCCCCACGCCTTCCGCACCATCTCGGAAGCGGCCGACGAGCTCGGCGCGCCACAGCATGTGCTGCGATTCTGGGAAACCAAGTTCACCTTCATCAGTCCGATGAAGCGGGCCGGCGGACGGCGATTCTATCGTCCGCAGGACATCGAGATCCTGCGCGCCGTCCAGACCCTGCTGCATAGCGAAGGCTACACCATCAAGGGCGTGCAGAAGCTGCACAAGGACGGCGGCGTCAAACGCATCCTCGCCGTCGCCCGTGGCGAAGAGGGGCCGTCGCAGGCCGCCTCAGGCGATTTCGAACCCGCTACCGGCGATCTGAGCGACGACGCCCGCCTGCGCCTGACCGGCACCTTGAGCGAGCTGGAGGCCATCAAGGCCCGGCTGGACGGGTTGTTGTGTAAGTAGCGTCCCTTCTCCCGCTTGTCGGGAGAAGGTGTCGGCGTAGCCGACGGATGAGGGCAGCACCGGCCACGGCCCATCCATCCAAGTTCTGGCGCGGCCTGCACCTTCGCGATTTCGCCAATCCCAGGGCTCCGGCGCTGCCCTCATCCGACCCCCTTCGGGAGCCACCTTCTCCCGGCGAGCGGGAGAAGGAAAATGGACGTTGCCCGCGCCGGACCTCATCCCTATAAGGGCGCTCCTCCCTGTGTCGGAGCGTGGCGCAGCTTGGTAGCGCACTTGACTGGGGGTCAAGGGGTCGCAGGTTCAAATCCTGTCGTCCCGACCGGAAAACATTCAGGTCAGGGGCTGTTCCTCAACCGGAGGACAGCCCCTGATCGTGCCCGAGCGGGCGGCCGTCCATCCTTAGCTGGTACGCGAGTAGCGCAGCTGCCAGTTCGGCACCCATGCTGCCGGCCCCCGAGGGACGGGACTCCCAGTCCCAGACGAGCCGGTCGGTGGCGATGCTGTGCCATGTCATCCGCTGTCGATTGCCCTCATCTGTTGCGCGTTGGAGCACCATGCGGTCGCCGAGCCAGCCTCCGACGCAGTCGAGGTGGGCACCGGTGTTGTCCACCCAGGTCTGCAGCCAAGTTCTCCTGGAGGACGGCACCGTTCCGGCGAACGTGGGCAAGTCGCTCATCGCACTTCTGGCCGGCTGATCAGAGATGTCGCTGGAAGCCGGTCGCGGTGGCGATGACCTGGTAGCCCAGGGCCTCGTTGACCCCGATCATGTGCGCGTTGGACGCTGCGTTCCAGGTGTCGAGCGTACGCAGCTGCGGTTCCGCCTCGGCGAGCCACCGGAGCATG
>JBKJSF010000174.1:0-41017 GCA_046595895.1 Caulobacter sp. | reverse complement strand
CACCTCCAAGGGCATGGCCGGCGTGCCGCGGGCCAGCCTCGTGGTCATCATGGCCACCCTCACCTACTTCGGCATGGACGAGGCCTGGATCGCCCTGGTGCTGGCCGTCGACCATCTGCTCGACATGGGCCGCTCGGCCACCAACGTGGTCGGCAACTCGGTGGCCTCGGCTGTCGTCAGCCGCTGGGAAGGCAAGAAGGGCGCGAAGGAGCCGGTGGAAGCGCCGGACCCGTTGGCGGGATGACGGTCCACTACGAAACCGACGGCGATCTCTGCGTCGTCACCATCGACCGGCCGCAGGCCCGCAACGCCGTCGACGGCGTCACGGCCCTGGCCCTGTACGAAGCCTTCAAACGCTTCGACGCCGACGAGGCGCTAAGCGTCGCCATCCTGACCGGCGCGCACGGCAGTTTCTGCGCCGGGGCCGACCTCAAGGGCGTCGCGGCCGGATCCGGCAACCCGGTCCACCGCGAGGGCGACCTCGGCCCCATGGGCCCGACCCGTCTGGCCCTGTCCAAGCCGGTGATCGCCGCCATCGAGGGCTATGCTGTGGCCGGCGGCCTGGAGCTGGCCCTGTGGTGCGACCTGCGGGTAGCCGCCGAGGGGGCCACCTTCGGCGTCTTCTGCCGCCGGTTCGGGGTGCCGCTGATCGACCTGGGCACGGTGCGCCTGCCCCGGCTGATCGGCCAGTCACGGGCCATGGACCTCATCCTCACCGGCCGCCCCGTGGCCGCCGTCGAGGCGCTCGGCATGGGCCTGACCAACCGCCTCGCCCCCGATGGCCAGGCGCTGGAGGCGGCGAAGGACCTGGCCCGCCAGATCGCGGGCTTCCCCCAAGCCTGCCTCCGCAACGACCGCCGCTCCGCGCTGGAGCAATGGAGCCTGGACTGGGACGCCGCCACCGCCTTCGAAATCGCCGTCGGCATGGAGACCCTGCGCAGCGGCGAAGCCGCCGCCGGCGCCGCCCGCTTCAGCGGCGGCCAGGGCCGCGGCGGGACCTTCACCTGAGACCGTCGAAAGGCGCTCAAACCCCCCTTGCGATTTGCAGGCCGCATCGCTAGGTTCCGCGCCTTCGCTCTGGGGGCCCTTCAACGGACCCTCAACACCGGTATGGAGAGGTGGCAGAGTGGTCGAATGTACCGCACTCGAAATGCGGCGTGCCTGGAAGGGTACCGTGGGTTCGAATCCCACCCTCTCCGCCACCTAAGCACTCGCCGTCACCGGCGGTACCTTGCGCCAGCCGTTACTGCGCTTTCACGAGGATCGCGTCGACAGGCTGGACCACCCCGTTCGCCACCACCATCTCGTCGCCGGTCAGCCTGGCCGTTGCGCCGTCGGCCGCCTTCACAACCACGGCCTCGCCGTCCTTCGTGAAGGTCAGCAGATCGTCGGCCATGGTCCGCATCTGGACGCCGCCCGCCCCGCCGCGCGTGATAGCGGCAAGGATGTCGGCCCGGGTCAGGGCGCCCGGCACGATGTGGGCTCGCAACAGAGCCGCGCTCTGGGCCTTCATGGCTTCGCCCGACAGGTCTCCGCCGGCCGCGCCCAAGGCGGCGTTGGCCGGGGCGAAGACGGTGTAGGGGCCCTTGCCTTTCAGCACTTCGGACAGGCCGGCGTTGTCGATGACCCGCTCGAGCGTGTCGAGATCGCCCTCGTCGCCGATGGCGGCCGCCAGGGTCTTCGAGGACGGCGCGGAGGTCGCCCCGGCCTGTCCCGCAGCCTTGTTGGTCTCGCCGCCACAGGCGGCCAGGCCAAGGGCCAGCAGGGGCGCGAGCGCCCAGTTCATTGGATTGCGCATTTCGCCCTCTTCAGGTCAGCAACTTGATGACGGCCTGCACGAGCTGGGTGGTAGGATCGACCTGATAGACGTGGCCGTCATTATACCGGTACTGGCTTTGGGCGTTGTCGGCATAGCGGTCCCGATAGTCGTAGGGAACGTTATAGACGTCGTAGCCGGCAGGCATTCGCTGACCGACGTTGAATTGTTGCCCGGTGAGCAGGGCCGCGATCTGGCCGATGCTCTGAGTCTGCGGATCCACGCCGTAGAGCACTCCGTCGGCATACCTGTATTGATATCGGTCGTTCAGGCCGTAGTATTGCGAATAGTATCGGGGCGCCGGCTGAAAGTCGTATTGTCCCGGCCAGGCATTGCCCGCCGATAGCACGCCACCAAGCACCGGCAGATATCCTAGCGTCGCCCCCTGCCGGTTCACGCGATACAGGTAGCCGTCCCGGTAACGGTAGTCGGCATTGTCGCCACGCGTCCGCCACAGGTAGTTGTAGCGGGCATAGTCGTCGCGATCTTGATCGATCTTGCGGGCCTGTCCAGGCGGCAGACAGCCATTGTTCTTTTTCGCCAGCCCGGGCGGGCAGCCATTCACCAGGCCGCGATCTTTCGTCCGGCGAAAGACCACGGCGTCCCGATCACCGTCGGAGCGATCGAGGTCGCGGTCCTTATCCTTCTGGCGTTTCACCTCCCGGAGGCCGTCGGGGACGCGGACCTTGACGGTCCGGTCGTCACGACCGTTGCCCCGTTCGCCGCGATACTCGCCTCTGTCGTCATTTCCGCGGCCACGGTCGCCGCGATCCTGCTGGCCACGGTCCTTGCCGTTGCCGTTTCCCTTCCCGTTGCCGTTGTCCTTCTCGGCCAGCGCCGCGCTGGAAACGCCGAGCGCCAGCACCAGGGCGCCCGTCAACGGGATCAGTCGATTCATCGGAAGACTCCTCATCAATCCACGACAACGTTTCGTGGCGCCGGCGGTTCCGCCTTGCGGCAAAGTCTACTCGTCGGATTCCCCTACCACCGTTCGGTGTTTCGTGTTTTATTCTCGTCGAACGTGTCTTCTCATCGGGGGATGAATCCTTGGCCGGTCTTCTCGACACCTTGATGGGCGGTACGGCCCGTGTTCTCAGCCGCTTCCAGCCCTGGCACAAATATCCGACGTTGATCGCGGTCGCGACCCTGGCGGGGCTGCGCGTCAACATGCGCCATGAGAACCTGTTCAACTGCGAAACCGACCCGCAGCCCCTGAAGCCGTCGCCTATGCCCGGCTCCATGGACGTGCGCGAGGCGCGGACCGCCGACGGCAGTTTCAACGACCTGGCCAAGCCCTGGATGGGCATGGCCGACGCCCGGTTCGGCCGCAACATGCCGATCGAGCGGACGTTTTGTGAGGCCGACCCCGCCCTGATGGAGCCCAACCCGCGGACGATCAGCAACCGGCTGCTGGCCCGCAAGGAATTCGTGCCCGTCCCGCACCTGAACACCCTGGCCGCCGCCTGGCTGCAGTTCATGGTCCACGACTGGTTGAGCCACGGAGAGAACAATCCCGACGACCGGATCGAGATCCCCCTTCCGCCCGGCGACAGCTGGCCGGACCCGAAGATGGAGGTGCTCAAGACCCTCAAAGCCGAGGACCGCCCCGGCGACGTCGGCCGGCCGCAGACCTACACCAACATCGAGACCCATTGGTGGGACGCCTCGCAGATCTACGGCTCGAACCTGAAGCGCCAGCTGCTGGTGCGGACCAACCCCGTCACCAACCAGCTCCTGCCGGACGGCAAGCTGGCCCTGACCGCCGACGGCCACCTGCCGCTCGATGTCGGGGCTCGGATCGAGGGGCTGGAACTGGCCGGGGTCAACGGCAACTGGTGGGTCGGCCTCTCGGTCATGCACACCCTGTTCGTGCGCGAGCACAACGCCGTCGTCGACCGGCTGAAGATCGAATATCCGGCCCAGAGCGGCGAGTGGCTGTTCCAGAAGGCGCGGCTGGTGGTCTCGGCCCTGCTGGCCAAGATCCACACCGTCGAATGGACCCCCGCCCTGATGAACAGTCCCGAGGGCCGGCTGGCCATGCGGGCCAACTGGTGGGGCCTGGCCGGGGAGACCTTCTACCGGGCCTTCGGCCGGGGCGGGGAAAGCGAGATCCTGTTCGGGGTGGCCGGCTCGCCGATCGATCACCACGCGGCGCCCTACGCCATGACAGAGGAGTTCGCTGCCTGCTACCGGATGCATCCCTTGATGCCCGACGACTATGACTTCCGGCGGCGCCAGAACGACCAGAGCATCACGAAGCGCGACCTGATCGGCGTCGCCCGCGGCCGGGTCAGCGACCTCTACAAGGAGGTCGACTTCACCGACGTCCTGTATTCGCTGGCCACCAGCCATCCCGGCGCCCTGTGCCTGCACAACTACCCCAACACCCTGCGCATGCTGCCGCCCAAGCGGGCCAGCGATGTGCTGACCGACCTCGCCGCAACCGACATCCTGCGCGACCGCGAGCGGGGCGTGCCGCGCTACTGCGAGTTCCGCCGGCACATGGGGATGCGAGTTCCCAAGACCTTCGCCGACCTGACCGACAACAAGGACTGGCAGAAGGAGCTGAAGGAGATCTACGGCGACGTGAGGAAGGTCGACCTGCTGGTCGGCACCCTGGCCGAGAGCAACTGCAGCCGCAACGGCACCCCGCCGGGCTTCGGCTTCTCCGACACCGCCTTCCGCATCTTCATCCTGATGGCCACTCGGCGGATCAAAAGCGACCGCTTCTACGGCGAGGACTTCAACGCCAAGGTCTATACCCCGGCCGGCTTTGCCTGGGTGCGGGACAACGGCCTGCGCGACGTCATGCGCCGCCATGCGCCGGAGCTGGCCGCCCACTTCGCCGACGCCCGCAGCATGTTCTTCCCGTGGTCCAAGGGGACGGCGGGATGAGCGGCAGGGTCCGCATCCCCGGCGTCATCGACATCATCCGGCTGGACGAGCCGGATGTGATCCGCGCCATCTCCGAGGACCCCCGGCTGGACCGCCGGTTCGAGAAGGTCGGGCCGCTGTTCAATCGCTTCCTGGCGGGCCGCATCCGTAAGGTTCTGCAGGTCGGCGGCCATTCCCTGCCGGCCGTCGCAGCCCGGGGTCAGCCGGACCGCGCCCGGCTGCAGGCCCAACTCGAGCAACGGCTGGCCAGCGCGCAGCTGGGGACGCCACAGCAGCGCCAGATCTTGGCGGCCTACGTGCGCGGCGAGCAGCCGGAGAGCGTGCTGGGCCCAACCGCCCAGGCCGCCGTCGGCGAGCTCTTTTCCCCCGGCTATGCGGCCAGCGCCGCCCGCTGGAACGCCGCCAAGACTCTCGACGCCGCCCCGCGTTCGTTCAATCCGCTGCAGATGCTGGGATGGGCCCTGACCGGCGCGGTCGGCCGGGCCCGCAAGACCCTGGCCGCCCCGGTCTCCGGCGATCCGACCGCTGTCCACGCCACCGGCGTCGCCATCCACAACCTGGTGCGCGGCCTGAAGATCATGCGCGGCGTCTGGCAGGAGCCTTACGGCCAGGGCCTGTCTGCCGCGGCGGTGGTCTGCCGCTGCGCCGTCGCCCCGGCCACTGTCATGCGCCAGTGGGCCTCCAGGGCCAGCACCGTGCACGGCGAGATCGAGCCCGGCGTGCTGACCATCTTTCAGCTCGACGACGCCCGCATGCGCTGCCCGTCGCACAGCACGGTGTTCATGACCGAGAGCTGGAGCCGCTGCCCGGCTCACCACTGGGCCGCCTCGCTGCTGGAAGCGGTCTGGCGCGAAGCCCACACCAAGCCGGCCGGGGGGCCACGTCAATGACCGATCTCGCCACGCCGCCCCCTGCCCCCGTCTCTGGGGACGACGTGATCTTCCGGCCGCTGCATTTCCGCAACCTGACGGTCAAGAACCGCATCTTCCGCTCCAACATCTCCGGCATCTTCGACAACCAGGACGGCTCCCTCACCCAGACCCGCATCAACTGGGAGAGCAAGTTCGCGGCCGGCGGCGTCGGGGCGATCATCTCCTCCTATGTCCCCGTGCTGATGGAGGGCCGGATCATCGCCGGCTACGCCACCATCCACCGCGACGAGTTCATTCCGCTCTGGGCGAAGCTCGGCGAAGCGATCCACAGCTTCGACGCCAAATACATCCTGCAGCTCAGCCATTCCGGCCGGCAGATGGACCTGCCCGGCGTCCACAACCAGATGCGCCCGTCGCTGACCTCGACCAGCAACAAGGAAACCCTGCACGGCTTCCTCTGCCGGGCGATGACCAAGGGCGACATCGAGCACACCATCAAGGCCTTCGCCGACGGCGCCTGGCGGGCCCGCGAGGCCGGGCTGGACGGGGTCGAGCTGCACGCCGCCAACGGCTACCTGTTCACCCAGTTCCTGAGCTCGGGGATCAACGACCGCAGCGACGAATACGGCGGCTGCCTGCAGAACCGCGCCCGCTTCCTGCTCGACGTGATCGGCGCCATCCGCGCCAGGGTCGGCTCGGGCTTCCATTTGCAGGTCAAGCTCAGCGCCATCGACCGCAACAACGTCATCCCCTGGGAGAAGAAGGGCAACACCCTGGACGAGACCGTTCAGGTCGCCAAATGGGTCGAGGCGGCCGGGGCCGACGCCATCCACGTCTCTTCCGGCTCGCTGTTCCCCCATCCGCTCAACCCGCCCGGCGACCTGCCGCTCGACATCCTGGCGGTGACCTATGACGCGATGATCAGCTCGGGGGTCTATGGCTTCCGCAACTTCCTGCTGTTCCGCTACCCGCTGCTGCGGCCGATCTTCCACTGGATCTGGTTCCGCATGAAGAAGGGTCATCCCGTCGAGGGCGTCAGCCTGGAGGAGGCCCGTGCCATCAAGGCGGCGGTCAGCCTGCCGGTGCTGGTCACCGGCGGCTTCCAGACTGCCTCCTTCATCCGCGAGGCGATCAATTCGGGCGGCGTCGACGCCGTCTCCATCGCCCGCTCGCTGGTCGCCAACAACGATCTGGTCAAGCAGTGGGCCGCTGGCGCCGACAGCCCGGCGCGGCCCTGCACCTACTGCAACAAGTGCCTGGCCAACGCCCCGAAGAACCCGATGGGTTGCTACGAAGAGGCCCGTTACCCGTCGCGCGAGGCGATGATCGACGAGATCATGAGCGTCTACAAACCCCGCGCCGACATGCGCATTCCTCTGGCCTCGGAGCTGTAGGGTGTCGAACAAGCAGCCCGTCACCGTCGTCGAGGCCTATCAGAACCAGGGCCGCTGGAAACTGCGGGTCGGTCTGGCCATCGTCGTCCTGCTGATCCTGATCGGCCTGGCGGTGCTGGCCTTCGGGGCCTTCGCCGCCACCCGGCTGCTGGGCTCGGCGACGCCGCGCTACGACGCCCCCGCCGACCACTTCAAATACGGCTCGATCGGCTCGGAGCCGGAAAGCGGCGTGCCCTACGCCGTCTGGAAGACCCTGCCGTCGCTCTATCCGGCCGAGTTCGAGGGCCGCAGCGACTATTCCGCCTTCGGCTTTGTCTATGAGAAGGACGCCAGGGGTCGCCCCTTGGCCCTACCGATCGGCGTCTCGAAGCGCGAGGTCAACGGCGTCGAGGTGGTCTGGCTCAACTGCGCCACCTGCCACACCGGCACCTACCGGACCTCGGCCAGCGACACGCCGCATGTCGTGCCCGGCATGCCGTCCAACAACCTCGACTTCAACCGCTTCGTCGGCCTGCTGCTGAAGGCGGCCGGCGACGAGCGGCTGGCCCCGGCCGAGCTGTTCCCGGCCATGGAGAAGGCGGGGACGCGCCTCGACGGGTTCGACCGCCTCGTCTGGCAGGCCGCCGTCCTTCCGAGGTTCCGCGAGGGGGTGCTGCGCATCCGTGGACGGATGGACCCGCTGATCGCCCGCCAGAGCCGCTGGGGGGCCGGCCGGGTCGACACCTTCAATCCCTACAAGCTGATCCAGTTCGCCACCCCGGCCGCCAGCTTGAGCGAGGCCGAGGTGCATGGGGTCTCCGACTTCCCGGCCATCTTCAACCAGCGGCCGCGCGAGGGCATGGACCTGCACTGGGACGGCAACAACAATTCCCTGCGGGAGCGCAACCTGTCGGCCGCCATAGGCGCGGGGGTGACTCCCAGAACGGTGGACCACCGCTCGATCCAGCGGGTCGCCGGCTGGCTGCTCGACCTGCCGGCCCCGCCCAGCCCGCACAGGCCCGACCCCGCCGCCGTGGCGCGCGGCCGGGACATCTTCGCGGGGTCCTGCGCCGCCTGCCATGGCGACCATAAAGCCGGCCGATACCTCTTCCAGGGCCAGCACCTCGGCAAGGTCACCCCGATCAGCGAGATCGGCACGGACCGGGCCCGGCTGGACTCCTACACCGAACCCTTCCGCCAGCAGCAGCTGGCGCGGATGTTCAAGGGCACGCCCTACCGGTTCACCCAGTTTCGCAAGACCGACGGCTATGCCAACCAACCGCTCGACGGTCTGTGGCTGCGCGGGCCCTACCTGCACAACGGCTCGGTCCCCAGCCTCGTCGATCTCTTGAACGATCCGGCCAGCCGGCCCCGCGCCTTCCTGCGCGGACGCGGCCAGGACATCGTCGATCCGGCCCGTGGGGGCTTTTTGACCACGGCCTGCGATCCGGCCGCCAGGGCCCCGGCCGGGACCCACTGCTACGACACCGCCCTGCCGGGCAACGGCAACGGCGGCCACCTCTACGGCGTCGATCTCAGCGCGCCACGGAAGGCCGACCTGATTGCCTATCTGCTGACATTCTAGGGGGTACCACCATGAGCGACGGCCTCAGCATCGGTTGGTCTGGCGAGCAGCAGAAGAGCGCCCAGCGCCTCTATCAGGGCGTGCTCGGCTTCAACATGTTCCTGCACATCGTGGTGGGCCTCTCCTGCCTGTTCGCGCCAAACTGGGTGGCGCAGGTGACCAATCTGCCGCAGCCGATCCCCGATGGTTGGACCCGCGGCTGGGGGGCCACCCTGATGCTGGTCACCGCCCTCTATGTGCCCGGCCTGCTCAATCCCGTGCACAAGCGGGGGCCCAACATCATCGGCATCTTGGGCCGGGTGTGGATGGGCACGGTCTGGGTGTTCTGTGGCGGCGGCTTCCTGGCTTTCGCCATCTTCGACTACGTCTGGGCCCTGATCCTGGCCTTCTTCTACGTCCGCCTGTTCCGTGCCACCGTCATGACCCGGCCCTAGGGGGTATTCGCCATGGCGATCGACCGCACGCCCGCCCTGCTCGTCAAATCCGCCGGCAACCTGGCATCTGGCCGGCTGGGCTTCGGAGCCGCTTCGGTCAAGGTCAGGGCCGAGCCGCTGTTCGAACACATACCGGCCGACAGCGACGGCCAGGCGCTCGGCCTGGCCGGGACGGCGGCCAGCTGGCAACGGCTGACCCTGGAGGATGGCGCCGACCAGAACGTCTGGGACCTCTGCCACGATCTGACGCGGTCCGACCTGGGTATGGCCGGCGGGCCCGCCGCTGTCTTCGCCGAGCCGGACCTCTGGCAGCGCTGGAACCATCCGATGGTCGAGGGCGGGCTGGGCGCCGCGCCGACCTGCGGCCTGGCCGAACAGCAGCGCACCAACTTTCCCAGATTTCCCGGCGACAACATGTGGTTCCGGGGCGCCGGCCATTCAGGCTTCGGCGTCCTGCCGGGCGGCGCCAACGGGGCCGGCGCGCGCATCGCCCATTTCGATACCGGCATCGATCCGCAGCATACCACCCTGCCCCAGCATCTGCGCCTCGACCTCGCGCGCAACTTCGTCGACCAGGGCCGGCCGACCGACCCGACCGATCGCTCCGAAGGCCTGCTGGTCCAGGACGGCCACGGCACGGGCACCCTCGGCATCCTCGCCAGCCAGGCCTATGGCGGCGCGCCGGGGGCGGAAGTGGTTCCGATCCGCATTGCCGACCGCGTGGTCCTGTTCCGCAACAGCACGCTGGCCAAGGCCTTCGACTATGTCTACGGCCTGCGCCAGAAGCCGGCCGATGCCATCGACGTCATCACCATGAGCATGGGCGGCGTCGCCTCCCAGGCCTGGGCCGACGCCATCAACCGGCTCTACGAGGCCGGCGTCTTCATGGTCACGGCGGCCGGCAACAACCAGGACAATTTCCCGACCCGCGGCATCGTCTACCCGGCCAGGTTTCAGAGGGTGACGGCGGCCTGCGGGGTGATGTTCGATGGCAGCCCCTACGCCGATCTCGGGGCCGGACGGATGGCCGGCAACTACGGTCCGGCGGGCAAGATGCGCACCGCCCTGGCGGCCTTCACGCCCAATGTGCCGTGGGCCGTCCGCGGCTGCGGCGGCCTGGTCAATTTCAGCGGCCAGGGCACCTCCTGCGCCACCCCGCAGATCGCGGCGGCGGCAGCCGTCTGGATCGCCCACAACCGCGCGGCGCTGAACGCCTATCCCCAGCCCTGGATGCGGGTCGAGGCGGTGCGCCGGGCCCTTAGCCAGGCGGCCAGGACCCAGGGCCTCAACCTCGCCAAGCTCGGGGCCGGCGCCCTGCGGGCCGACGCGGCCCTCGCCATCGCCCCGCCCGCCGCCGCGACCCTGAAGCAGGAGCCAAGGGACAGCGCCGACTTCCCGATCCTGCGCATCCTCACCGGCCAGGCCATGGCGGCCGGCGCCCCGGGCGCCATGCTGGAGCTGGAGGCCCTGCAGCTGTCGCAGTCGGCGCAGATCGAGGCCCTGCTGCCCGATCCCGATGTTCCCGAAGGCGCGATGTCCGAAGACCAGCGGCGGCGTATCTCCCAGGCCCTGGCGGAGCAGCCCGGGGCCTCGAAGGCGCTCAGGAAATTCCTCGGCGCCGGGTCCTCGCCCAGGCCCTCCGCCACCGAAAAGCCCAAGGGCGAGGCGGCCGAGGCCATGTCGCGGATGCACCTGGAGCATGCCATCGCCCCACCGGTGCGCGCGCCCGCCAGCCGTCGTCTGCGGGTCTACGCCTTCGATCCGTCGTTCAGCGCCTCGCAGGACACCGCCGGCATCAACATCGCCCGGCTCGACGTGCGCTGGGAAGACGACCTGAAGCCCGGCCCGGTCGGCGAGTACCTCGAGGTTGTCGACATCGACCCGGCCAGCGACCGCGCCTATGCGCCGGTCGATCTCAACCACCCCCATTTGCTGAGCCAGGACGGCCTGGCGCCGCATCCGGGCGATCCGCGCTTCCACCAGCAGATGGTCTATGCCGTGGCCATGACCACCATCGGCCACTTCGAGCGGGCCCTGGGGCGCACCGCCCTGTGGTCCTCACGACCGCCGGGTAAGGGCCGGTCGGAGAGCTTCATCCGTCGCCTGCGCATCTATCCCCACGCCTTCCGAGGCCAGAACGCCTACTACACCGCCGAGCGCAAGGCCCTGCTGTTCGGCTACTTCCCCTCCGAAGGGACCGACTGGCGCGACCAGGCCAGCGGCCAGCTGGTCTTCACCTGCCTGTCGCACGACATCGTAGCCCACGAGACGACCCACGCCCTGCTGGACGGCATCCACCCCCGCTACCGCGAGGCCACCAACCCCGACGTCCTGGCCCTGCACGAGGCCTTCGCCGACCTGGTCGCCCTGTTCCAGCACTTCACCATGCCCGAGGCCGTGGCCCATCAGATCGCCGCCACCCGCGGCGACCTCGCCGGCGAGAATCCGCTGGTCCTGCTGGCCGCCGAGTTCGGTCGCGCCACCAGCCGGGGCGGCGAGTTCCAGACCGCCCTGCGGGCCGCCATCGACGACGAGACCAAGGCCGAGGTCAGGAGCCTGAAGGGCGGCGCTGCCGTCCTGCCCATTGAGGTGCATGAGCGGGGCGCGCGGCTGATGGCGGCGGTGTTCGACGCCTTCCTGAAGATCTACCAGCAGCGGGCCGACGAGGTGATCCTGCTGGCCACCGGGGGCAGCGGCGTGCTGCCGGCCGGGCGGCTGGCGCAGCCGCTGGTCCAGGCGCTGGCCAGGGAAGCCAGCAAGACCGCTTCCCACTTCATGGGAATCTGCATCCGGGCGCTCGACTACTGCCCGCCGGTCGATGTCGAGTTCAGCGACTACCTGCGGGCGATGATCACCGCCGACCGCGACCTGGTTCCGGACGATCCGCGCGGCTATCGCCTGGCCCTGATCGCCGGCTTCAGCAAGCGCGGCATCTTCCCGCGCGGCGTCGGCGCCCTGTCGCCCGGCAGCCTGGTCTGGGAGGCCCCGCCGATCCCCATCACCTCGGCCGCCGAGGTGCTGAAGAATATGGACCTCGGCTGGGACCGGCGCAGCGACCGCGAGGCGGCCTGGGAGCTGTCGCGCAAGAATGCCCGCAAGCTGCACGGCTGGCTGAGCGGCGAGGAATGGGTGGACGGCCAGAAACGGCCGGCCCAGGTGATCGCCAGCGACGCCGAACTGAGCGCGCTGGGCCTCTACCGCAAGAAGGGCCGCTACGAGGTCAGCTACCAGCGCGAGACCACCAACGACTTCGGCGAGACGGTGCGCGAGCCGGCGACCGAGGCCGTCGAGGTCTCGCCGATCGAGGTCCATTCGGTGCGACCGGCCCGCCGGGTCAGCCCTGACGGGACGGTCGGCGCCGACCTGGTGGTGGAGATCACCCAGAGCTGGGTTGGGCCGGACGGCGAGAAGCGGCGCGGCGGCTGCACCGTGCTGTTCGACCTGGAGACCCGCGAGGCCCGCTATCTGATCCGCAAGCGGGTCGGCAACCTGGCGCGTATCGAGGCCGACCGGCGCAACCGCCAGGCCGCCGCGCCCGGGGAAACCCTGTGGGACAGCTATTTCGGCGGCGGCGAGACGAACGAACCGTTCGCCGCGCTGCACCGGCATTGATGCGGAGAAGCCCGGCATGAGCGATCATCGCGCCAAGGTGAGGATGTACAGGCACGGCCTGGGCGACTGCCTGCTGGTCCGTCTGCCGCGTGAGGGCCAGCCCGACTACCGCATCCTGATCGACTGCGGGATCATCCTCGGCACGCCGGATGCAACGGCGCAGGTCCAGAAGGCGGTCAATGACATCGTCCGGGAAACGGGCGGCGTGATCGACCTGCTGGTCGCCACCCACGCCCACTGGGACCATGTCTCCGGCTTCCTGCAGGCCCGCGCCAGTTTCGAGAAGGACCTCAAGATCCACAAGGTCTGGATGGCCTGGACCGAGGACCCGGCCGACGACTTCGCCCAGTCCCTGCTGCGCCAGCGGGCCAAGACCCTTGAGGTGGCCCGCGCCGCCTCCAGCGCCCTGCGCCTGGCGGCCAGCGGTGGTGGCGATGAGACGGCAGACCAGATCGACGGCCTGCTCGGCTTCTTCGGGGCCAGCGGCCGCAACACCACCGACGGGGCGATGGCGTTCCTGCGCGGGCTGGGCGAGCTGACCTATGTGCGGCCCGGCGACGCCCCCTATCGCCCCGAGGGGACCGGGGCCCGCATCTTCGTGCTCGGCCCGCCCCGCGACGCCAAGCTGATCCGCAAGTCGCTGCCGTCGAAGACCGGCGACGAGACCTATGAGCTGAGCCATCAGGCGATGATGGGCCAGCTGGGTCTCTCGGGCGAGCCGGGCCCGATCGCGGGCGACGGCGGCTTGGGCCGGCCGTTCACCTCCCTCTATTCCATCCCCCTGGGCGACGCCCGGGCCATGCCCTTCTTCCGCGAGCACTACTGGGGCGGGGCGGTGAGCGGCCAGGACTGGCGGCGCATCGACGACGTCTGGATGGGCAGCGCCGTCGATCTGGCGCTGAAACTGGACAGCGACACCAACAACACCAGCCTGGTGCTGGCCATCGAGCTGGACGGCCCGAGCATCGCCGGGCCGCGGGGCGGCCGGGATGTCCTGCTGTTCGCGGCCGACGCCCAGATCGGCAACTGGCTGTCCTGGGAGACCGTCAAATGGGACGCGCCGGAGGGCGAGGCCGAACCGGTGGGTGGGCTGGACCTCGTCCGGCGGACCATCGTCTACAAGGTCGGCCATCACGGCAGTCACAACGCCACCCTCAAGGCCCATCTGGAATCGATGGAGCGGCTGCTGGTGGCGCTCAACCCGGTCGATGAGGCCATGGCCCACAAGAAGGGCTGGGGTCACATCCCCCTGCCCTCCCTGCAGGACGCCCTGCGCCGAAAGGCCCGCGATGGCCTGGTCCGCGCCGACCTTGACGGCGCCGCCGGTCCTCGTCTGCGTGAGGAACCGGGGTACTACGAGGTCACCGTCTAGTGATACAGGCCTAGCGGCGGCTGTCGCGCAGCCAGGGGCGGTCATAAGCGATCCGCACGGCGGCCTCGGACGAGACGCGGAGGCTTTCGCCAAAGGCGGCCCACAGCCTGGCGAAGCCGGTGCGGGGCTCGGTAGGGCAGTTCAATTGGGTGGCGTAGGTCATGGTGGGCTCCTTTCGATGACCATCAGATGCGCCTTGCCGCGCGCTTTCGCCAACCAAAGGATCGACAGAGTTCATAAGTAGAAATAATGATGACCGATGCGCAGTCTTCCACCGCTGAGCGCCGTCAGGGTCTTCGAGGCCGCCGCCCGGCATGAGAACTTCACGATCGCCGCCGGCGAGCTGGGCATGACGCAGGCCGCCGTCAGCCACCAGATCAAGGTGCTGGAGGACCGGCTTGGCCTGCGGCTGTTCCGCCGCGAACGCCAGAGGGTGATGCTGACCGACGCCGGCCGACGGGCCGCCGTCGGCATCGGGCGGGGCCTGGATGCGATCGAGGCGGCCTTCGCCGAGCTGCGGGCCGAGGACGAAGGCGCCCTGACCATCTCCACCACCGTCACCTTCGCCAACACCTGGCTGGCCTGGCGACTGGGTCGCTTCCAGGTCAGCCACCCCGACATCGCCGTGCGCCTGACCGCCGACAATCGGCTGGCCGACTTCGCGGTGCAGGCCATCGACGTCGGCATTCGCCTGGGCGACGGCGACTGGCCGGGGCTGGAGGCGCACGCCCTGTTGACCGTCGACTTCACCCCGATGTGCAGCCCGGAGTTCCTCGCTGAACACGGGGGGCGCATCGCCGCCGAAGATCTGCCTCGGCTGCCACTGATCAGCTCGGGCGAGCCGGCCTGGAGCCTGTGGCTGCGGGGCGCCGGCCTGGCGGAGACCCGGGTCGGAGCATTGTCTGGCGTGCAGCTCGACAACCAGGCCAATGAGGGCCACGCGGCCATGGCCGGCCAGGGCATCGCCATGCTGACCCCCTTCCTGTGGCGCCAGGACATGACGGACGGCCGGCTGGTGCGGCTGTTCCCGCAGGTCGCCACCCTGGGCCAGGGCTATTGGCTGGTCTATCCCGAACACCGCCGCCGCATCCCCAAGATCCGCCGTTTCCGCGAGTGGTTGCTGGCCGAGGTGGCGCTGACGCGGGCGGCGCTGGCGGCCCGTTAGGGATTGCTGGTATGGCCGAAACCATGCGTCTGGCCCTGTTCAATCCGCGGATCCCCCAGAACGTCGGCGCCTGCATCCGGCTGTCGGCCTGTTTCGACGTCGAGCTGCATGTCATCGAGCCGGTCGGCTTCAGCTTCGACGACCGCGCGATGAAGCGGGCGGCCCTCGACTACGGCCCGCTCGGCCACATGACCCGTCACGCCGACTGGGACGCCTTCCAGGCGGCGCGAGGCCCTGGTCGGCTGGTGCTGTTCACCACCAAGGGGGCGACGAGGCTGGACGGCTTCGCCTTTGAACCCGGCGACACCCTGCTGTTCGGCAGCGAGACGGCCGGGGCGCCGGATGAGGTCCACGCCGCCGCCGACGCCCGGGTGGTGATCCCGCTCCGGCCGGGGGCGCGGTCGATGAACCTGTCGGTCAGCGCCGGAATCGGGCTGTTCGAGGGGCTCAGGCAGACGGGCGGCCTGACGTTTTCGGCCCCTGCCGGGGCGCAAGCGGCAGGGTGACGATAGCCCGCAGCCCCACCGCCTGGGGCCGCAATACCACCTCCCCGCCATGCCCGCGCGCCGTCGCCCGGGCGATCGGCAGGCCCAGCCCTACCCCGCCCTGGTCAAGGTTTCGCGAGGCGTCGGCCCGGTAGAAGGGATCGAAGGCCCACAGCAGATCCTCGCCGCGCAGGCCGGGGCCGGCGTCATCGACGACCAGGATCCGGCCGCTGGGCGTGAACGACGTGGAGCGGGCCGAGATCGCTTCAAGGGTGGTCGGCAAGCGCCTGACCTATCAAAGGACTGGTGAGCGGGCCTAAGCATCAGGCCCTCGGGAAACTGCGAAGTCTGGGCGGTGGTGCGGACCCCGCCCGAAACTGGCGACAGCTAAGACGCAAGTTACGGCTGCTCCTTTGATGCCTCGAACTCCTGCCATTCTTCCGAGGTTCGGAACTGTTGCCATTCATTCCAGATGTCTTCTGGGTCCAAGTCGTCATACCCACGCTTTTCCGCCAACTCCGCCGCGATGGACGCATACATTGCGATGGAGGGGCAGTTGTCTCTCGTACTGAGTACTTCCTTTTCGGTAAGGGGAGCGCCCTTCTCTCCTTCTTGAGCGATCAACGTGGCCACGAGCGACGGGACAGGAACGATTAGGAGCTCCCCCTGCGGGGGTGCCCCGGCGGGTGCCCCACCCTTACGCAGCAACTTGTCCCACCAACTCATCACTAGCCCCATCCAGCCCCGGACGCCGCAAGCTACCACCGCGCTGATGCCCTATGTGGTAGTGTGCGGTCGCATTCTGGCGGTTAGTTCGCAAAGTATATTTTGCCCGGGCGGAAGGGTTGGGGGGAAACCGGCGTCGGGACAGAACCTCCCGCGTTGGGGGCCGCTGTACTCGCCCTCGTGCGCTGGGCTATCGCATATGAGAACAAGCCCCCAGACTGCGTCAGCCGCCGTGAGGGTTCCTTCTCCCCTTGCGGGAGAAGGTGGCGCGAAGCGCCGGATGAGGGGTCGATAGGTCTTCAAGCCGCGATGAGGCGGTGGCTTCAGGCTGTGTCAGAGACTTGGGAGCCCCCTCATCCGTCGGCTTCGCCGCCACCTTCTCCCGCAAGGGGAGAAGGGAGCCCCGAGGCGAACCTGCAGGCGTTTGCTCACAGCCATGAGCGATAGCCCTGGCCTAAGGCTTGGCGGCCGGGACCTTGGCGAGGTCGGCGTCGATGGCCGCCAGCAGGGCGTCGGGTAGGCGGTCGGGGGCATAACCCTGAATCTGCTTCAGCGGCAGGCCGAGGACCGGCTCGACTTCCGGGTTGGTGCTGATGCCCGGGATGTGCTTTTCGAGAACGGCCTTGGTCTCGGAATTCTTCAACAGATCGCCGAGCGGCGTGGCGGTCGTGGAGTAGGCGGCCTTGGCTTCCTCGGCCGAGGCGGCGGGCGCCAGCACGGCGGCGGGCGCGGCAGTCGCAAGCAGGGCGAGCGCAAGAGCGAGCGATTTCATCTTTTAAGTATCCCCAATGGTGATGCGGCGAAGGCTCTGCGGCCTTGCGGGCGGCACAGTGCGACATGGCGCGCGAGCTGCCAATTGAATTTCTCTAACGGCCGCCCTTGTCCCGGCGGGCCTTGCGGCTGTCGAGCCGACGGTGGGCATCGTCCCAGCGCAGCCTGGCCGCCTGGGCGACGGGCACGTACCGGTAGGTGGTGGCGGCGGTGATGAAGGGGATGCCGCCGACCACCGTCGCCTCGTCGACGCCGGACGGCGTATGGGCCGGGGCGGGGGCCGGGGCGGGAGCATTGGCTTCCTGGGCGGCGGCCGGAAGCGCGGCGGCGAAGGCCAGGGCCACGGCGGCGAGAGGCAGCCGATATGAGACGCAGGTCTCGCCGGAACAGGACTTCAGGAAGGCCAACCGCTGGCGCTCGGTCATGGCGGACAGGTCATGGACCTGGCGATGACACAGGCCGCAGACGGCGTCCTGATCCAGGATGTCGGACAGGGGACCCCTGTAGGGGCAGGGACTGGTGATCTTTGGGAAGGTGGCCATCAGCGGTCGTCCGCCAGCTCGCGGCCGCGGCGGCTGTCGAGGCGGCGGTGGGTGTCATCCCACCGAAGCCTGGCCTGCTCGACGACGGTCGGCTTCCGATAGCAGGCAATGACAACCTCACCGGTCTCGTCAGTCGCGGGCGGCGCGTCCGCGGCCGGCGTAGGCGCCGGAGCGGACGACGGCTCCTCGGCGGCCAAGGCCGGAGACGCTAGGGCGAGGGTCGCGACCGCGGCCAGGGGGAGGATGAGGGTCAGGCGCTGGATGTTCATCGGCTTCCTCCGTCGCCCCGAGTAGACGCCCGGTTCGCCGTTCGATCAATCCCGCCCTTCGAGGATGGCCAGAGCCTGGGCGGCGAGCACCGGCGTTCCGTTCTCCGCCGCGCGCTCGCTGGCCGCCTGGCCGGAGAGGACGCGGGCGTAGACGCCCTGGCTGATCGAGGCCAGGCGGAAGATGCCGAAGGCCATGTAGAAGGGCCATTCTTCGACCGCCGGGCGGCCAACCCGGCGCAGGTAGGCGGCGACGTACTCGGCCTCGGTCGGGATGCCGCTGGCGGCGAAATCGACGCCGACCAGGCTGCCCCAGCCCTGCGAGGTCGAGCGCCAGAGGAAGGCGTTGTAGGCGATGTCGGCCAAGGGGTGGCCGATGGTCGACAGCTCCCAGTCGAGGACGGCGATCAGCCGGGGTTCGGTCGGGTGGAACATGACGTTCTCGAGCCGGTAGTCGCCGTGGGCGATGGTGACGCTGTCATCAGCCGGGATGCGGGCCGGCAGGGCCTCGATCAGCGCCTCCATCTCGGGGATCCGTTCGGTTTCGGCGCCCCGGTACTGCTTGATCCAGCGGGCCGTCTGGCGCTCGAAATAGCCGCCGGCGCGGCCAAAGTCGGTGAGGCCGGCGGCGGCGATATCGACCTGGTGCAGTTTTGCCAGGGTGGCGTTCAGGTCGTCGTAGATGGCGGCGCGCTCGGCGGGCTCCAGGCCCGGCAGGGTGGCGTCGCGGAAGATGCGGCCCTCCAGATAGTCCATGACGTAGAAGCTGGTGCCGATGACGGCCTCGTCGGTGCAGAGGGCGCGCATCTTCGGAACCGGGATCAGGCCACCCAGGGCCTTCATCACCCGGTATTCGCGGTCGACCTGGTGGGCGCTGGCCAGCAGCACGCCGGGCGGCTTCTTGCGCAGGACGTAGAGGCGCTCTCCCTTCGCGGCCTGGGTGGTCAGCAGAAAGGTCGGGTTGGAGGCGCCGCCTTGGAACTGCTGGACCCGCATGCCGGTCCCGAAGTCCTCGACCTCGCGGGTCAGCCAGGCCTCCAGCGGAGCGGGGTCGAACCAGTGGGCCGGGACGACGTCACGGACGGGCGGGGCGTTGGCGGGCGGTGAGGCCATGGTCATGGGGCGGCGATTCCTCTTGCGCCAACAAGATGCTCGCTTTCCCCATGGGCGCCTCAAGGATTGTCTTGCCAGCAGCAAGAAGAGGAGCCCGAAGATGGCCGACGAGAGCGTGATCTATGAGGTGGCCGACAACATCGCCACCATCACCCTCAATCGCCCCGAGCAGCGCAATGCGTTGAACTGGGACGCCTACGCCAGGCTGGAGGCCTGTCTGCGCAAGGCGGTGACCGACCCGGAGGCCCGCTGCGTCATCGTCACCGGGGCCGACCCGGCCTTCTGTTCGGGCGACGATGTGCGGGAGATCATGGCCGGGCCGAAAGCGGTGTCGGCCGACACCACTCCGGTGGTTCGGCACAGACCCACGCCGGCGGCGATGGCGGCGCTGGAGTGCGACAAGCCGCTGATCGCGGCGGTCAACGGGGCGGCGGTCGGCTGGGGGATGGAGCTGGCGCTGTACGCCGACATCCGGATCTGTTCGGAGAAGGCGAAGTTCGCCGAGCTGTTCATCAAGCGCGGCCTGGTCTGCGACGTCGGCGGCTTCTACCGCCTGCCCGCCATCGTCGGCCCGGCGAAGGCGGCGGAGCTACTGTTCACCGGTGACGTCATCGACGCCGCCGAGGCCTTGCGCATTGGTCTGGTCAGCGAGGTGACGCCCCACGGGCAGCTGATGGAGCGGGCCCGGGCGCTGGCGGGCCGCATCGCGGTCAATCCGCCGCTGGCCCTGCGCTACATGAAGGAGGGGCTGCGGCGCGGGACCTACGGCGATCCGCGCGAGCTTGGCGGCTGGGCCATCGAGACGATCAGGGCGCTGATGAAGACCGAGGATCACAAGGAGGGGGTGGCCAGCTTCCTCGAGAAGCGGGAGCCGGTGTTCAAAGGGACCTGAACGGCTAGACTGGCGGCAACAACCGGGGAAACGGGCGATGGACGGAATAGCGACACCCTACGAGGCCGACGGCGCGGCGATGATCGGGCGATTGTTCGAGCCGGCTGGTGATGGGCCCGCGCCGGTGGTTCTGGTCGCCCATGAGTCGCCGGGGATCACCGGCCATACGCTGGACGCGGCCCGGCGGCTGGCGGCGCGGGGCTGTCTGGCCCTGGCGGTCGATTATCAGGGCGGCGGCCAGGTGGTCACCGACCGGGCGGAGATGATGCGTCGCTACGAGCGGTTCATGAGCGATCCCGCCTTCATCCGTGTACGGATGGGGGCGGCGCTGGCGGCTTTGTTGGCTCATCCGAGGGCGGACAAGAGCCGGGTGGCCGCCATCGGCTTCTGCTACGGCGGCACGGCGGCGCTGGAGCTGGCGCGCGGCGGGGCGGACTTGAATTGCGCCGTCGGCTGCCACTGCGGCCTGGGGACGGCCCGGCCGCAGGATGCCGGCGCCATCAAGGGCAGGGTTCTGGTTTGCATCGGGGCCGACGACCCGGTCGTGCCGGCCGACCAGCGGACCGCTTTCGAGGCGGAGATGGGGGCCGGCGGATTCGACTGGCGGCTGAACCTCTACGGCGGCACGGGCCACAGCTTCACCAACCCCGAGGCCGATACTTGGGGCATGCCGGGGTTCGCGTTTCATGCGGCCAACAACGCGCGGGCCTGGCGGGCGCTGGACGACCTCTTCGACGAGGTGTTCTAGGCGCCCTCGACCCATTTGCGGTGGCCGGAGCCGCGCAGCTCGCAAGCCGGGCAGGTTCCGCAGCCGTAGCCCCAACGGTGACGCTGGCTGCGGTCGCCGAGATAGCATGTGTGGGTGTCCTCGACGATCAGGTCGACCAGCGGATTGCCGCCGAGGTCTTCGGCCATCGCCCAGGTCGCCGCCTTGTCGATCCACATCAGCGGGGTGTCGATGACGAAGCGGCTCTCGGTGCCGAGGTTCACCGCCACCTGCAGGGCCTTGATGGTGTCGTCGCGGCAGTCGGGATAACCGCTGTAGTCGGTCTCGCAGACGCCGGTGACCAGGTGCTTGATGCCCCGGCGATAGGCGACCGCCGCCGCGAAGGTCAGGAACAGCAGGTTGCGGCCGGGCACGAAGGTGTTGGGCAGGCCGTTGGCGTTGAAGGCGATCTGCGTTTCCTGGGTCATGGCGGTGTCGCTGATCGCCCCCAGCACCGACAGATCGAGGAGGTGATCGCGGCCGAGCCGGGCAGCGGCCGGCTCGTAGACGGCGGACAGCTTGCCCAGGAAGGTCTGGCGCACCTCCAGCTCGACCCGGTGTCGCTGGCCATAGTCGAAGCCGATGGTCTCGACGCGGTCGAAGCGGGCCAGGGCCCAGGCCAGGCAGACGGCGCTGTCCTGGCCGCCGGAGAAGAGAACGAGGGCGCTGGAGGAGGTCATTCCTACCTTTAGCCGCAAAACCGCCTGGGCTTAAACGCCGGCGAACGCCGCCAGTTCGTCGTTCAGCCTTGCCGCGTGGGTGAGCGGCAGACCGTGCGGCGCGCCTTCGTAGACGGCAAGCCTGGCCCCCGGGATCAGGGAGGCGCTGGCTTGCCCGGTCAGCGGCAGGGGCGCGGAGGCGTCGCGGTCGCCGTGGATGACAAGGGTTGGGATCTTGATGGCCTTCAGATCGGGGCGGAAATCGGTGCTGGTCGAGATGCGCGAGCAGTCGAGCATCGCCTGGCGCGACACCGCTAGCATCAACCCCTTGCCCCAGGCGATGGTCTCGGCCGGCGTCGAGGGGATGAAGAAGGGCGCGGCGTTTTCGGAGACCCAGCCTGGGAAATCGAGCAGCAGCCGCTGGCGCAGGCCCTCGAAGGCGGAAACCGGCAGGCCGTGGGGGTTGTCGTCGGTGCGCAACAGGAAGGGCGTGGTCGCGCCGATCAGCACCAGCCGGGCGATGCGGCGGTCGCCGTGGCGGGTCAGGTAACGGGCCGCTTCGCCGCTGGCCATGGAGTGGGCGACGAGGGTGACCTTCGCCAGGGAAAGGCTCTCGATGACCGCGGCCAGGTCGTCGGAGAGATGCTCGTAGTCGTAGCAGCCGCCAGGATCGCCGGACCGGCCGTGGCCCCGGCGATCGTAAGCCACGCAGTGAAAGCCGCGTTGGACGAGGTCGGCCATCTGCACGCCCCAGAAGTCGGACGGCAGGGTCCAGCCGGCCATGAACAGCAGGGTCGCCCGGGCCGGGCCGGTCGGCCGCCAGTCGCGGATGTACATCTGGACGCCGTCGCCGGTCTCTATTCGGTTCCGGACGGCGGCCCCGCGATTGGCGGCGGTGGCGGCAGCCGGAGCGAGCACCGTCGCGGCGGCGGCGGAGGCGGCGAAGAAGGCGCGTCTGTCCATGAGGCCCCCTCGAGTTGGCCGACAAAGCCGGCGTCCGCATCATCGCCAGGCGTGGAGGCAGGTCGATTACGCGCCGAGTAATGCCGTCGCCCGCGAACGACCGATTGCGAAACCCCGTTCGAATGCCCCAGACTTGCGACGGAGCAGGGCCGCGAGATGGCGGCCGCCCCGGAGAGTCATTGATGGATTTTGCTGACACCGACTTGGCTCTGGCCGAGCGCCTGGACCAGGCCGCCTTGCAGGGCATGCAGCTGGCCGTCTGGGCCGATCTGCAGCCGGACGCGGCCTGCGTCATCGACCCGGATGGCGCGGCGCACAGCTTTGCGCGGGTCAACGCCAGCGCCAATCGCCTGGTCCGCCTGCTCCGGTCGCGGGGCCTGGGGGCCGGCGATTCGGTGGCTCTGCTCTGTTCGAACCGTGTCGAATTCATCGAGGTGCTGGCCGCCACCCTTCGCGGCGGGATGCGGCTGACGCCGGTCAACTGGCACCTGTCGGCTGAGGAGATTGGCTACATCGTGCGGGACTGCGAGGCGAAGGCGGTGATCGGCGAGGCCCGGGTCGCCGCCCTGCCCGAGGCGCTGGCCCAATGTCCCGGCCTCGAGGTGAAGCTGGCCGTCGGCGGCGCCATCGAGGGCTTCGAATTCTACGCGGGCGCGCTTGCCCCCTTCGACGGGACCGACATCGACGATCCGGTGCTGGGCAACGGCATGATGTACACCTCCGGCACCACCGGCCGGCCCAAGGGGGTGCATCGGCCCGTGCCGGTGGTGACGCCCTATGCCACCTACCTGATGCGCGGCTATGCGCCTGGCCAGTCGGTTCAGATGTGCGCCGGACCGGCCTATCACGCCGCGCCCCTGGCCTTTGACGTGCGGGCCGCCATGGCCGGCGGCGCAACGCTGGTCTTCATCGACCGCTGGGACTCCGAGCAAGTCCTCCGCACCATCGCCGAGCGGCGGGTGACCCACTTCCACCTGGTGCCGATCATGTTCCAGCGGCTGCTGGCCCTGCCGGAGGAGGCCAAGGCCCGCTACCCCGTGGACCACGTGCAGTTCATCATCCACGGCGCCGCGCCCTGCCCACCCGAGGTCAAGCGGGCGATGATCGACTGGTTCGGGCCGGTGCTGACCGAATACTATGCCGGGTCGGAGGGCGGGGCGGGGTTCCTGATCGACAGCCATGAATGGCTGGCCAAGCCCGGCAGTGTCGGCAAGCGGCCGGCTCTGCTGCAGGTCCGCATCCTCGACGAGGCGGGAAACGACCTGCCCAACGGCCAGGCCGGGGCCATCTATCAGCAGATGCCGCCCGGCGGCGGCTTCACCTATTTCAAGGACGAGGCCAAGACCAACGCCTCCCGGGTCGATGACTTCTTCACCATGGGCGACGTCGGCTACTTCGACGAGGACGACTACCTGTTCCTCACCGGGCGCAACGCCGAGACCATCATCTCCGGCGGGGTGAACATCTATCCGCAGGAGATCGACAACGAACTGGTCAGGCACGCCGCCGTGGCGGATTCGGCGACGATCGGCGCGCCGCACGACGAATGGGGCGAGCAGGTGAAGGCGGTCATCCTGCTCAACCCCGGTCATGAACCGAGCCAGGCCCTGGCCGATGAGATCCTGGCCTTCGCCCGGGCCAACCTGCCCAGCTTCAAGGTGCCCCGCAGCCTCGACTTCGTCACCGAACTGCCGCGGTCGGAAGCCGGCAAGATCCAGCGGAACAAGGTGCGCGCGCCATATTGGGAAGGGCGCGCGCGGCAGATCTGAACCGCAACCTGCCGACGACGGTTGCCACCCGAGACGAAAGCTGAGCACGAGCCGGTATGAGTGAGCCCCTGAACGGAGATGTGCAGCCCGTAGCCGCGGCGGACGACCTGCCGGCGCGCGAGGCCGCCTTCGACAGCTTCGTGCATGCCAACCTGCGGCGGAACTACATCGGCAACTTCGTGCACGGCATGCTGGGGATGACGGGCTTTCGGCTGATCAACGCCCCGACCTTCATGCCGGCCTACCTGCATCTGATCTCCGGCTCCAACACCATCGTTGGGCTCGGCCTGGCGCTGCAGCAGGTGGGCGGGATCATCTCGCCGCTGGTGGCCGGGGCGAAGATGGAGCATCGGCTGAAGATCATGCCGTCGGCCATCGTGCTGGGCAGTCTCGGGCGATTGGCCATCCTCGGCATGGCCCTGGCGGGCTGGTTCCTGAAGGACGCCGCCCTGGTCGTCACCCTGCTGATGTTCCTGTTCCTGTTCGGGGTGTTCATGGGGGCCCAGCGGGTGGCCTTTACCGTGCTGATGTCCAAGGTCATTCCCCTCCACCTGCGCGGCCGGCTACAGGCCTGGCGCAACGCCGTCGGCGGGCTGATCGCGGCGGTGCTGGCCTATGTCTCGGGCAGGTATCTGATCGAGACCAATGTCCTGACCAACGGCTATTCGACCACCTTCGTCCTGGCCTTCCTGCTGACCAGCGCCGGGCTCTGGTTCCTGCAGCACCAGATCCGCGAACCCACCCCGCCGACCATCCGCGAGCCGGTCCGGATGCGGGACCGGATGAAGGACATCCCCGGCCTGATCGCCGCCGACCCGGCCTACCGCTGGTTCCTGGTGGTGCAGATGCTGGCCACCGCGGCGCGGATCGCGACGCCCTTCTACATCCTGCATGTCGGCCAGACGATGCACCTGGACGGGGCCACCCTGGGATTGCTGTCGCTGGCCTTTCTGGGGGCCGACACGGTGTCCAACATCGTCTGGGGATATCTGGGCGACCGGTCGGGCTTTCGGGTGGTGCTGCTGCTGGCCATCGCCGCCTGGATCGCCGCGACGGTGGCGCTGATGACGACGACGACGCCGGTGGCGGTGTTCTTCGCCTTCTTCGGCCTCGGCGCTGCACAGGCCGGCTACATGATGGCCTCGCAGACCATGATCCTCGAGTTTGGCCATCGCGACGACCTGCCGATGCGGATCGGCATCTCGGCGACCGCTGAAGGGGTCACCGCCACGCTCGGCTCGCTGATCGGCGGCGCGGTGGCCGACCTTCTCGGCTATAGCGTGGTCTTCGGCGCCTCCCTGGGCCTGCTCGCCGCGGCCCTCCTTGCCCTGGTCTTCGCTGTTCGCGACCCACGCCGAAAGCCGGTTCCATGAGTTCTCCTCCCGTCACCGTCCTGCAGGCCACTCCGGAGGAGGCCGTCGCCATCCGCCAGGCGGTGCGCACGGCCGACCCCGCCCTGATCACCCCGGCGACGCGGGTGGCGGGGCCAAAGGACATCGCCGGCCTGGTTGATCTGCTGTCCGACCCTCTGGTTTCCGGGCCGATCTACGACATCCCCCGGCCCATCGACGCCGGCCGCATCGGCGCCTGGATCGCCCGCTCGCTGCGCCAGCGGGAAGCTGGTGAGGCGCTGCTCACGGTCACCCCGGACGCGCAGGGCCGGATCGCCGCCTATTCGCGGTTCACCGTCTGGCCCGAACGTTCCTCGGCCGAGCTGGCCGGGGCCCAGCGGGCAGACCGCCAGAACAGCGGGCACGGCGCCGAGGGCGCAGCCCGATCGTTCGGCTTCATGTTCGATGTGCTGGGGGTGCGGCTGGTCGGACTGACCGCGGCGGTCGATAACGTGCGCTCGGCCAAGGTCATCGAGGCCGCCGGGTTCAAGCCCATGGGCGAGCGGCTGAGCGCCCTGCCCGACGGCGGCTCGCGTCCGTCGCTCTATTGGGAAATGACCCGGGAGGATTGGCTGACGCAGCGGCGCCTGGTCACTGATGGCGACAACCAGACCTGAAGGGAGAGCCCCATGCGGTTCGACGGCGACTACAGCATGACCATCGGCGGCAAGGCCGTTTCCGGCGCCGCCATCTTCGAGGTTCTCAACCCGGCCAACGAGCAGGTCATCGGCCAGGCTCCGGACTGCAGCCGTGAGCAGCTGGACGAGGCGGTCGCCGCAGCCCGTCAGGCGTTCCCGGCCTGGGCGGCCACCCCCATCGCCAAGCGCAAGGAGCTGCTGCTGGCCATGGCCGGCGTCATCGCCGCCAATGGCGAGGAGCTCAAGCGCCTGCTGACCAGCGAACAGGGCAAGCCGCACGCCGATGCGTTCGGCGATGTCATGGGCGGCGCCTACTGGCTGCAGGCCACCACCACCCTCGACCTGCCGGTCACCGTCACCGAGGACACGGCCGAGCGCCGGGGCGAGACGCGGCATGTGCCGATCGGCGTGGTCGGGGCCATCGCGCCGTGGAATTTCCCCGTCATCCTGGCCATGTTCAAGCTGGCTCCGGCTCTCCTGGCCGGCAACACCGTGGTGCTGAAGCCCTCGCCATTCACGCCGCTGACCACCCTGAAGATCGGCGAGCTGCTGCGCGAGGTTCTGCCGCCCGGCGTGCTCAACATCGTCACCGGCGGCGATGCGCTGGGTCCCTGGATGACCAGCCACCCGGGCATCGACAAGGTCAGCTTCACCGGCTCGACCCAGACCGGCCGCAAGGTGATGGAGAGCGCCGCCTCGACGCTCAAGCGCGTGACCCTGGAGCTCGGCGGCAACGACGCCGCCATCGTCATGCCCGACGTCGATGTGGCGGCGGTAGCCGAACAGCTGTTCTGGGCCGCCTTCCGCAACACCGGCCAGATCTGCATCGCCACCAAGCGGATGTACGTCCACAAGGACGTCTACGAGCCGCTTAAGGAGGCTTTGGTCGCCTATGCCGCAACGGTGAAAATGGGTGACGGCGCCGAGCAGGGCACGCAGATGGGCCCGATCCAGAACAAGCTGCAGTACGCCCGGGTGCTCGACCTGATCGCCGACGCCAAGACCAAGGGCTACAAGTTCCTGGTCGGCGGGGAGGCGAGCACGGCGCCCGGCTACTTCGTCCCGGTGACCATCATCGACAACCCGCCGGAAGATAGCCGCATCGTCCAGGAAGAGCAGTTCGGCCCAGTCCTGCCGCTGCTGAAGTTCGACGACCTCGACGAGGTTATCGGCCGCGCCAATGCCAGCGACTATGGCCTCGGCGGTTCAGTGTGGTCGGCGGACGAGGACAAGGCGCTGGAGATCGCTTCGCGCCTGGCAACCGGCACGGTGTGGATCAACGAAAGCCAGCACCTGTCGCCGCTGGCGGCCTTTGGCGGCCACAAGCAGTCGGGCGTCGGCGTCGAGGGGGCGCTGGAAGGCCTGCTCGAATACACCAACGCCCAGACCGTGTTCGTACGGAAGAAGGCGGCCGCCTGAACCGCCTCAGCGCTTGCAGGGCTTCAGATCGACCTTGAATGTCACGCCGCGGCCGGCGCCGTCGATGCTGTCGAGGGTCAGCTGGCTCTCGCCGGTGACGGATTTGCGGGGCAGCATCAGAGTGGCGGTCAGATTGATGGCCGCCGTCTCGCCGCAACCGGCCCGCTTCATCTGACCGGGGCCAAGCCGCTCGGTGAAGGTGAAGTCGCCGTCGGTCGCCTTGTCGATGGTCTGGACGTGACGACGCGGCTGGGACTTGCCCAGGCCGTAGTCGATGGCCACCCGGGCCGTGCCGCCGGTTTCGAGGTGCACGAAGCCGCGATAATCCATCTGATAAACGCCCAGCGAATAGCCGGCGGGCAGGTTGAGCGGGATGTTGACCGGGCAGGAGACCCAGGGATTGCCGGGCGTGCTGGCGGTGAAGTTGTCGAACAGGACGGTGATCGAGGTTCCGTCGGGCGAGGGAACGACGGTGTAGTCGCTGCCCCCGCAGGCGCCGGTGACGCGATCCGCCAGCATCTTTGCGCGGTTCTTGGCCGTCACGCCGGGGACCTGGCCGGCCAGAGCAGGGGCGGCGGCGGTGAGCAGGGCGGCAGTGGCGAGAAGGCAGAAGGCAAGGCGCATGACGGTCTCCGTCGGACAGGGAAGGAATGATTGGCGCGGGGTCCGCCCGGCGATGCCGGACGGACCCTTATGCGGGGCCAGTTAGGTCAAGCTGCGATTAGCAGCGCTTCCAGGCCAGGTGATAAACGAGGGCGGCGTTGATGTCCTCGGAGTCGACGGTGGCCATGGCCTGAGCCCGGCCGGTGGTGCTGACGCGCATGCTGGAGTTGGTGCGCAGGTTGACGTCGGCGCCGCAGGCCGACCACACCACGCCCTCGGCGGTGATGGTGTTCTGGATCAGGTAGTCGCTGTCCAGGGGGCCATAGAAGGTGCGGCGGAAGGCCGGACCGCGGCCGCCGGCGAAGAAGTACTCGACGTTGAACTGCGAGGTGGCGCGGCCTTCGAGGTGGTTGAAGCCGCGGTAATCGACCGACAGGACCGAAAGGCTGTAGCCCTGCGGCACATGCACCGGAATGGCGACGTTGCAGCTCTTGCGGTCAAAGGTGCGCCCGGTTTCGCCACCGGCCTCGACGGAATACTCGTCGAAGATCAGGCTGAGGGACTTCTCATCAGGGCTAAGCGTGGCGGAGACACTGCCCGAGGGGCAGCCGGTGCCGCCATAGCCGGGCTGGCCCAGGCGGATATCGTCGGCGCTGGCGGCGCCGGCGCCGGCCAGCACGCCGGCGGCGGCTAGAGCGGCGATGCTGATGGACTTAAAGGTCATCGTTGAATTCCTTGTTTCGGCCCCGCAACATTGCGGATGAGCACACAAGACACGACAACGGCTAAACGAGGTCTGAGATCCTTTGTCAGCGACTGTTCAGATTCATGAACGGGCTGAGCGGCATTGTTTCAGGACTGCAAAGAACTGGCCCGTCCCGCCAGGGACGGGCCCGACTCCTAAAACTTCCGGCCGACTTTCAGCCCGACGGTGCGCGGCTGGTTGGCTGTCACATAGACCGCGCCGCCGCAGATCCCCTCGACGCACTGGGTCGAGCGGGACAGCTGGGCGCGCTCGTCGAACAGGTTCTGGAAGTAGACCTGCAGGTTCCAGTCGCCCGGCTTCAGGCCGATGCTGAAGTCGAAAGTCTGCCAGCCGTCCTGTTTGCCGAGCACGTCGCGCTCGAACAGCCGCAGGTCGGCGTAGCTTTCCGTCTGGCCAACCCATGAGCCCTGCATGAACCCGTCCATATCGGCCAGCACGAAGTCGTAACGCAGGGTCAGGTTTCCCTTCCAAGTCGGCGTGACCGGCAAACGCGTGCCGGACGGAGCCAGCGGCGTGGCGCAGACGGTGATCGGATTGCCGCTCGGGTCAGTCAATCCACAGTAGTTGTCGGTCAGCTCGGCGTTGGTGTAGGCGCCGCCGCCCGAAAGGGTCCAGTCGGGGCTCAGGCGCCAGACGATGTCGCTCTCGACCCCGAAGATTTCGGCCTGGGCGGCGTTCTTGATCTCGGTCAGGCCACTGGCCCCGATGATCGAGAACTGGAAGTCATCCCATTGCTCGAAGAACACAGCGCCGTTCCAGCGCAGGGAGCCGTTCAGCCAGGTGGTCTTCCAGCCAAGCTCATAGTTGGTCAGGAAGTCCGACTGATAGGGCGGCAGCGAGCCTTTCCGATTGATGCCCCCCGGCCGGTAGCCGGTCGACCAGGTGGCGTAGACCATGCGGTCGTCGTCGATCTTCCAGGTCATGTTGAGGCGGTGGGTGGTGCCCTCCTCCTCGGTTCCCTTGTCGACGTTGGTGCAGGGCGCCTTGGGCGTCGAAGCCGGAGCAAAGCAGGCCGCCACGCCGGTCGATCCCGAATAGCCGGCGCCGAAACCGAAGAAGCCCTTCAGGCTGTTCTCGGCCTTGAACAGGCGCAGCCCCCCGGTGATGGACAGCGCGGGCGTAATGTCGAAGCTGACCTCGCCGAATGCGGCGGTGTCGGTATCCTCGCGCTGCTGGTTGGTCAGCCAGATGGTGTCCGGCCAGCCAGGCACCTCGATGGCCGTGCCGATGCCGTCGATCTTGTAGTTCTGCAGGATGTCGTGGACCTGGTTCTGGTAGAACAGGCCGGCGACGAAGCGCAGGCGCTGGTCGCTGGGCGAGGCGATCCGGATCTCGTGGGTCTGGCGCTTGTAGCCGTCCTTGGCCTGGATGTACTGGGTCGGCTCGGTCGGGTTGCCGAGGTCATCGACCCAGTAGTCGCCGTAGGTCGTCAGGGTGTCGTAGAAGTAGCTGTAGTCGCTGTAGTCGCTCTCGGAATCGACGTCGCGCTTCAGGTAGGACCCGGCATAGACCAGGTCGAAGCCACCGATCTTCCCCTCGACGGTAAGCGCCGCCTGGTACCAGCTGTCATCGGCGCCTTCGGGCCGGAAACGGGTCTGGGCCAGGTCGCCAACCCGCGGATTGAACGAGAAGTTGCCGTTGCTCTCCTGCCGCTGGGCCATCAGCTGCGGGGTGATCGTCCAGTCCTCGTTGAGGTCGATCTTCAGCGCCATGCGCGCGCCGATGGTATCGACGTCGTTGTAATCGTCCTCCACGAAATCGGCGTTATCGACGCTGACGCCGGAGGCGACATAGTTGCGGGTGGCAAGGATGTTGTCGATGTAGCCGGCGTCGTGGACGTACCAACCGACCAGACGGGCGGCGATGCGGTCGCTGATCGGAATGTTGACGTAGCCCTCGCCGACATAGCCCTGGCTACCATGGGCGACGGTGTTGACCTCGGCGTCGAAGCCGCCCTCGAACACGCCGATCTCCGGCTTGTTGGTGATGATGCGGATGGTGCCGGCCTGGGAGCTGGCGCCGTAGAGGGTGCCCTGCGGCCCGGCCAGGGCCTCGACCCGGGCAATGTCGTAGATGTGGACGTCCAGGGCGCCCTGGATGTTGGTGATTGGTTGTTCGTCGAGATAGACGCCGACGCTGGGAAGCGAGCCGGAATGGTTGCCGTCGCCGCCGCTGGCCACGCCGCGCATGTAGACGCTGCCAAAGCCCGGACCGCTCGGCTGGGTGGAGACCGACGGCAGGAATTTCACGAAGTCGGCGAAGTCGCTGACCTGCAGCTCTTCCAGCTTCTGGCCGCCAAGCGCCTGGATGGAGACCGGTACGTCCTGCAGGTTCTCCTCGCGCTTCTGGGCGGTGATGATCACCTCGTCGACGGCGTTGTCATTGGGCGCCTGTTGGGCGTGGGCGACGCTGGTCAGCATGGTGGTGCCCAGCAGGACCGTGGTCCAGATCGCCGTCCGATTCGTCCGATTCATAGTGTTCCCCAGCCGACATAACGCCGTCACGGGAGGGTCATAATGGGTGGGCGGTCCTGTCAAGGCGGGTTTGCCCGAAACGGGTCATGCGCGCACCGGTTGCCGAAGACTGTGGCGTCGGGAGCGCAGCCTTCAGGCGTCATCCCAACTGTGCAGCGCCGGCCCGAGCGCCGCCTTCAACGGCGCCAGCCAGGGCTCGTAGGCGCGCCACTGGTCCAGCCCGTCGGTGAAGATCGGCTGACGCACCTGTTCGGAGCTGGCGGTGCGCACGGCGCGCTCGTTCTCGTGGAACTTCATCACGCCAGGCTCGAAGTCGAGGCCGCAGTAGGCCAGCAGGGCGCGGACCTGGGCCTCGGGGTCGGCGACCATCCGCTCGTAGATCACCCGGTGCACGGCCCCTGGCTGCACGGCGTCGAAGTGGGCCATGAGGGCCACATAGTCGGCGTAGTATCGACCCAGGTCGGTGAGGTCGTAGGAGAAGCCCTGGCCACGGGCGAAGTGCTGCTTGAAGCCCGAAAAGCAGCAGGCCAACGGATGGCGCCGCGCGTCTATGATCCTGGCGTTCGGCAGGATCAGGCGGATCAGGCCGATGTGGGCGAAGTTGTTGGGCATCTTGTCGATGAACAGCGGCCGGCCGGTCTTGCGCTGGACGCGGGTGCGCTCGAGGTACTCCTCGCCAAGTGCGCGGGCCTCCCCGGCATCAAGACCGGTAAGCATCTCCGGATAGGCCGAGGGGCTGTCGCGGCGCCGCCGGCCGCCGAGGCGCCGGGCGATGGCGATGATGTCCGGCAGCTCCATGGTGCCCTCGACCGCCGAATGGCTGGCCAGGATCTGTTCGATCAGGGTGGAGCCGGCCCGCGGCAGGCCGACGATGAAGATCGGGTCGGGGGCCGGGCTGCCCCAGCCGTGACGCGCCGCGAAGAAATCGGCGGTGAACAACGCCCTTGATCGCTGCGCATGGGCGCTGGTCTGGTCGGCGGCGTAGTCGATGCCGGCCCGGCGCAGGGCGGCTCCACGGGCGTAGTGGTCGAAGGACGTCGCCACCTCGCCGGCATCCTCCAACGCTTTGCCGAGCGCATAGTGCAGGTGGAAGCGATCCTCGTCTCCGAGATCGCGGCGGACCAGCTGGGCCTCCATGGCGGCGACGTCCTCGGCCGAGAATTTGACGGTCTTCAGGTTGGCCAGGCTCCACCAGGCCTCGCCCAGGCCGGGGGTCATCTCCAGGGCCCTGCGATAGGCGGCGACGCCGTCGGCCTGGCGGCCCACCGTCTTGTAGGAGTGGCCGAGACTCATCCAGCCCTTGGGCTGGTTCGGGTGGTCCTTGAGGACGCCCTCATAGAGGACGATGGCCGCCTCATAGTCGCCGATCCGGCCGAGCGAGGCGGCCTTGAGGTTGCGATAGCCGGCGTGGCGCGGATTGGCCTTCATCAGGACGACAAGCTCGGCCAGGGACTCGCTGGCCCGGCCCAGTCGATAGAGGATGGTGGCGTGGTTGTAGCGGGCCTCAAGGAAGCCCGGGGCCAACTCCAGGCAGCGTTCCAGCAGGCCCTGCGCATCCTCGTTGCGGCCGAGGCGGGCGGCGACCTCGGCCAGCATGCGGATGGCGGCGACGTGTGTCGGGTGGCGCGTGAGGTAGGGCTTGAGAATCCGCTCGGCGACCGGCAGGTCATTGGCCACCAGGGCCGTCGCCGCCTGCATCAGCTCCGGATCGGAGACCGAGGCGCGGATCTGCTCGGCCCGGGCCCGCGCCGCGCCGGCCTCGTCGCCGACCAGCAGCAGCTGATCGGTGAGGGCGTCCCAGCCGGCCGACAGCTGGCCATCGAGGCTGACCGCCCGGCTCAGGGCGGCGATGGCGGCGCGGCCGATGCCGAAGTCGGCAAAGGCCAGTCCCGCCTCCAGATGCACCGGCGGCCAGTTGGGATTGGCCCGGATCACCGGCTCCAGCAGTTCCAGCCCGGGCTCGACGCGGCCTTGGCGACGCAGGGCGGCGGCGAGCAGCAGGATGGCCTCGGGATGGCCCGGCATGGCGACGAGGATTTCCCGCGCCTGGGCTTCGGCCAGGGCCGGGTCCTGGGCCAGCAGCCGGCGGCCGTGGGTCAGGGCGGTGGCCAGAGTGGCTGTGGTCGCGGCCGTGTCGTCGTTCATGCGGGCCTAGCGGTGCCACGGCGCGACGGCGTTTGTCGAGCGGTCAGTCTTTCCGCCGATGGAGTCCTTGGGTACTGGTTCACCGCGCATACGGTCGCCTTTGATGACCCTACGTCCGGAGCGGTGTACCTGTCCCCAATCAGCGCCGATCGGGGACAGGAACGCCGCTCCAGATGCCAGCGCGTGATCGTCGCCGCCTGTGCGCGGCGATCCAGTCCCCCGCTGTCAGCCCGTCGCAGCCTCGTCCAGCACCGGCGGGTTGAGCGCCGCATCCAGGGCCGCGAACAATCGTCCGACCTCGATGGGCTTGGCGACGAAGCCGTCCATGCCGGCCTCGCGGTACTCGGCGACCTGGTGGGACATGGCGTTGGCGGTCAGGGCGATGATCGGGGTGCGGGCGCGGCCCGTGGCGGCTTCGCGCCTGCGGATTTCGCGGGTGGCGGTGGGGCCGTCGACCTGCGGCATCTGGACGTCCATCAGGATGACGTCCCAGGTCTCGGCCTCCCACGCGGCGATGGCTTCGGCGCCGTCGGCGACCACCACCGGGTCGATGCCGACCTGGTGCAGCAGGGTCTTGAGGACCAGCTGGTTGACCTCGTTGTCCTCGGCGGCCAGCACCTTGAGTGTCTCATTCGTCAGGGCGGCGTCCGGCGGGGTCGGCGGCGCAACCGGCAGGCTCTCGGCGCGGCTGTCGCCCACTCGGGCCAGCGGCAGGATGAAGGTGAACACCGCCCCCTTGCCGATCTCGCTCTCGACGCCGATCTCGCCGCCCATCAACTCGGTCAGCTGACGGCAGATGGCCAGGCCCAGGCCCGTGCCGCCGTAGCGGCGCGAAGTCGAGGCGTCGGCCTGTTCGAAGCGGCCGAACAGCTTTGCCAAGGGTTCGGGCGCGATGCCGATGCCGGTGTCGGAAACCTTGAACACCAGCGTCCCGCCGCGCCGCGCGACCAGAACGCGGATCTCGCCGGCCTCGGTGAACTTCAGGGCGTTCGAAATCAGGTTGTAGAGGATCTGCCGCACCCGGGTCGGGTCGCCGCGATAGACGCCCAGGGCCGAGGGCTCGATCTTCAGGTCGAAGCTCAGCCCCTGCTTATTGGCGATGGCGGTAAAGGCGGCGTGGGCGCCCCTGGCCAAGTCGCGAAGGTCGAAATCGGCCTCGTCCAGCTCCAGCTTGCCTGCCTCGATCTTTGACAGGTCGAGGACGTCGTTGAGCACGGCCAGCAGGCTCTCGCCCGACTGGCGGATGACCTCCAGCCGCTCGCGCTGCACGGCGGTCAGTTCGTCGGCGGCCATGGCCTGGGCCATGCCCAACACTCCGTTCAGCGGCGTGCGGATTTCATGGCTCATGGTCGCCAGGAAGGTCGACTTGGCGGTATTGGCGGCCTCGGCTTCGTTCTTGGCCGAGATCAGCTCAGCCTCGGCCGCCTTGCGGTCGGTCATGTTCTGCAGGGCGCCGACCAAGCGGACAGGCCGACCGTCCTCGCGGGCGAACAGCCTGGCGGCCCCCTGCGCCCAGACCTCCCGGCCGTCCTGGCGATCGACCCGATAGACCGGGTGGTAGCGCTCACCGGTCTCGATGTGCCGCTGCCAGGCGCCCTCGACCAGGGGCCGGTCGCGCGGATCGACCCCCTGGAAGATGTCGCGGCGGAGGTTCTCATAGGTCTGGGGCTGGTCGAAGAAGGTGTCCTCAGCCCCGACCTTGATGAGCTCCCGGCCGACATAGTCCATTTCCCAGACGTGCAGGTCGCTGATCTCCAGAGCGAGCTGCATGCGCTGCTCGGAGCGTTCCGACTGCTCCAGCGCCTGAACCAGTTCGGACACATCGCTGGCAGTGAGAACGATGCCGCCGACCTCGCCATCTGGTCTGTTCCAGGTCTTCAGGTCGGTTTGCAGCCAGACGGTCAGGCCGACCGGGAGGGTCACCTGCGTCCGGTGGAGCGAGACCGCCTCCCCGGCCAGAGCTCGGGAAAATATCTTGCGATTGGGTTCGTAGACGCCCTGGGCGATGTCGAAGAGGCTCTGGCCCATGACCTCGGAGCGGCGCACACCCAGGCTCTTGGCCCACAGGCTGCTAGCGGCCACGACACGTAGGTCGCAGTCGGTCATCACCAGCGAGGTCGGCATGGTGGCGACCAGCGCCTCCAGCGTCGTCTGGGTCGCCCGCAGCGCCTGGGTGGCGTTGGCCCTCACCCATTCGTCGGCGACGAACTCGGCCAGGGCGGCCAGGCGCTCGGCGGTGGCGCCGTCGTAGGGCTGGGGCCTGATGCTGTAGACGGCGAGCAGGCCGGGCGTCGTGCCGTCGGCCAGGCGGATCGGCGCGCCGATGAAGGCGCGGATAAAAGGCGGGCCGACGACCATGAAATGGTCCCCGAAATAGGGATCGACCTGGGTGTCGGCGACCCAGATCGACTGGTCCGACTCGACGACCATCTCAGCGGTAAGGTCTCGGGCTGGAAAGTGGCCGTCAGCGAAACGGCTGCGCCAGACGACGCCATCCTTGACCAGCACGATGGTGCTCTCGGCGTCCTCGAACAGTCCCTTGGCAAAGCGGGTGGCGCGGTCAAACACGTCCAGGGACAGGTCCAGGCCGAATGGCGCGGTCATCCGCTCGCGGTCGTCGCGGCCTGGCACGGTGTCGATTTCCCCTTTTTGTCGTTGCCGTCAAACCTGAGGCTTCAGGGTTAACCTAGGGTTATGGGCGGGCCTCGACTTTTGTTTGGGTGTTCAGGGTTCTGAGGGATGGCCCCAACTTCCGCTCTTCAGGTGGGCGTCGAGGAATTCGAGGAAGGCGCGCCAGTCGGCGGTGGTTACCCCGTGGCCGAGCGGGCGGCTCCACCAGACGACGCCATCGGCCGGCTTGAAGTCACGCAGGGTCTGCGCGGTGAAGCCGGGCGCGCCGAGCAGCCGGTAGACCGGGTCGGCTCCTCTGGCGGCCTTGTAGGCGCCGGCCGGGTCGGACCAGGTATCGGCGGCCCCCGTGCCGAGCAGCACGGGATGGGGCGCGTTGAGGGCGATGAGCTGGTGCTGGTCGATGTCGGCCGGCACGCCGCGGGCATAGGCCGCGGTGAACCAGAAGCCGTAGGAGTCGGTGATCTGGGTTAGGCTTTCGCCGGCGATGCTGCGGGTCAGGCTGGCGCCGCCGCGGCCGGACTGATGAGCGATGACGGCGGCGAAGCGGGGGTCGAGGGCGCCGGCCAGCAGGGAGCCCTTGCCGTGCCGCGAATGGCCCCAGGCCACCATCTTGCCGGCATCGAAGCGGGGGTCGACGCTGAGCACATCGTAGGCCTTGGAGAACAGAGCGGCCCAGACGGCGATGGCGCCGGCCCGTTTGTCGGCCGGGACGTCCGGCTGCAGGGCGGCCAGGGCCGGGGGGGCGAGGCCCGGATCGTCGGGCACGACCTCGCCTGGATAAAACAGGGCCACCGCGTAGCCGCGCTTGGCCAGCTGTGCGAAGTCGGGGCCGCTGATCCGCCTGCCGAGAATGACGGTCAGCACCGGGTCGAGGTTGTGGCTGCGGCAGGGTCCAGGCAGGGCCGAGGCGTCTTCGAAAATGCTGCTCGGGCGGCCCTCCACGGCGCCGCGGGGCGAGCAGAACAGCTCCATGATGATCATCGGCGCTCTGGCCACGCCCTTGGGGGCGGCGACAAGCATGTGGAAGCGGCGGCGGTTCGAGCCGTCGCCCAGCTTCACCGTCCACTGCTCCATGACCATGCCCTCGGTTCCTGGCAAGTTCAGGGTCTCGCGAGCCTCGACGGTGGCAGGGCCGAGATCGGGCGGGTGGCCGTAGACGGCGTCAAGCAAAGCGGTTTTCAGCAACGGCGCGCGCCGGGTCCAGTCGGCGGGTGTCGCCACCGGCCTGTCCCCCCGGAAGGCGCCCAGCACCGGCGGTGTGGCGTCCGGTTGCTTGCTCAGGTTGGGCGGCGAGGCGCAGGCGGCCAGGACCAGACCGGCGGCCAGCAGAATAATCCCCCCAAAGCGCATCCTCACGTTCCCCCTCATCGCGCCGCCTTCAACCGTTCATAGGACGGCGCGATCACCTCTCGCGCCAGCATCCGCAGCCGCTCGTCGGCCGCCGCCTGCCGGGCCTCGGAGTCCGGCGTGAACGGCCGCCCCGACTTGGCGTCCATCGCGGCCAGCGCCGCCATCCGAGGCCGGGCGGCCTCGTCGATGGCCAGGCCGAGGAAGGGATTGGCCCTGTCCATCAGGGCGGCCGGCAGGTCCGGATAGCCAATCGGGCTGGCGCCGGCGGCAATGGCCTTGGCGCCAGTCTCGCAAAGGGCGGCAAGCCAGCGGGCGACCTCTTCGGCCGGAGGCAGGCCAGGGGCGCCCGCCGGACCACCGGTCTGGGCCACCAGAACCTCCAGCGGATCGCGGTGCAGGACCACGGACGGCGTGCCCGGAGAAGCCTTTCGCAGCCGGGCGTGGTCGAACAGGCTGTCGACATCCAGCTTGATGACCAGTCGCCGTGTTCCCGCCGCCCGGCGATAGGCTCCCAGCACGCCGTTCAGCCAAGCCTGTTGCACGGCCGGGTCGATCCGCAGCTGCGTATGGGCGCCGAGCACGGCGGCGACCGGCTGCGGCTCGGACAGCACCAGAATATCGCCGACCGCCGACAGCATGCGCGAGGCCAAGGTCGAACCGCAGCGGCCGATATGGAAGATCAGCCCGTCGATCGGCCGATCCGGGCTGGGCAGGCGGCCAAGCTCGCCAGGGTCGCTGATCGCCGGCAGCAGCTGGTTCAGCGGATGGGTGGCCAGCCGGGCGAAGTCCTGGTCGGCGAACGGCAGGGTAAAGGCCTCGCCGCCGGCGTAGATCCATTCCAGCCGGCCGCCTTGCGGGGTGATGCTGAAGTGCGAGGGCAGCCAGCTGGGTGACAGGCCTGCGGCCTGCACCGGCATGGCCGGGGTGGCCGGGCCCCGCGGGGTCAGGGCGGCGAGAATCTCGGCCGGCGTCATGGCAATGCCGGCTCCCCGCCCTATCTCCGCGACGCTGCCCGCGAAGGCTGTGGGATCGGGGACAGCCCACAGGGCGGCCAGCGCGGCGGGGTAGGTCAGGAGAGCGGCGCGCAACTTCAGCAGGGCTTGAGACATCGCCGCACCATACCGCCAACACCGGGGAACGCCATTGGGTCAGGCCTCTGTTTCTTCGCCCTCAAACTCTCCCCTCCCCCTCCCCCTTCCCCAGCGTCGTCTGAAGGCGTAGAGGGCGCCTCATGACGACCCCCCAAGCTTCGCCCAAAGCTTCTCTGGGCCTTATCGACTGGGACGCGCTGGACGCAGGCAAGTACCGCGACGAAACCGACACCGTCCGCGATCTGCTGGCCGCGGCGCCCCTCAGTCCGGAAGACCGCGCCGCCGTGCGGGCCGAGGCCGAGGCCCTGGTCCGCGGGGCGAGGCGCTCCGTCCGTCGGCAGGGGGTGGTCGAGAACTTCCTGCAGGAGTTTTCCCTCTCCACCAAGGAAGGCCTGGCGCTGATGTGCCTGGCCGAGGCGCTGCTGCGGACGCCCGACGAGGAGACCAAGGACCGGCTGATCGCCGAGAAGATCGGCAGCGCCGACTGGGCCAGTCACCTGGGCAAATCGGGCAGCCTGTTCGTCAACGCCTCGACCCTTGGCCTGATGCTGACCGGCAAGCTGGTCGAGGTCGATGACCAGGCCCGCAGCGACCTCCCCGGTTTCCTCAAGCGCGTCGCGGGCCGGGTCGGCGAGCCAGTGATCCGCGCCGCCGTCGGCCAGGCCATCCGCATCATGGGTGAGCAGTTCGTGCTCGGCCGCACCATCGAGGCGGCCGTCGCCCGGGCCAAGGGCGACGGCGACATCTGCAGCTTCGACATGCTGGGCGAGGGGGCCCGCACGGCCGCCGACGCCGAGCGCTATGAGAAATCCTACGCCACGGCGATCGCCTCGGTCGGGCGGCTGTCCGGCGGCCAGGGGCCAGAGGCCGGCCACGGCATCTCGGTCAAGCTGTCGGCCCTGTCGCCGCGCTACGAGGCGACACAGGAGGACCGGGTCTGGAGCGAGCTCTATCCGCGCGTTCTGCGGCTGGCGCTGATCGCGGCCAAACACGACCTCAACTTCACCCTCGACGCCGAGGAAGCCGACCGGCTGGTCATTTCCCTTAAGTTGCTCGAACGCCTCGCCGCCGAGCCGGAGCTCGGCGAATGGAAGGGCCTCGGCCTCGCCCTGCAGGCCTATCAGAAGCGCTGCCCGCAGGTCATCGCATGCGTCGCCGAGCTGGCCAGGACGACCGGCCGGCGGCTGATGGTGCGCCTCGTGAAGGGGGCCTACTGGGACTCCGAGATCAAGCGGGCCCAGGTGAATGGCCGGCCGGGCTATCCGGTCTACACGACCAAGAGCGCCACCGATCTATCCTACCTGGTCTGCGCCCGGGCCCTGATCGACGCGGCGCCGCACCTCTACGCCCAGTTCGCTACCCACAACGCCCACAGCCTGGCCGCCGTGCGGCGCATGGCCAGGGCGGCCGGGGTGAGGATCGAGTTCCAGCGCCTGCACGGCATGGGCGAGGCGCTCTACAAGGCCGCCGACGACCTCTACGACGGCATCCTGGTGCGGGCCTATGCCCCGGTCGGCGGTCACGAGGACCTGCTGCCCTACCTGGTGCGCCGCCTGCTGGAAAACGGGGCCAACACCAGCTTCGTCCATGCGCTGCTCGACGAACGGGTGCCGCCCGAGACAGTGGTGGTCGATCCCATCGCCGACATCGAGGCGGTCGGTCCGGGGCCGCACCGGAAAATTCCGCTGCCGGCGCAGATCTATGGTGACCGGCTGAACTCGGCGGGCATCGACCTGTCGGTAACCGAGGAACGCGCCCTGGTGGTCAAGGCCATTGAGGGCCTGAAACCCATTGACGCCGGCAAGGGCGAGAGCGTGCTCAACCCGACCAACCACGCCGAAATCGGCACGGTGGCCGAAGCCACCACTGCCCAAATCGACGACGCCTTCGCCGCTGCCCGCAAGGCCCAACGCGGCTGGGACGAAGCCGGCGGCATCGCCCGCGCCAAGGTCCTGAGGGCCATGGGCGACGGCCTGGAGGCCAACCGCGACCGGCTGATCGCCATCTGCACGCGGGAAGCCGGCAAGACGCTGAACGACGGCATCGCCGAGGTACGGGAGGCCGCCGACTTCTGCCGCTACTACGCTCGCCTGGCGGAGACGAAGTTTGGCCAGCCCGAGGTGCTGAAAGGTCCGGTCGGCGAGGTCAACACCCTGGAGCTGCGTGGCCGCGGCGTCTTCGTCTGCATCAGCCCGTGGAACTTCCCGCTGGCCATCTTCACCGGCCAGATCGCCGCCGCCCTGGCCGCCGGCAACGCCGTCATCGCCAAGCCAGCCGAGCAGACGCCGCTGATCGCCGCCGAGGCCGTCCGCCTGTATCACGCCGCCGGCCTCGATCCGGCCCTGCTGGCCCTGACCCCCGGGCGGGGCGAGACGGTCGGCGCAGCCCTGGTCGCCCATCCGGGCTGCGACGGCGTCGCCTTCACCGGCGGCA
>JBKJSF010000116.1:0-18114 GCA_046595895.1 Caulobacter sp. | reverse complement strand
GCCGCGGGCGGTATTCACGATATAGGCGCCGGGTTTCATCATCTTCAGCCGTCGGGCGGAGAGCAAATGATAGGTCGCCGGGGTGTGCGGGCAGTTGACCGAGATGACGTCCATCCGGGCCAGCATCTGGTCGAGGCTCTCCCAGTAGGTGGCCTCGAGTTCCTCGGCGACCCGGGGACTGACGGGCTTGCGGTTATGATAGTGGATAGACAGGCCAAAGGCCTTGGCGCGGCGGGCCAGGGCCTGGCCGATGCGGCCCATGCCGATGATCCCGAGGCGCTTGCCCCAGATGCGGCGGCCCAGCATCCAGGTCGGCGACCAGCCCTGGAAGTCGCCGTTCTGGACGACATTGGCGCCCTCCACCACCCGGCGGCTGGCGGCCATGATCAGGCCCATGGTCAGGTCGGCGGTGTCTTCGGTCAGCACGCCGGGCGTGTTGGTGACGATGATGCCGCGCTGGTTGGCGGTGGCCACGTCGATGTTGTCGACCCCGGCCCCGAAGTTGGCGATCAGCTTCATCCGCTCGCCGGCCCGCGACAGCAGACGCGAATCCAGCCGGTCGGTGATGGTCGGCACCAGCACGTCGGCCCGGCCAAGCGCGTCGAGCAGCTGTTCGCCGCCCATTGGCTTGTCGTCGAGATTGAGCTCGGTATCGAACAGCTCGCGCATCCGGGTTTCGACCGGATCGGGCAGCTTGCGGGTGACGATGACTTTAAGTCTTTTGGCGGCCATGACGCAGTCGATTGGAGCAAGGGGCTGCGCCCGGACGGGCGTTACCGCGACAGATAAAGCGCGCAGGCCCGGAGTGAAACCCAAATGCGTACTCGCGGGCGAAATGAGCGAACTTTGCTCACGACCGCCAAACGAGCCATCTCAACGAAGCCTTCACCATGTTGTAGCCGTTTAGGGTCTGATTCCGCTTCGAGCCCAGCCATGCGCGCCGTCCTCCCCGTCCTTCTTTTCTGCGCCGGCCTCGTGGCCGGCTGCGGTGAGGCCGAGGCGACCAAGTGCAAGACCAGGTCGGGCTTTCCGGTGCCGCGTTTCGTGTCCTTGAAGTCCGGCGAGGTGAACGCCCGAAAGGGTCCTGGCGAGGATCACCGCATCCTCTGGGTCTGGCGGGTGCGCAACATGCCGCTGATGGTCTTCGCCGAGAGCCGTGAGTGGCGCAAGGTCCGCAGCCCAGGCGGCGACGAGGCCTGGGTCAAGGCCCAGATGGTCGATGGCGGCCGTTCGGTCATGCGCACCAGATCCGGCGACCTGCCCCTGCTCGACAAGCCCAGGGACGGCGCGAAAGTCATCGCCTACCTGCGCTCCGGCGCGGTCGCCGCGCAACTGAAGCACAAGGACGGCTGGAACCAGCTGCAGGCCGGCGGCGAGCGCGGCTGGGCCCCGGCCGGCGAGGTCTGGGGCGGCGGTCCCGAGCCAGACTGCAAGGGCGTCAAAGTTCCGACGGGTTGAGGCGCCAGTTGAGGCGAATTGGGGGGCGTGCTACCCCCCGCCCCCAAACCAAGGCTGTTAAGGAACCGCCGTTCAACAGGCGGCATTGAAATTTCATGACCCAGGACCGCAAGTCTTCCTTCACCTACGACGAGCTCATCGCCTGCGGGCGGGGGGAGATGTTTGGCCCGGCCAACGCCCAGCTGCCGGCTCCGCCGATGCTGATGATGGACCGCATCAATCTCATCACCAACGAGGGCGGCCTGTTCGGCAAGGGCGAGATCATCGCCGAGCTGGATATCAATCCAGACCTCTGGTTCTTCAAATGCCACTTCATCGGTGACCCGGTGATGCCCGGCTGCCTGGGCCTTGACGCCATGTGGCAGCTGGTCGGCTTCTTCCTCGGCTGGTCGGGCGCCCCCGGCAAAGGCCGGGCGCTTGGCGTCGGCGACGTGAAGTTCACGGGCCAGGTGACGCCGAACGTCAAAAAGGTGGTCTACCGCATCAATCTGAAGCGGGTGATTATGCGGAAATTGATCATGGGCATCGGCGACGGGGTTCTGGAAGCCGACGGCAAGCCTATCTATGAGGCCAAGGATCTCCGCGTCGGTCTGTTCGACCCGGCGACCATGGTCTAGCGACAAAAACTACGACGGGCGGTCAAACCGCTCACGGGAACAGCAAGGAGTCGCCATGCGGCGTGTCGTCGTCACCGGCATCGGTATCGTTTCGTCCATCGGCAACAATGCGGGCGACGTCCTCGCCTCGCTACGGGAAGCCAAGAGCGGCGTGACCTTCGCGCCCGACTATGCCGAGCTCGGCTTCCGATGCCAGGTCCGCGCCATCCCGGACATCGACTGGGAGTCCATGGTCGATCGCCGCGCCGCCCGCTTCCTGTCCTCCGGCACCGCCTACGCCCACATCGCCATGGACCAGGCCATCGCCGATTCCGGCCTGGAAGAGGCAGACATCTCCAACGAGCGCACAGGCCTGATCGTCGGGGCCGGCGGCCCTTCCACCAAGGTCATCGTCGAGGCGGCCGCCACGACGAAGGAAAAGGGTCCCAAGCGCATCGGCCCGTTCGCGGTGCCGAAAGCCATGAGCAGCGGTCCCTCGGCCGTGCTGGCCACCTGGTTCAAGATCCGCGGCCTCAACTTCTCGATCAGCTCGGCCTGCGCCACCTCCACCCACTGCATCGGATCGGCCTATGAGCAGATCGCGTTTGGCAAGCAGGACGTCATCTTCGCCGGCGGCACGGAGGAAGAGGACTGGACCCTGTCCAACCTGTTCGACGCCATGGGCGCCATGTCCTCGAAGTATAACGACAACCCGACCAAGGCCTCCCGAGCCTATGACACCGACCGCGACGGCTTCGTCATCGCCGGCGGGGCCGGCATGCTGGTGCTGGAAGAGTACGAGCGGGCCAAGGCGCGCGGCGCCAAAATCTATGGCGAGATCGTCGGCTATGCCGCCAACAGCGATGGCTTCGACATGGTCGCCCCGTCGGGCGAGGGCGCCGAGCGCTGCATGCGCTTGGCTATCGAATCCGCCGGCGGCCGCAAGATCGACTACCTCAACCCGCACGGCACCTCGACGCCGGTGGGAGACAGCAAGGAGATGGGCGCGGTCCGCAACGTCTTCGGGGCCGACAAGGCCCCGCTCATCAGCTCGACCAAGAGCCTGACCGGCCACAGCCTGGGCGCCGCCGGCGCGCAGGAGGCCATCTACTCGATCCTGATGCTGAACAACGACTTCGCGGCCCAGAGCGCCAACATCGAGACCCTCGACCCCGAATTCGCCGACCTGCCGATCCTCGTCCAGCGGTCGGACAAGCCGCTGGAAACGGCGATGAGCAACAGCTTCGGATTCGGCGGCACGAATGGCTGCCTGATCATGGCGCGGGTCTAGAGCCATCGGTGACTGCCTCGCGAAGCGTGATTGTTACCGTTCGCACCGACAGACTCCCCAATCGTATCGCGTTCGCGCTAGCTTCGCGCCATGCACTTCACCCCTGACCGCCGCACCCTGCTCCTCGGCCTCGGCGCCGCCGGCCTTGCCGGCCGCGCCATTGCCCAGCCGCAGTTCATCGCTCCGCCCTTGGCGCCGCTGCGGATGGACCCCAGTCGGATCACCAAGGTCACTGTCTGTCTGCGCCCGTTCCGCGCAGCCGGCCCGCGCCTCGACGTCGAGAAGGTCGGCCGCAAGCGGGTCGTGCACAACTACGGCCACGGCGGCAGCGGCTGGTCCCTGTCCTGGGGCAGCGCCCAGATCGCCGCCGCCAAGGCGCTGGAGGGCGGCACGAAGTCCGTCGCCGTCATCGGCTGCGGGGCGATCGGCCTGACCACCGCCCTGACCCTGCTGCGGGCCGGCGCACGCGTGACCATCTACGCCAAGGACCGCACGCCCTACACGCGCTCGGCCCGCGCCACCGGCACCTGGTCGCCCGACAGCCGCATCGCCGACGCCGCCAAGGTCGACGCGAACTTCCCCGCCCTCTGGGACCAGCTTACCCGCACGTCCTATGCCGCCTACCAGACCCTGCTGGGCCTCGACGGCGACCCGGTGATCTGGACGGACCGCTACACCCTGTCCGACCCCGAGGGCGCCGGGCCCCCGCCGGTGACGTTCCCCGAGCGGCCGACCACCGTCCCCGATATCCGCTTCTGGCGGCCGGACCCCTATCCGGAGGGCATCGACCCCCGCTGGCGCACGCTCGACCCGGCTCAGACCCCCTTCCGGGTCACCCGGGTGCGCCACGGGACCTCGATGCAGTTCAACGTCGCCGAACTGGCCCACCGCCTCACCACCGACTTCCTGATGGAGGGTGGCCACATCGAGACCATGACCTTCAACACCCCGGCCGATCTGGCCCGCCTCAAGCAGCCGGTGGTCGTCAACTGCACCGGCTACGGAGCCCGCGCCCTGTGGAAGGACGAGACGGTGACGCCGGTGCGCGGCCAGATCACCTGGCTCGCCCCGCAGCCGGAGGTCCGCTACGGCCTCTACTATCGCCATGTGAACGTCCTGCCCCGGGCCGACGGCATCGTCGTCCAGTACGGCGGTACGAGCGACATGTGGGGCTATGGCTCGGAGGACGAGACCCCCGACATGGCCGAGGCGCAAGCGGCGATCGCCACCATCGCGCCCCTGTTCGAAGCGCCCAAGGCCCTATAAACCCGCCTCAAAGAGCTTCGAGGAGACGCCGCATGGCCGAAGAGTACAGCTTCCCCAAGGGTGACCTGATGGCCGGCAAGACCGGGCTGGTCATGGGGGTCGCCAACCACAATTCCATCGCCTACGGGATCGCGACGCAGCTGGCCGCCCAGGGCGCCAGGCTGGCCTTCGCCTATCTGCCGGACATGGAAAAGCGCGTCCGGCCCCTGGGCGAAGCCATCGGCGTCACCGACTTCGTTCCCTGCGAAGTGACCGACGACGCCTCGATGGACGCGGCGTTCGCGGATCTGGAACAGCGGTTCGGCGGGCTGGACTTCCTGGTCCATTCCATCGCCTTCGCCAACAAGGACGAGCTCAAGGGCAGCTTTGTCGAGAACACAACGCGGGAGGGCTTCCTCACCGCCATGAACGTCTCGGCCTTCAGCTTCGTTGATGCCGCCAACCGCGCCTCGAAAATGATGAAGCCCGGCGGCTCGATGGTCACCATGACCTACCTGGGCAGCGAGCGGGTCATCCCCAACTACAACACCATGGGCGTCGCCAAGGCCGCCCTGGAAGCGGCCACCCGCTACATCGCCCGCGACCTCGGCCCCAAGGGCATCCGGGTCAACGCCATCTCGGCGGGCGCCATGCGCACCCTGAGCTTGGCCGGGATCAGCGGCGGCCGCGGCCTGCTCAGCCAGGGCCGGATGTTCAGCGCCCTGAAGGAAGACACCTCGATGGAAGGCGTCGCCGGCTGCGCCCTGTGGCTGCTGTCGGATCTCGGCCGCTCGACCACCGGCGAGGTCATCCACGTCGACGCCGGCTTCCACATGATCGGCCTGCCGGACGAGTTCGCGAATTTGGCGGGCTAAGCCGCATACGCCCGCATGAACACCCGGGCGGCTTCGCGGGCCAAACGCTCGATCTCTGCCTCCGTCAGGTCAGTCGGCAGGCGCAGCAGGGACTGAATCTGGCGATTGGCCATGACCATGCCGCCGAAGAACTCGGCTGCCTGCATCGGGTCGTCGACCTTCATCCGGCCGGCCCGGTTTTCGATCTCGAGGAACTCGGCCAGTTGGCTGCGCGAGCGTAGAGGGCCATTGGCATAGACCTCCCGGGCCAGTTCCGGCAGTTCGCCGGCGCTCTGGATGGTCAGCCGCATCAGGCTGTAGCCACCGCGCTCGATGACATGCAGCAGGCTGCGGGCATAGGCGGTCAGGGTCTCTTCGGGATGCTCCTCGGCCCCGGGGAGGCGCAAGGGGGAGGTGATGCTGTCGACCCGCTTTTCGACCAGGGCGCGGATCAGCTCGGTCTTGCCGCCATAGCGGTTGTAGATGGTCTGTTTCGACACCCCGGCGCGGCGGGCGATCTCCTCGATCGGCGCGGCCAGCCCGCGCTCGGCCAGCACCTCGGACGCGGCGTCGAGGATGGCCTCGGTCTTCGAAAGGTCGATCTGTCCGGTCAGTCTGGGCATGTCGCCATCTTGCTCGTTAATGCACTTCCGCGGCCGCTTCGAGCGCGGCTGCTGTGGGTGGGGCCTTGGCGGGTCTGGCCAACAGGGCGAGGACGGCGGCTGCCGCCCCGGCGATGGCCAGCACGGTGAAGCCGTCGCCGAACGCCAGGATCGTCGCGTCCTTGTTGAGCATGTAGGCGAAGGCCTTGCGGGCCGCCCCGGCCGGGTCGGAGACCCCCTTGGCCGCCATCCGTTCGGTCAGGCCGGCGATCATCGCCTGGGCCTCGACCGAGGCGATGGTCACCCTCGAGCTGAGGGCGTTCACGTGGACCGCCGTCTGGGTGGTCAGGGTGGTCGACAGATAGGCCATGGAGATGGCCCCGGCGGTGTTGCGCGACAGGTTCATGATGCCGGAGGCATCCTTGATCATGGCCGGCGCGAGGGTCGACATGGTCAGCTGGCTGGTGGCGATCATGGCGATCATCACGCCGCAGCCGCGAAAGGCCTGCAGCGCGGCGAACTCCCAGAAACCCCAATCGCCGCTGATGTCGTGGCCCAGCCACATGCCCCATGCGACCATGGAAAAGCCGATGAACATCGGGACGCGCGGGTCGATGGTCCGCGCCAGCTTGCCGACCAGCGGCCCGGTGAAGAACATGCAGATGCCGCTGACCAGCATGGTGGTCCCGACCTCAGCCGCCGAGAACTGCCGCACCCGACCAAGATAAAGCGGCATCAGGAAGGTGCCGCCGTAGAGAGCGGCCCCCGAGACCGCCGTCATCAGGATGCCGAGGCTGAAGTTGCGGTCCTTGAAGGCGCGCAACTGGATCAGCGGCTGGCGGTAACTCAAGGTTCGCCAGATGAAGGTGACGCCGGTGATGACGCAGAGGACGGTCAACCAAAGGATCATCCCGTCCTCGAACCAACTTTCTTTTGCTCCCTCTTCGACGACGTACTGCAGGCTCATCAGGAAGGTGGCCATGGCGGCCAGGCCGAACCAGTCGAAGCCGGTGGACAGGCTCTTGTCGCCCCTGTCGAAGTTGGCGTAGCGGCCGACCAGGAACAGGCTGAGCAGCCCCGGACCGACGTTGATGAAGAACAGCCAGCGCCAGCTCAGCCACTCGGTCAGATGGCCGCCGAAGATCGGCCCGACGGTCGGGGCGAGGGTGACGATCATGCCGGTGGCGACATTGGCCATGATCCGCTTCTCCGGCGGAAAGGCGGTGAAGGCGGTGGCGAACACCGTCGGCACCATGGCCCCGCCGACGAACCCCTGCAGGGCCCGGGCGACGATCATGAACTCGATGCTGGTCGACAGCCCGGCGATGACGCTCATCACGATGAAGCCGGCGCAGCTGGTCATGAACACCAGCCGGGTGCCCCACAGGCGGGACAGGTAGGCTGACAAGGGGATCATCACCACCTCGGGAATGAGGTAGGCGGTCTGAATCCAGCTGACCTGGTCGGCGCTCGCCCCGACCCCGGCCTGGATCTGGGGCAGGCTGGCGGCAACGATCTGGATATCGAGGATGGCCATGAACTGGCCAATGGCCATTCCGCCAAAGCCGATGAACAGTCTGGTCCAGTCGACCTGGCCGGACGCCGTGGTCGGAGTCTGGGCGACGGTGACGTCGGTCACGGCCGGACGTCGCCTTCACTGACCGCTACCCGCGATGGCGCAACGCCCGACTCGGCGAAGCTGGCGCCGGATTTCACCCGCACATCGACCTTCACCTCCAGCGACAGCCCCGGCCGCAACGCCCCGCTGACCGCCTGCCCCTTGTCGACGACAATGCGCACCGGAACCCGCTGGGCGATCTTGGTGAAGTTGCCGACCGCGTTCTCGACCGGGATCAAGGCGAACTCGGCCCCGGTGGCGGGGGAGAAGCTGTCGATGCGGCCCTTGATGACCTGTTTTCCGAGGGCGTCGGCCTTGATCTCGACCGGCTGGCCGATGCGCAGGCGCGACAGCTGGGTTTCCTTGAAGTTGGCGACCACGAAGGTTTCGCCAAGCGGCACCACGACCATCATCGTCTGGCCCGGCTGAACAAGCTGGCCGATCCGCACCGAGCGGGCCCCGATGACCCCGGCCACGGGCGCCCGGATCACGGTGCGTTCCAGGTCCAGCCGGGCCTGCCGCACCTGGGCCTCCGCGGCCTGTACCTGGGCGACCTTCTGGGCGCGGGCCGAGCCCAGCCCCTGGGCGGCGCGCTGTTCGGCGACCAGGGCGGCCTGGGCGGCGGCGACCGACGCCTGGCTCTGCTTTTCACCCGCCTTCACAGCCTCGAGCTTCTGTTCCGACACCCAGCCCTTTTTGGCCAGGTCGCCGTACCTGCGGGAATCGACGGCCATGCGGCCGGCGTCGGCCTGGGCGCTCGACACCCCGGCCGCCTTCTGGGCGATCATCGCCTGTTCGAGGGCCGCCTTGTCGTCAACCGCCGAGACATCGGCCTGCAGGGCGCGGACATTGGCGACGGCCTGGTCATAGCGGGCCTGGATGGTCGCGGGGTCGATGCGGGCGATGACCTGGCCGGCCTCGACCCGCTGGTTGTCGGCCACCAGCACCTCCAGGACGTAGCCGGAAACCTGCGGGCTGACCTGCACAGTATCAGCCTGCACAAAGGCGTTGTCGGTGCCCTCGAAGCTCTGCTTGCCGTGCCACCAGACCGCGCCGCCGACGATGACGGCGACCGCGACCACCCCGGCCGCAATCATGGGAAGGAGTTTTTTCCTGGAGACAGCCGCCATCAAGGACCTCGATAGTTCTGAAAACTGGACGGCGCGTAAAACAGCGTCCCGCTTGCCGTTACAGCCGGCTGGTCAGGGCGGCAAGACTAAAATGGACGATTGTGTCCATTTATCAAACGGCCTGGCCGCGCGGTCCTGGCTTTTCGTCAGGCGCGACTGCCGATAGTCTCCTGGCCATGGACCGGATCTCGCCTTCCACCCTGCGTCTCGTGCTCATCGCCCTCGGCGGTTGCGCCGTGGTCGGAACCTGGATGGGCCTCAGCGACAGTCTGCGTCGCGCCGCGCCAGCCTGGGATCAGCACCCGGTCGCCGCGGGCCCCGCCGTCGCCGGTCCGCCCGAAGCCGTGCCTTTTAATCCCCAGGCCGTCGAGACCGCCCCACCTCCGGTCGCCGCCCCGGGCCCGAAGGTCGAAACCAACGCGCAGCCTGTTCCCGCAACCCCAACCGGCGCCGGGATCGCCGCGGGAGGGACTCCGCCAGGCGGCAAGCCGGCGCCGCTACCCAAGGCCGCTCCGAAGGGCGATCCCATCGCCGACGTCATCCAGGAAAAGACCGCGCCGCCTGCCAAGGCCGAGCCGCCGCCGGAAGTGCCCTTCTAGAAGGCGCTATCGAAGCGGCGACCATTATACCGCCGATCGCCGAACCCACAAAAAGCTCGCAGCGTTTTGAAGCCGCGAAAAACGGGACAAAACCCCCGTGGCTGTGGGTTTTGGCGTGGTTTCAGGGTGCCAGAATATAGCCCGGGGCGTTGGTCGGTCTGTTGGTCGACCGGCGGAGTTTGTTGGTCGAAATGGCTACGCGGCGACCAACACCTCCGACCGGGTCGTCGGCGGAGGCCGAAAAGGCCGGTAAATTGTCTAGACACATTGCCAAACGCCCCGGCGGGCGGGCGATTTTGGCAAACGGCGGCCATGAAAAAGGGCGCCGCCCTTGCAGGCGGCGCCCTGATTTCAACCGGTGAAGGCTCGGCTTTACGCCGCCGCCTTGACCCCGGCCTCGGCCAGCCATTCGACGATCTTCTGCTTGGGCATGGCCCCGACCTTCATCGAGGTCATCTGGCCGTCCTTGAACAGCATCATCGTCGGGATGCCGCGCACGCCGTAGCGCGAGGGCGTCGTCGGGCTTTCCTCGATGTTGACCTTGGCGATGGTCACATAGTCGGCCAGCTCTTCCGAGATCTGGTCGAGCGCCGGCGCGATCTGCTTGCAGGGGCCGCACCATTCGGCCCAGAAGTCCACCAGCACGGGCCCGGAAGCCTGCAGCACGTCCTTCTCGAAGGACTCGTCGGTGACCTTGACGGTGCTCATCGAAATCTCCTTGTCTCGGCGCGGCGGCGCCGATCTTTCAGGTCCAGCATGTAGGCGCATCGCGCGCCGGGTCAACGGGCTCCGGGCAAGGCGGCCAGGGCATCGGCCATCATCTTTTCTGGAACGGGCATCAGCCGGGGGCCATCGGTCCAGACCAGGGCGGCCCGCACCTCGCGGTCCGGGAACACCTCGCCCAGCACCGCGGCGTAGATGGCCAGCTGCGCCACATAGGACGGCTCGGCCCCTGAGATGTCGGCCGGAGCCGGGCGGTTGGTCTTGTAGTCGATGACGGTTACGCGGGTCGGCGTCACCACCAGCCGGTCGACCCGTCCGGAGATCGCCAGGGCCTCGGGCAGGGCCTTGGCCGACCCGGCCAGGGCCACCTCGGCCCGCGAGCCCGGCCCGAACACCTCCGCGAAATCGGGGTGTTCCAGCACCCCCAGCGCGGCCGCGATCATCTCCGCCCGCTGGACGTCCGAGAGGTCGGGTTCGCGGGCCAGAAGCCGCGCCGCCGCCTCCCGGCGCTCAGGCTCCGGCACGTCTGGCAACAGCTGCAGCAGCCGGTGGATGACATCGCCGCGGCGGAAGCGGTCGAGCCCGCCCCGCCGGCTCAACGGCGAGGGGGCCGGCAGCCGGCCGCGGCTGGCCGCCTGCGACGGCGAGGCCCAGGCGGTGGCCGGCGGCTCAGGGGTCGCCTCGATGGTGAGCCACGGCGCCGGAGCCGGCCCCGGCCCCGGTCCCGCCGCCCGCTCGCCCGCAAACGGGGCCGGATCGTCGCCGAACCGCTGGAAGGTGTAGCCGCCCTCGGCGGTGACGCTCTTCACCCGTCCGGCCACGTCCGAATGCTCGAAGGCCGCCGACATCGCGCCGTACCAGCCCTCGGGAACGCTCCCCTCCTTCATCCGCGCCGGGGCCCGGCCGCACAGGACCAGGCGATCCCGCGCCCGGGTCAGGCCGACGTAGAGAAGCCGCCAGCTCTCGCCCTCGTCCCTGTCCTTGCGCCGCTGGCGGGCCGCCGCGCTGGTTTCGCAGTCCTCGGCGGCTCGCGGCGCCCAGAGGAAGCCGCCATCACCCGTCTCCAGCAGGGCCGAGCCGCGCGCGCCGGGCTTCACCGTCGTCTCGGGCAGGAAGACGATCGGCGCCTCCAGCCCCTTGGCCCCGTGGGCGGTCATCACCCGCACTTCACCGCCGCCGGCCTCCATCTCGCGTTTGACCGAGATCTCCAGCCCCTCGAACGCCGCCGCCAGCCGTTCCAGGTCGAGCACCCCGCGCTGCTCGCCCTCCAGGGTGCGGGCCAGGAACTCGTCCATGACATCGCCGGCTTCCGAGCCCAGCCGCTCCAGCATCCGCGCCCGGCCCGAACGCCCGGCGGCGTCCTTGATGGCCAACACGCGGCTGTAGAACTCGAACGGCGGCCGCCCGGGAGCCAGCGCCAGGGCCTCATCCAGCAAGGCCCGGGCCTGCAGGTCGCTGGCCTGCACAGCCGCCCACAGCGAGGCCTTGCGGCCCCGGCCGATGGCATAGAGGTCCTCGTCGCTGATCCCGCAGAGCGGGCTCTTCAGCAGCGCCGCCAGGTTGAGATCGTCGTTCGGAAATTGCACGAACCGGGCCAGGGCCAGAAGGTCGTCGAAGGCGATGTGGGCCGACAGCACCAGTCTGTCAGCCCCCGCCACGGGCGCCCCGGCCTTGCGCAGCTCACGGATGATGTCCTCGAATAGGGCGCGGCGGCGGCGCACCAGGATGATGATGTCGCCATAGTCGGCCGGGCGGGCCTTGCCGTCCCTGCCGAACACGGTGTCGCCGCGCTCGACCAGCCCGCGAATCTCCCGGGCGATGCGCCGCGCCAGCCGCCGGTTGGCGCTGCCCTCGCTCTCGACGTCCAGCGGCGCGTCCCAGGCGCCGCGTTCCTCCGCAGGCTCTTCCATTTCGAGGGGCCAGAGATCGACGCAGCCCGGCTGCTCGAGCCGCGAGGCCTCATGTTTGAGGACCTGCGTGTCCATCGGCGCGCGCACGCCGATGTGGGTGCGCGGATCGGAAAACAGGCTGTCGACGAAGGCCAGCACCGTCTGCACCGAGCGATAGGAGGTGGTCAGCGGCGCGGCTTCCGCCCGCCGGCCGGCGGCGCGGATCAGGTCGATGTAGCGCCGGGTCTCGCTGAGCAGGCGGTCGGGATCGGCCCCCTGGAAGCTGTAGATCGACTGTTTTTCGTCGCCGACGATGAACAGCGTCCGCTCCGGGGCCCCGGCGGGGCGCGGCCGGCCGGCGCCGGCGAAGAATTCGTCGGTCAGGCTCTCGGCGATGGCCCACTGTTCCGGCGCCGTGTCCTGCGCCTCGTCGATCAGGATGTGCTCAAGGCCGCCGTCCAGCTTGTAGAGCACCCAGGGCGCGCCCGGCGAGCGGGCCACCAGGTCCCGGGCCCGGGCCACCAGGTCGGCGAAGTCCAGCACCCCGCGCTCGGCCTTGGCGGTGGCGTAGGCCTCGGCATAGCGTTCGGCCAGGCACAGCACGGCCAGCGTGTCCTCGGCGATGACCGCCCCTCGCTTCAGGTCGCGGGCCTCGGCCAGCCGTTCCTGCTCGGCCAGCAGGAACTCCCGCAGGTCCTCGTGGCTCTTGAGCCCGGAGGTCTTGGCCACCCAGGTGGCCGGTGTCCCCGCCCCGCCTTGCGTGAACAGACAGCCCAACATCCCCGCGAGGGTTGGCTCAAGCGCAATGGCCAGCATCTTTTCGGCGTTGCCGATGTCGGTCTTGGTCCCCTGGCCCAACACCCCGGCCGCCGCCTTCCAAAGGGCCAGACGGGTGTCCTCGACCGCCAGCGCCTCGACGTCGGCCAGGCTGGTCGGCCCGTCCCGGAAACCGCACCGGCGCCAGACGTCAGCCACCGCGCCCGCGTAGCCATCCACCGAGGCCAGGTAGTCGGCGATCGCGCCGCGCTTTTCCTCGAAGGTCCGGAACAGCCCCTCGAAGCTCATGTAGTCGAGGGCGATGGCGAGGCGCGCATAGGCCTCCGACACCGTCACGTCCTCGCCGCCGGCCAGCCCCGCCAGCCTTGCCCGGGCGTCGCGGACCACCAGGGCGGCGGCCGCGTCGTCCATCACCGTGAAGCCGGGCGAGACCGCCGCCTCCAGCGGAAACCGCCGCAGGAGTTGCTCGCAGAAGGCGTGGATGGTCTGGATCTTCAGGCCGCCGGGCGTCTCCAGCGCCCGGGCGAACAGCCGCCGCGCCTCGGGCAGGGCCTGGTCGTTGTCTGGCCCCAGCAGCCGGGCCATGGCCTCCGACAGCTTCGCATCCGGGGTCACCGCCCAGCCGCCCAGCAGCTCGAACAGGCGCGCCTGCATCTCGGCGGCGGCGGCCTTGGTGTAGGTGACGCAGAGGATGGCCGACGGCGGCGCCCCGGCCAGCAGCAGCCGCGCCACCCGGTCGATCAGGGTCTTGGTCTTGCCGGACCCCGCATTGGCGGTGACGAAGGCGTTGAGGGTCGGGTCGGCGGCCCGTGCCTGGGCCGTATCGAGGATCAGGCTCATTCGCCCTCCTCCCCTTCGGCGCCGGTCGACCATTCGAACACCCGCGCCAGGTGGTCGTAGTCGCCGGCATAGGTCTTCACGAACTGCGGCGCGGTGCGGCTGGGATAGCCCTGTTTGGGGTTCTGGTAGGCGGCCAGCAGGTTCCGCGCGCCCTCGAAGGCCGCCATGCCCGCCTGCTCGCTGTCGTCGCCGGCGTATTTCCTCGTCTCTTCGAGGCCCGGCGGATCGCGGCCGGTGATCTTCACATAGGTGAGATCGCCCCAGGTCCCCTTCAGTCGTCCATTGTCCTTGGCGAAGCCGCCGTGGTCGAGGATGGCCGCGGTCAGGGTCAGCTGCGGCGAAAACCCGGTGTCGATCTGCTTGAGGCTCGGCGAGGAGCCCGTCTTATAGTCGAGGATATGGCCGATCCCGTCGCGGGTGATCTCGATGCGGTCCGACTTGGCGGTCAGCCAATGGGGGACGCCATTCACATGGAAGTCCATAGTCCCCTCGACCTCGACATGCACGGCGCGGCCATCGGCCCGCCGCCGCCGCTCGAAATCGGCCACCCAGCGCGCCGTCTCCCGGGCCAGCACCGTCTCCCGCGCCAGCGCCGCCGCCGTCAGCCCGGCCGCCTTCAACTCATCGAGATACTGCATCTCGAAGAAGCCCTCCGGATTGGGCAGCGGCCAGGCTCGCGACAGGGCCTCGAAGGCGGCGTGGATGGCCGTGCCCCGGGCCATGGACTCGACCAGCTGGTCGGGCCGCTTGAGCGGGAAGAGCTTGAGGATGTCTCGGGCCCAGAAGGCGTAGGGGTCGCGCGTCAGGGTTTCGATACGGGTGACGGACAGCTTCGTCGGCCGGTCGGCCACCGGCGGAATCGGGGCCGGCCGCTTGATCGGCGAATAGCCGACGCCGCCGTCCAGCGATTTTGCCCAGAGGTTCAGTTCGGGCCGGGTCGGCAGGGCCCGCCCCGCCCCTTTGGCCAGGGTCCGCAGGCGCCACAGCCAGCGGCTCTCGGTGGCCGGCGCGCCTTCGCGGCGGGCGCTGGAGACCAGCACCACCTCCGGCGCGCAGGCGGCTTGCGCGAAATCATGGGCCGACAGGCCGACCCGCCGCTCCGGGCTTGGCAGGCCCAGGGTGCGGCGCATGGTTCGTGACAGGAAGGGGTCAATGGGCGCCCCGCGCGGCCAGACCCCCTCCTCCAGGCCCGCCAGCACCAGCCGGTCGGCCCGGGTCATCCGCGATTCCAGCGTTCCCATGATCGAGAGGCGGGCGTGGGCCGCCTCCCCGCCGCGCACCGTCTCCTCGGCGATCATCCGTTGCATCAGGGTGACGAACCCCTGCCGGGTCACCCGGGGCAGCAGGCCGCCCTGCGCGATCAGCCCGCTCAGCAGCCGCGCCAGGCACTCGCCCTCGGGGCCGGCCCAGAGCAATTCGGCCCCGGCGCAGACCGTCTCCAGCCCTGTCGTCAGCCCGGCGACCGCCTCGCCGACATCGGCGGTCCCGGAGGCGAACGCCGACCCGGTCAGCTCGACCGCCGTGTCGAGGTTCATCGACAGTGCCAGCGCCCTGTCGAGCCCTTCAACCTTGCCACGCCGTTCTTCGTCCACCGCTTTCAGCCGCGCCGCCAAGGCCTCGGGCGTGCGCGGTCTCGGCCCCCGCAGCCCGTACTCCTCCAGTACCTCGGTCTCCGCCGCCAGCACCTCAGGCTCGCGCCCCAGCCGGGTCAGCGGGCTCTTCAAGATCTGCAACCGCGCCACCGGGCTGTCCGGATCGAGCACCAGTTCGGCCATGGCCACCGCCAGGGCGCCGGCCGGCTTCAAGGTCAGCGGGACCCCGGCCGAACTGTCGGCCGCCACGCCCCAACGGGCCAGCTTGGCCGACACCCGCCGGGCCAGGCCGAGGTCCGGGGTGATCAGGGCGCAGGTCTTGCCGGGCGTCTCCAGGGTCTCGCGCAGCAGCAATGCGCAGATCTCGGCCGTCTCCTCCTCGCCGCCGCCGGTGGCCGTCGACAGCCCTTTGAGGCCCTCCTCGAACGGATCGACACCATCCTCGGCTTCCGCCCGCAGCGCGGCGATGACGTCCAGCCAGTCGGCGGTCGCCTCGGCCGGCCGCAGGGCCTCGTTGATCACCCGCCGCCGCCAGCGCCCGCGCCGGTCGGTATCCGGCTGCCAGGTGCGGACATCGCCGCGCGGCACGCCGGCCAGCTTGAGGAGCTGCTTCATCGCCCCCTGCGGATGCTGGTCGTCGACCTCGGCCCAGGCGCTGTCGGCCAGGTCCTCGTCCAGGCCGGGCAGGATCACCGCGCCGCGCGGCAGCCCGGCGATCACCTTGAGTAGCCGCGCCGTCGCCGGCTGGGCCCCGGTCGAACCGGCGGCGATCACTGGCCCTTGCGGCGGGCTGGCCGTCCAGCTGGCGGCCAGATGGTCGAGCAGCTTCACCCTCCGGTCGGCGACGTCCATCAGCCCGAGCTGCGCCAGCCGCCTTGGCCACTCCCGAATGGTCAGGTTCAGCACCCCGGCCGAGATCTGCCAGTGCAGCGCCAGGTCCTGGTCGACGAGATCCTCGATCCGCTCGGCCACCGGCGCCTCCTCGATGGCGGCCGCGTCGAGGAAGGCGGCCAGGGCGTCGGCCAGTTCCAGGGCATGCGAGGCGCCAAGCCCGGCCGGCGAGGCGTCATTGACCAGCCTGGCCAGTTCAAAGCGCCGCCGCATCGGGTCGATGGCGGGCGCCAGTTCCAGCCCCGCCTCCCCCGGCTCGAACGGCGGCTCGCCCTCGTCCAGGTCGCCCAGCGCCCGGATCTGCGGCAGCAGCACGGCCCGTCCGCCGGACGCCTTGAGGAAGGATTCTGTCAGCGCCCGCACGGCCCGCCGGGTCGGGACCAGCAGAAGGGCGCCGGGCACATCCTCCGGCCCCGGCAGGGCGTCCACCAGTCCAGCCGCCAGGTCGTCGAGAAACGGCCGGTGGGCGGGGATGGAAAACCAGTTGGCAGGTGAGTCGGACATGGCCGGCGACTATGACACGGCCTCGCCCCCTGCGAAGGCGAACGCTGTCGGCAGCGCCTTCTGGACGGCCGGCGCGCCCGGGCCCATATCCCGTTCATGACCGACACTGGCTTCGACACGCCCATGGACGCTGACGTCATCATCGCCGGGGCCGGTATGGCCGGGGTGACCCTGGGGCTGGCGCTGGCAAGCGCCGGGCTGACCGCCATCCTCGTCGATCCGGCCCCCTTTGACGCCCAGCTGGCCCCGACCTTCGACGGCCGCTCCTCGGCCCTCGCCTACGCCAGCTTCCGCCAGTGGAGGGCGCTGGGGGCCGCCGGCGAACTGGAGCCGCACGCCCAGCGGATCGAGCAGATCCTGGTCACCGACGGGACCAGCCCCGGGGCCGCCGCCAGCCGGCCGGGCTCGGCCTTCCTGCGCTTCGACTCGGCCGAGATCGGCGACATCTCCGGCGGCGAGCCGCTCGGCTACATGCTGGAGAACCGCCGCATCCGGGCGGGCCTGGCCAAGACTGTTGAACGCACGCCTGGCCTGACCGTGCTGGCTCCGGCCCGGGTCGCCTCCCTGCAGGTGACGCCGGCCGCCGCCCTGGTCACCCTGGCCGATGGGCGGGTTCTCAAGGCGCCGCTGGTGGTCGGGGCCGAGGGCAAGAACTCGATCATCCGCCAACAGGCCGGCATCGGTGTCATCGGCTGGCCCTACAAACAGTCCGGCGTCGTCGCCACCGTCGCGCTGGAGCGCGACCATGAGGGCGTGGCGCACGAGTACTTCCTGCCGGGCGGGCCGTTCGCCATCCTGCCGCTGACCGGCCAGCGGGCCAGTCTGGTCTGGACCGAAAAGACCGCCCAGGCCGAGGCCCTGCGCGGGGCCCGGGGCGAGATCGTCCATGCCCATATGCAGCGCCGGTTCGGCGAGTTCCTCGGGGCGCCCAAGGTGGTCGGGCCGGTGTTCGTCTATCCGCTGGCCCTGTCGCTGGCCGAACAGATGGCTGCGCCCCGCGTGGCCATCCTCGGCGACGCCGCCCATGGAGTGCATCCGATCGCCGGTCAGGGCCTGAATCTCGGCCTCAAGGACGCCGCCGCCCTGGCTCAGGTGCTGGTCGAGGCCCTGCGGGTCGGCGAGGACATTGGGGCCGAAGCCGTACTTGGGCGCTACGCCGCCTGGCGGCGGTTCGACAACACCATGCTGGCGGCGGCCACCGACGTCTTCACCCGGTTGTTCAGCAACGACATCGCGCCACTGCGGGCCGTGCGCGGGCTGGGGCTGGCCGTGGTCAACCAGATCGCCCCGGCCCGGCGGTTCTTCATGCGCGAGGCCGGCGGGGCGGTGGGGGATCTGCCGCGACTGCTCAGGGGTGAGGCGCTTTAGACCCAGTTCCTCCCCTTTATGGCTACGGCATTCACACATCTGGCTTGAAGAGCTCCCCGGCGTCTGATTCCTTGTTTGGTGATTGGATGAGGAGCTGGCGATGAGGATGACGCTGGGGCGGTTTGGCGACCGCCGCC
>JBKJSF010000015.1:0-28267 GCA_046595895.1 Caulobacter sp. | reverse complement strand
GCCCGATGAGGTCAAAGCCCCGCCTTCGCCGGCAGCGGCGACGCGGACGTCCTTGAGGCCAAAGCCATTCAGGGTTTTGGTCACGGCCGCCGCCCTTTGTTCGGAAAGCTTGAGGTTGGCGTCAGGCGAGCCGACCGCGTCGGCCAGGCCCATGACATCGACCCGGTCGACGGTGCAGCCCTTGGCTTGGTTGGCCGCGCCGCGCAGCACCGCCTTGCCCTCACGGCCGATGGTGGCCGAGGCCGGGCCGAAATAGATGGCCACGTTGACGTCCTCGCAGGGCGTGAAGCGGGCGACCTCGGTCTTTGGCGTCGTCTTGCAGGCCGCCAGCGCTAGTCCGGCGACGCCCAGGATCATCAGGTTGCGAAACGTCATCTACCCCTCCGTGCCCCGTAGGGCGTTGAAATCAGTGTCAGCCGCGCGGCTCGCCATTTTCCCAGAAATAGGCGCCGCGTCGGCTGTCGAAATAATAGTAACGGCCGCGCTTCTCGTCGAAGTACTGACGACGATTGACGCCCCCGGATGGCCTCGCCGGCGCGGCCATCCGTTCCCCGGCCGGCGGCGGAGGCGGCGGCGGCACGCTGGCGCAGGCGGTCAGGCCCACCAGGCTGAGACTAACGACCAGATATGACGATAACCGCAAGGGACTCTCTTCCGGCAAGGTGGCTCAAGGCAAGCGCGAGGGATCGCCTCGCGGCGCCACCCGTGTACGACCCAACGCGGTTATACAGTCTTGGGTTCCCATTGTGGAACGGGCCGGAACTTCGCGCCCTTGGATTCCGTTCTGCTTCCGAATCCGCCATCGTGGAGAGCGACATGAAACTGTTCCAACGCAGGGCTCCAGCCCACGCGCACGTCCACGCCGACACCGTACCGACGGATGGCCACGGCCAAGTCCACGCGCAGGGTCACAGCGACGCAGAGCTGCGCGCCGCCTACGAGCGCGGCCGCAAGGAAGAGCGCGCCCGCCATCGCCGCTCGCCGCTTTTGGCCATGGCCCTGGTCGCCGTCGCCCTGATCGGCGGGACCTCGCTGGTGCTCGCCGCCAAGGAAGGCTCTTTCCGCGAGGGTGGCGCGATGATGGACGCCGGTGTGTCGACCGCCGCACGGGAGGCCGTGCCGACCATCAGGAAGGGCGCCGCCGCCGTGCAGGACTCGCTATCGAGCGATGGCCAACCCGACGACGAACCCGCCGCCCAACCGGGCGCCAAGCGGCCGGCGAACTGACCCGTGGCGGGGGGCAAGGCGCCAGCGCGCAAGACATCGCCGCCGCCGGAGCCGGTTGCGGCGCCGGCCCTTCGACGCGTCGAGGGCATCCGCAAGGTTGAGGTCATCGCCAATCCGCTGTCCGGCAGCGTCGGCCCCAACGCCATCGAGGAGGTCACCGCTATCCTCGACGGCTACGACTTTGAAAAGAACGTCCAGACCTGCGCCGGCGGCAAGCTCACGGAGATCATCCAGCGGGCCATCGACGCCAAGCCGGATCTGATCATCGTCATCGCCGGCGACGGCACCGCCCGCGCCGTGGCCGAGGCGGCCGGCCCCAATGGGCCGCTGGTCGCGCCGCTGCCGGGCGGCACCATGAACATGCTGCCCTTCGCCATCTACGGCCAGACGACATGGCCGGAGGCGTTGGAGGCCATCCTCACCGACGGCGAGGAACGTATTATTTCCGGCGGCATGGTCGAAAAACACAGCTTCTATGTCGCCGCTATCCTCGGCTCGCCGGCCCTCTGGGCCCGGGCCCGGGAGGCGGCCCGCCACGGCAAGTTCTGGCTAGCCATCCAGCGCGCCCGCCGTGCCGCCGACCAGGCTTTCAGCGGACGGCTGCGCTTCACCCTCGACGGGGCCGCGCGGGACAAATCCGAAGCCCTGACCTTCATGTGCCCCCTGGTCTCCAAGGCGGTGGACAGCGACGCCCCGGGCCTTGAGGCCGCCGCCCTGGATCCGACGGGCGCGATAGACGTCTTCCGTCTGGCCATCGCCGCCGCCGCCGGCCAGTGGCGCGCCGACCCGGCGGTCAACGTCACCCTGGTGCGCCAGGCCTATGCCTGGGCCGGCGGTCCGATCCCGGCCATCCTCGACGGCGAATCCGTGCGGCTGGGCCGCACCGCCCTGGTCCGCTTCAAGCCCAACGCCTTTCGGGCCCTGGTCCCGTCTCCGAAGGATGCCGGCGCTGAAGGGCCGGTCGAAGAGGAAGCCGCTTGAGCAGCCTGCGGCTCTTCCACGCCTCCGACATCCATTTCGGGGGAGAGAACGAGGCGGCCGTCGCAGGCGCCGCCTGCTGGCTGGCCGACAACCCGGTCGATCTGGCCATCCTGTCGGGCGACCTGACCCGCGAGGGCCAGCCAAAGGAATTCGCGGCCGCCCGCGCCTGGATCGACACCCTGCCTGCCAAGGTCGTGGTCACGGCCGGCAACCACGACGTCCCCTATTTCAACATTCCCTACCGGATGCTGATGCCATGGAAGCGCTTCGACCGCTGGATGGGCGACCTCAAGTCACCGCCGCCGCTGGAGGGCCTGGCCTACGCGGGGGTCAACACTGCCCGCGGCGTGCAGCCCCGCGCCAACTGGTCGAAGGGCCAGATCACGGCGGCCCAGGTGCGCAAGGCCATCGGCCGCCTCCGCTCGGGGCCGCCGGGGGCGCTGAAACTGGTCTGTTGCCACCATCCGCTGGTCGAGGTGGTCGGAGGGCCGATGACCGGCAACGTCTGGGGTGGGGCGACGGCGGCGGAGGCCTTCGCCGTCGCCGGGGCCGATCTGGTCCTGACCGGCCACATCCATACCCCCTTCGTCAACGCCTACCCGTTCGGCGACAAGCGCACCTATGCCGTCGGGGCTGGCACCCTGTCGATCCGCGAACGCGGCGTGGCGCCCAGCTTCAACTGCCTGGAGATCGAGGCGGAATGCATCACGGTGACGGCCATGGCCTGGCAGGGCTCGCGGTACGAACCGCATCGGACCTGGCGGGTGGATCGCCGCCTAGAGGCCCCTCATCAGGCCTGAGATGTCCCGCTCGCCGAGGTCCTCCAGGGCTGACGCCACCGCCGCCCGGACCTCTGGCCGCTTGTTCTGGCCCAGCTTTTTGACGCCCTCGAACCGCTCGACCGTCACCTCATAGCTGACGATCATCTTCAGCAGGCTCTCGAACCGCCCTTCGGCCATCTTGCTCCGCCTCCAGACCGGCTTGGGCGCGAGCTCGGTCTCGAAATGGTCGGAGAGATCCTCGAGCAGCAGGGCCGCCTCGTCGGACTCAAGAATCCGCGCTGGGCCTTCCATCTGCGCCGACAGGTAGTTCCAGGTCGGCACCTGGTTGTCCACGCCATACCAGTCCGGACTGATATAGGCCTGCGGCCCGGTAACCACCGCCAACACGGTTGCGCCATCGACCAGCGCACTGGCGATCGGATTGGCCCGCGAAAGGTGGAAGCGCAGCCGTCGGCCGTCGAGCCGCACCGGGGCGTGCACCACGGCCGGTCGCCCGTCCGCCACGATGCAGATCATGGCCAGGGGCGCGGCCTTGACCAAGGCGCTGAGCGCCGCCTCGTCGGTTTCCAGGAAGATGGGCGGAGGATACATTACTTGACCCGGTACTTCTCGAACCAGGCGATGATCGCCCCGGCCTTGGCCCCCGACTGCGACGGCCGGGCGGCGATGCCGCCATGGCTGGCCCCCGGCACGATGACGAAGGCGCTGGGCACCTTGCGAAGTTGCAGGGCCTGATAGTACTGGGCCGCTTCCGATACCGGCGTGCGGTGGTCATTCTCGCCGACCACGACCAGGGTCGGGGTCTTCACATTGCCGACCAGGCTGAGCGGCGAGCGGTCCCAGTAGGACTTCTGATCCTCCCACGGCATCTTGGCGAACCAGTACCCGGCAGTGACCGTCGGGATGTCGCTGGTCAGCGCCTCGGTGGTCCAGTTGATCACCGGCTTCTGCGTGGCGGCGGCGCGGAAGCGGTCGGTCTTGCCGATGATCCAGGCGGTCAGCACCCCGCCGCCCGAGCCGCCGGTGACAAACAGGTTGCGGTCATCGACATGGCCGGCGGCGATGGCGGCATCGACGGCGCTGATCAGATCGTCGTAATCTGGCCCCGGATACTTCTTGTCGATCAGGTTGGCGAACTCTTCCCCGTAGGAGGTCGAGCCGCGCGGGTTGGTATAGAGCACGATGTAGCCGGCCGCCGCGTAGAGCTGCATGTCGGTGGCGAAGTAGGGACCGTAGCTGGTGTTCGGCCCGCCGTGGATCTCGAGAATCAGCGGGTATTTTTTGGCCGGATCGAAGTTCGGCGGATAGACCAGCCAGGCCGGCACCGGCCGGCCGTCGATGCTGGACTTGACGGTGAGTTCCTCGACCTTTCCCAGGGTCTTGGCTCCGAGCAGGTCCTCGTTCAGTCGCGTGGCCTGCAACGATGCGCCGCCGTTCTGGATGTAGAGGTCGGCCGGCCGCGACGTCGTCGCGCGGGTGTAGGCGATGACCCCCGAGTTCATGTCGAACGCCCCGCCGCTGTAGGGCCGATCGAGCCCGCCGCCGCCGAGGTTGAGCGCCATCGGCGTGACCTTGCCGCCGAGCTCGACCCGGCCCAGCCGCGTCACCGCCTGGTCGACATACTGGAAGGTCAGGCTCTTGCCGTCGGCCGCCCAGTGGAAGTCGTCGATGGAGCGGTCGAGGTCGGGCGCCAGCCGGCGCGGGTTCGAGCCGTCGGCATTGGCCACGTACAGATGGGTGTCGTGGTAGGCGTATCGCTTGTCGTCGAAGCCGAGGTAGGCGATCAGCCTGCCATCCGGTGACAGGGCCGGGGCGAAGTCGGGGCCGACCCGGTCGGTCAGTCGTTTCACTGCGCCGGTGGCGACGCTCAGCTCATAGAGATCGACGAGGGCCGGATCGTGCTCCCAGCCACTTTCGCGGGCGCTGGAGAACAGAATTTTCGAAGCATCCCGGCTCCAGCTCAGCGGTCCCTGATTGTCGAAGGCCCCGCTGGTCAGCTGCCTCGGCGCCCCGCCGTCGGCCGAGACGACATAAATCTGGCCGGCCCCGGGCTTCAGGATGCCCTCCGCGTCGGTCTTGTAGCGCAGCCCCTCGATGATCTTCAGCGGCTCCGCCCATGTCGCCCCCTCCGGCTTCTTTGGCGCCGTGCCGCTGGTCAGGGTCAGGCCCGAGCCGCCGGTGAACATCAGGAAGGCGATCGAGCGGCCGTCCGGCGACCAGGCGATGCTGTCCGGCCCCTCGGGCAGGGTGGCGATCTTCGCCGTCGCCCCGGTGTCCATCCAGCGCACGAACAGCTGCGCCGAGCCCTCGACGGTCGAGACGTAGGCCAGCCGCTTGCCGTCCGGCGACCAGCGGGGCGACAGGTGGTTGCCGGTCCCGGTCACCAGCGGCTGCTGGGCCCCGGTGGCGGCGTCGACGATCCAGATCGAGCGGCGGGCGCGGTCGGCGTTGATGTCGTTGCTGGCCCGCACATAGACCACCTGCTTGCCGCCCGGCCGCACCTGCGGATCGGTGGCCTGCTCCAGGCTGAACAGGTCCTGGGCCGTCAGGGTGCGAGACCCCGGAATCTGCGCCACAGCGACGGGCGCGGTGATCAGACAGGCCGAGGCGGCCAGCAGCAAGGTCAGCGTCTTCATGGAATTACTCCCCCGCGGGGCCCTTGAGGCCCAGCACATCCTGCATGTCGTAAAGCCCCGGCGGCTTTCCCGCCACCCAGGCCGCCGCCGCGATGGCGCCGCGCGCGAACAGGCCCCGGTCGCTGGCGCTGTGGGAGAGGGTCAGGACCTCCTCCTCGCCGGCGAAGATGACGCTGTGCTCGCCAATAATGCCGCCGCCGCGCACGACCGAAAAGCCGATCCCGCCCGCCTTGCGCGGGCCGGTGATGCCGTCGTGCGGGGCCAGTCTGGCGTCGGCCAGGGCCACGCTCCGGCCCTTGGCGGCCGCCTCGCCGAGCATCAGGGCGGTGCCGGACGGGGCATCGATCTTGCGTCTGTGGTGGGCCTCGAAGACCTCGATGTCGAAATCGTCCGGCAGCGACCGGGCCGCCTGGGCGACCAGCCCCAGCAGCATGTTGACCCCCAGGCTGTAGTTGCCCGAGCGGACGATGGGGATGCGCCTGGCGGCCTCGTCGATGCGGCGGATCTGATCGGGCGACAGCCCCGTCGAGCCGATGACCAGCGCCACCCCGCCGCGCCCAGCGGCCGCCTCGGCCAGGGCGACAGAGGCCTCCGGCACGGTGAAGTCGATGACCACCTCCGCTTGGGACAGCGCCTGCGCCTGGCTGACCAGGCCCGGGCCTTCCGTGCCCGGACGATCGAAGCGGGCGACCACGGCGACGCCCTCACGGCCCTCGGCGCCGCGCTCCACCGCCTGCCCCATGCGGCCCAGCGCCCCGGCGATGGCGAGACGGACGGGGGATGCGGTCACGGGCGGCTCCTTCAGGCGGAAGGGGAACAAAGCACAGGCGGGCGGGAAATCAATGCAGAGGCGGTGAGGAATTGACCGTGAAGCCCCCGGCGGCGGACAGTAGGGCCAACGAGACAACAGGAAACCCCATGGCCCAGCTTTCCGCCAACGGCATCAGCATCGAGTACGACGAGCGCGGCGCGGGTGATCCCCTGCTGCTGATCATGGGACTGGGCGCCCAGATGACTCGCTGGCCGGAGGGCTTCTGCGACCAGCTGGCGGCGCGCGGCTTCCGGGTCATCCGCTTCGACAACCGCGATGTCGGCCTCAGCTCAAAGATGGACGAAGCCGGCCTGCCCGACATGGCCGCCGTCTTCACCGCCTTCGCCAGCGGCGCCCAGCCGCCGGTCGCCTACACCCTGCGCGAGATGTCGGAGGACGCGGTCGGCGTCCTCGACGCCCTGGACATCAAGCAGGCCCACATCGTCGGCGCCTCGATGGGCGGCATGATCGCCCAGCTGGTCGCCGCCGACTTCCCCGAACACGTGCTGTCCCTGACTTCGATCATGTCGACCACCGGCAACCGCGAGCTGCCGACCGGCACGCCGGAAGCTATGGCCGCGCTCAGCACCCCCGCCCCCAACCCCAACGACGACCTCGAAGGCTTCCTCGCCGCCGGCCTGAAGACCGCCCACATCGTCGGCTCACCCGGCCATATCGACGAAGCCGCCCTGCGCGAACGGATGACCACCGACTTCCAGCGCGCCTACGCGCCGGCCGGCTTCATGCGCCAGTACGCCGCCGTGCTGGCCTCGCCGGACCGCCGCCCAAAGCTCAAGGGGATCAAGGTCCCGACCGTGGTCATCCACGGCGAGGTCGACGCCCTGGTCAACGTCGCCGGCGGCAAGGACACCGCCGACAACATCCCCGGCGCCGAACTGCTGATCATGTCCGGCATGGGCCATGACGTACCGCCGGCCTTCTGGGGCCAGATCATCGACGCCATCGAGGCGGTGGCGGCGAAGGCCAGGGCGGAGGCGTGATCCTCCGCCGGACCCGCCACGTCGGTCTGCAGGCGCTCGCCGCCCTGCTGCTTCTGCTGACTGGCGCGGCGATCTGGCTCGGCGCGAGCGTACCCGACCCGAAGAGCTGCGTTGTCGTGGTGGCCCGGTCGCTCCAGAACCCGGACAACGCCGACCTCAAGGCCCGGTCCCGCGGGGCCTGCAAGCAGGCCCGCAGCAGCTGACCCACCGTCAGCGGTTGTTCCGGAGAGCCTCGGTCGTTAGGTTGCGCGCCTTTCCGAATATTCGGCGCCGCCTGCCGCAAGCCCGCGGGCGCCTGACGACCCGAAGGCGACAATGAACGAGTCCGAGAAGAAGACCTTCACCGACGAGGAAGCGCTGGCCTTCCACCAGTTTCCGACGCCGGGGAAGATCGCCATCGCCGCCACCAAGCCGATGGCCACCCAGCGGGACCTCAGCCTCGCCTATTCACCGGGCGTCGCCGTGCCGGTGCTGGCCATCGCCAAGAATCCGGAGCTGGCCTACGACTACACCTCCAAGGGCAACCTGGTGGCGGTGATCTCCAACGGCACGGCCATCCTGGGCCTCGGCAACCTCGGGGCCCTGGCCTCCAAGCCGGTCATGGAAGGCAAGGGCGTGCTGTTCAAGCGCTTCGCCGACGTCGACGCCATCGACATCGAGGTCTCCACCGAGGACCCCGACGAGATCATCACCGTGGTCAAGAACATCGGCGTCACCTTCGGCGGCATCAATCTGGAGGACATCAAGTCTCCCGAATGCTTCCGCATCGAGACCGAGCTGCAGGAGCTGCTCGACATCCCGGTCTTCCACGACGACCAGCACGGCACCGCCATCATCACCTGCGCCGGCCTGATCAACGCCTGCGAGATCACCGGCCGTCAGCTGAAGGACGTCAAGGTGGTGCTGAACGGTCCGGGGGCGGCGGGCATCGCCACCCTGGAGCTCATGAAGGCCATGGGGGTGACGGCCTCCAACGTCATCGCAGTCGACCGCAAGGGCGTCCTCTTCCAGGGCCGCACCGAAGACATGAACCAGTGGAAGAGCGCCCATGCGACGGACACGCCGCACCGCACCCTGGCCGAAGCCATCAAGGGAGCCGACGTCTTCATCGGCCTCAGCGCCAAGGGTGCGTTGACCAAGGAGATGGTGGCTTCAATGGCGCCCAATCCGCTGATCTTCGCCATGGCGAACCCCGACCCCGAGATCACCCCGGAAGAGGTGGCCGAGGTCCGCTCCGACGCCATCGTCGGCACCGGCCGAAGCGACTACGCCAACCAGGTCAACAACGTTCTCGGCTTCCCCTACATCTTCCGAGGCGCCCTCGATGTGCGGGCCCGGCGGGTGAACCTGGAGATGAAGATCGCCTGCGCCAACGCGCTGGCCATGCTGGCCCGGGAAGACGTGCCCGACGAGGTGGCCGCCGCCTACCACGGTCGCCAGCTGAAATTCGGCCCCGACTACATCATCCCCACCCCCTTCGATCCGCGGCTGATCTGGTACATCCCGCCCTTCGTCGCCCAGGCGGCGATGGACACCGGGGTCGCCCGCAAGCCGATCGAGGACATGGACGCCTATCGCGCCCGCCTGGCTCGCCGCCTCGACCCCACCGCCGGCTTCCTGCAGAAGATTTCCGGCGGCGTTCAATCGGGGACCCAGAAGCGCATCGTCTTCGCCGAGGGCGAGGAACCGTCGGTCATTCGCGCAGCCTACGCCTTCGAACAGCAGGGACTTGGCCAGGCCATCCTCTGCGGCCGCGAGCAACTGGTCCGCGAGAACATGCTGCTGGCGGGTCTCGATCCGAACGAGGTGCATCTCGAGATCGTCAACGCGCGGCTGTCGGACCGCAATCCCGAGTACGTCGACTACCTCTACGCCCGGCTGCAGCGCGAGGGCTACCTCAAGCGCGACGTCCAGCGGCTGATCAACCAGGACCGCAACAGCTTCGCCGCCTCGATGCTGGCCGCCGGCCACGCCGACGGCATGGTCACCGGCGTCACCCGCAGCTTCGACCAGGTGCTGGAAGAGGTCACCCGGGTGATCGACCCCGCCCCCGGCGGCCGGATCATGGGCATGTCCATCCTGCTGGCCAAGAACCAGCCGCTGTTCATCGCCGACACCAACGTCACCGAGATGCCCGACGCCGACGACCTGGTCGAGATTGCCTGCGAGGCGGCCAGGGCGGTCAAGAAACTGGGCTACACCCCGCGCGTCGCCTTCATGAGCTACTCCTCCTTCGGCAACCCGATGGGCGAGCGCAGCGAGAAGGTCCGCGAGGCCGTCGCCATGCTCGACGATATGGACGGCATCGACTTCGAGTACGAAGGCGAGATGCCGCCGGACGTGGCCCTGGAGCCGGAACGCCGCGCCAACTACCCCTTCATGCGCCTGACCGGCCCGGCCAATGTGCTGGTCATGCCCGCCATCCACTCCGCCTCGATCTCGACCAAGCTGGTCCAGAGCCTCGGCGGGGCGACGGTGATCGGCCCGGTGCTGCTGGGGCTGTCGAAGTCGGTGCAGATCTGTCCGCTCAGCGCATCGGTGTCGCGCATCCTCAACATGGCGATGATGGCGGCCTACGACCAGCCGGCGCAGGAAGGGTAAGGGCTATGGCTTCATGATCATGGACATCTTGCGCCAGGCCTGAAGCCGTGACCGCTCCTTTCCGAATGGAAAGGGGCAACTTTGCGTTTGGAGCCCGTACGGGCTCCGGGCGCGGCCCAACGCCCGTGACGCGCACCCTAAATCATCACATGACATGACCCCCGTCCGCTGGGCGGGGGCGCATCTGCGTTGGAAAACACCATGCCCCGCATCCACGAGCCGGTCCTCGGCATCGACTTCGGGACGACCAATACCGTCGTCTCGATCACCACCCCGGACGGCGACGCCCGCCTGATCCGTTTCCCCAAGGACGACGCCGACATCGTCGCCTTCCGCTCGGCGTTGAGCTTCCACGCCCCGGCCCACGACGAGAGCGGCCGCGAAGTCGAGGCCGGTCCCTGGGCCATCGACACCTATCTGGAAGAACCGCTGGAGACCCGCTTCATCCAGTCGTTCAAGTCCTACGCCGCCAGCCCCCTGTTCACCGACACCGAGATCCTGCGCAAACGCTTCGCCTTCCAGGACCTGCTGCTCGCCTTCCTGAACAAGGTGCGCGACCACGCCGGCCCCGAGCTCGCCGACCTGCCAAAACGGGTCATCGTCGGCCGGCCGGTCAATTTCGCCGGCCTGCGGCCCGATCCGGAGCTGGCCCTGACCCGCTACCAGGACGCCCTTACCTGGATGGGCTTCACCGACATCCGCTACGCATACGAGCCGGTCGCCGCCGCCTTCTTCTTCGCCCGCCAGCTGAAAGAAGACGCCACCGTCCTGGTCGCCGACTTCGGCGGCGGCACCAGTGACTTCTCCCTCGTCCGCTTCGAGCGCAAGGACGGCCGCATCCGCTCGCAGGGCCTGGCCAACAGCGGCGTCGGGGTGGCCGGCGACGCCTTCGACTACCGGATCATCGACCATCTGGTCTCGCCCCGCCTCGGCAAGGGCAGCAGCTACCGGGCCTTCGACAACATCCTGCCCATCCCCAACCGCTACTTCTCCGCCTTCGCCCGTTGGGAACAGCTCGCCATCCTGCGGGCCAGCCGCGACATGCGCGACATCCGCGGCCTGGTCCGCACCGCCCTGGAGCCGGAGAAGATCGAACGTCTCGTCGAGATGCTCGACGACAACCACGGCTACCGCCTCTACCAGTCGGTCTCCCGCCTGAAGGAGGCCCTGTCGGCGCACGAGGAGGCCACATTCCTGTTCGAGGAAGGCTCGATCCGCATGGAGACGGCCGTCAAACGCAGCGACTTCGACAGCTGGATCGCCCCCGAACTGAAAGCCATCGAAGGCGCCGTCGACGAGGCCCTGACCCGTGCCGGCCTCACCGAAGCCGGCGTCGACCGGGTGTTCCTGACCGGTGGCTCGTCTTTCGTCCCGGCGGTGCGCAACATCTTCGCCCGCCGCTTCGGGGTCGAGAAACTCGAATCGGGCGCCGAACTCGTCTCCATCGCCACCGGCCTCGCCCTCATCGGCGCCGAGCCGGACGCGGAAATGTGGAGCCAGCGGGCTTAGCTACGCCACTTCAGCGTCACGGCCTTCACCGGGTTCTCGAACGGCCGCTCCGCCAGGCGGCTGGCCGTCCATTCCTTCTTCAGTTGCTGGTACCACTTGGCCTGGGTGTCGGCGTCGTCGACCCACAGCAGGGCGGGGTCATACTTCAGCCCCTCGTTCTGCAGGTTCACCATCGCCGCGTCCTGCCGCAGGAAGGCCCGCGCCCCGGCCGCCACGAACGGCCTCAGGAAGAGAAAAGCCGGGTGGTCCGACCACAGGATCTGGGTGATCCGCGTGGCCGTGTCATGGATCGGCGTCAGGCAGGTCAGCGACAGCACCTGCCGCGCCCCGATGGTGATATGCTCCCAGCGCAGCCCCGGCAGGCGGAAGGTGATCTCGGTCAGCGGCTCGCCGCCGAGGATGGCGTAGGCGCGTGAATTCTTCGACGGCTCATGCCGCACCATTGAAAACCCCGCCTCGCGCGGTTCGAACTTCTTGGCCTTGTCGTGCTGGCTGCCCTTTGACCGCCACCACCACTGCTGATGCACGTAGGGGCCGTGGGCCGGGTCCATCAGCCCGACGACGGCATGGTCGATATGGCTGTCAAAGACCATGCGGTCGATGATCTTCGGCCCCCCACCGACCACGCCCGGAAACTGCGGCGGCGGCTCGGCCGGCTCGCCGTCGAAGCGCGGATCTGAGGCCATCCAGACCCAGACCATCCCCTGGGCTTCGGCCACCGGATAGCGCCGCACCCGGATGCGGGAGATGTCCATAACCTGGTCGGCGGTCAGTGACGGCACCGCCTTGCAGGCCCCCGAGCGGCCGAAGCGCCAGCCGTGGTAGGGGCATTCGACGGAGGTCTCGCCGTCGGCTTCGGTGGTGATCCGCCCGGCAGACAGCGGCGCGGCTCGGTGCGGGCAGACATCGCGCAGGGCGAACAGCGCGCCCTTGCGGTCGCGGCCGACCAGCACCGGCTCGCCGAGCATTTCGTGCCGCGCCATGCCGCCCGGCTTCACATCGCCGCTCAGGGCCGCGAAATACCAGATGTCGCGCAGGAAGCCGGTCCCGAAGCGGGTCGGGGGGGCTTTTGCTTTGGATGTTTCGCCGTCGGCCATGCCTTGCTTCATACCGTCTGGGTCGCCTTGCGTCCAAGCCCGCGCATTGATGCAGCGCAAGCGGCCGGCGCGCGTTGGTGCTAGGCTGTGAAAACGATGGGCGCGCCGCGCGCTCCGATGGGAGGCTCTTCAAGCGATGAACCGTATGACCTCGATGTTCCGCGTCCTGCCTGTCCTGCTGCTGGGCGCCGTGCTAGCCGGCTGCGGCATCAACACCATTCCGACCAAGGACGAGGCGGTGAAGGCCTCCTGGGGCAACGTCCAGAACCAGTACCAGCGCCGCGCCGAGCTGATCCCCAACCTGGTCGCCACCGTGAAGGGTTACGCCGCCCAGGAAAAGGACGTGCTGGTCGCCGTCACCCAGGCCCGGGCCAGCGCCACCCAGGTCAAGGTCGACGCCTCGACCATCACCGATCCGGCCAAGTTCGCCGAATACCAGGCGGCCCAGGACAATCTCAGCGGCGTGCTCGGCCGGCTGATGGTTATCCAGGAGCAGTATCCGGACCTGAAATCCAACGCCAACTTCCTGGCCCTGCAGAGCCAGCTGGAGGGCACCGAGAACCGCATCAGCGTCGCCCGCACCGACTACAATGAGGCGGTGCAGAGCTACAACACATCCCTGCGCACCTTCCCGACCTCGATCTGGGCGGCCACCTTCTACAGCGGCCAGAAGCCCGCCCTGCCGTTCCAGGCCAACGCCGCCGCCCAGACCGCGCCGAGTGTCAACTTCGACGCGCCGCCGCCGCCGAAGGTCCAGTAACGAGCGATGTCCCGCCTGTTGAAAGGCTGGTTGATCGGCCTGGCGCTGGCCCTTTTCGCCGCGCCGGCTCTGGCCGCGCCGCCGGTCTTCCCGCCCCTGAGCGGCCGGGTCGTCGACAGGGCGAACCTGATCTCGCCCGCCGTCGAAGCGGACCTGACCCGGAAGCTGGAAAGCCTTGAGGCTTCCACCGGCCGGCAGCTGGTCGTGGTCACCCTGCCGGACCTCGGCGGGCTGGAGATCGAGGACTACGGCTACAAACTCGGCCGCGCCTGGGGTCTGGGCGAGGCCAAGGCTGACAACGGCGTTCTCCTGATCGTCGCCCCCAACCAGCGGGCGGTGCGCATCGAGGTCGGCTACGGCCTCGAACCCTTCCTGACCGACGCCCTCTCCAGCGTCATCATCAACAGCGCCATCCTGCCCAAGTTCAAGGCCGGCGACATGCAGGGCGGCATCGTCGCCGGGACCGACCTGCTGGTGCAGCAGCTGACCCTGCCGGTCGGTGAGGCCCGGATGCGGGTCAAGGCCGCCGAGACGCCGGCCCCGAGCGGCGGCGGCTTCCCGATCTTTCTCATCCCGATCCTGATCATCGTCGCTGTCACCCTGCTCACACGCCTTGGCCGGGGTCGGGGTCGCCGGCGATCGGGCGGCCTCGGCGGCGCCCTGCCCTGGATCCTGCTCAGCGGCCTCAGCGGCGGCGGCGGGGGAGGCTGGAGCAGCGGCGGGTCTTCGGGCGGTGGCGGCTTCTCCGGCGGCGGCGGCTCGTTCGGCGGCGGCGGCGCATCGGGGAGCTGGTGACATGCTGAGCCCACAGGACCAGACCCGCATCGCCGAGGCCGTGGCGGCCGCCGAAACCCGCACAGCCGGCGAGATCTACTGTGTCGTCGCGCCCCGCGCCTCGGCCTACCGCGAGGTCCCCATCGTCTGGGCGGCGCTGGTCGCCCTGGCCCTGACGCCCGTCGCCCTGCTGCTGGGTCTGACACCTCGCGCCCTGCACGGCCTGCTGGGCGGCTGGACCGTTGGCCAGGACCTCGCCATCGGCCACACCGTGCTGGCCGCCGTCGCAGCCTACATCACCCTGCAGCTGGTTGTGTTCCTGGCGGTCCTTCTGGCCATGCTGATTCCCGCCGTCCGCCGCTTCGCCACACCCGGGCCCTTGAAGACCGAGCGCGTCCGCCGCGCCGCCCTCGACCAGTTCCTCAGCCACGGCCTGCACCTGACCCAGGACCGCACCGGCGTGCTGATCTTCGCATCCATCGAGGAACGCCGGGCCGAGGTCATCGCCGACGAGACCATCTACCTGGCCGCCCCGCCGCAGGTCTGGGAAGAGGTTGTCGCCCTGCTGGTCGCTGGCCTGAAGCGTGGCGACCTGGCCGGCGGCTACGTGGCGGCGATCGAAAGGTCCGGAGACATTCTGGCGGCCCACGTCCCGCCGCGCGCGACCAATCCGAACGAACTTTCCGACCGCATCGTCGTGCTGGACGACCGGCGGTAGGGCCGGCCAAGCTTCGCCCCCCCCCAAACCCGCTCATCCCGGCGAATGCCGGGACCCATCCGCGTGATCTCGATGTCAGGAATTATTGCCTGACTAACGGCTGTTCAGAGATCCAATCCCCTCCCGCCGATGCTCTGGCGGATGGGTCCCGGCATTCGCCGGGATGAGCGGATTGGAGGGTCAGTCCGCCGTCCGCTCGCGTTTGCGCACGTACATGGTGGCGTCGGCCTCGGCCAGGGCGACTTCCGGGTCGGCCCCCGGCTCGATCTGGCGCACCCCGGCGGTGATGTGCAGAGGGGCCGACCAGTCGCCGAACTGGACCGGCGTGGTCTCGATCACCTTGACCAGCTTGTCGGCCTTGGCCGTGGCCGTTTCCAGATCGGCCTGCACCAGGATGACCCCGAACTCGTCGCCACCCAGCCGACCGACAATGTCGCTGTCGCGAACGTTGGCCACCAGCAGTTCGGCCACGGCTTTGAGCGCCGCATCGCCGGCCGCATGGCCGAAGCGGTCGTTGACACTCTTGAAGCCGTCGAGATCGAAATAAACGAGGGAGGCGTCGGCCCCGTAACGCGCCGCGAAGGTCGAGATACGGCCCAGTTCGCGCATGAAGGCCCGCCGGTTCAGGACCGGAGTCAGGACATCGCGGTCGGCCAGTCCCTCCATTTCGGACAGCTGGCCCTTCAGCCGGCCAACCTCGCCCCGCAGGTCGTCGATTTCGCCGAGCAGGGTCTTCAACGCGCCCTGCACGCTGGGGGTCAGCTCGGCTTCCGACAGGCCGAGGAACCCTGCCTTGTCGGCCTGCGAAGTGGCGCCGGTCGCCTGTGCGCCCGCCGCCGTCAGGGCGCGCCGACGGATCGCCGAAAAGGCCTCCGCTCTCGCGCCGGAAATCTTCATGGCAGAATCATCCTTCGCCCAGCCGAACGATGATTCTGATCCATCGGTTGCGGCGCAACAAGGCCTGCTATACTTCGCGCCTTTCCATTCGGGGATGTGACATGAGCGCAGCGGCGCCGGTGGCGATCATCATGGGCAGTCGGTCCGACTGGCCGACGATGAAACATGCGGCCGACAGCCTCGATGCGCTGGGTGTGGCCTACGAGGCCAGGGTGGTCTCCGCCCACCGCACCCCCGATCGCCTCTACGCGTTCGCCAAGGGCGCCAAGGCGGCCGGCTTCAAGGTGATCATCGCCGGGGCCGGGGGCGCCGCCCACCTGCCGGGCATGACCGCCTCGATGACCGACCTGCCGGTGCTGGGCGTGCCGGTCGAGAGCAAACTTCAGAACGGTCTTGATAGCCTGCTGTCGATTGTCCAGATGCCGGGCGGCATTCCGGTGGCGACCCTGGCGGTGGGTGTCGCCGGGGCCAAGAACGCCGGCCTGCTGGCCGCCCAGATCCTGGCGCTGTCGGACCAGGCGCTGGCTGACAGACTCGCCGCCTACCGCGACCGCCAGACCCAGGCCGTCGCTGAGACCGTCGAGGACTGATGACTTTTCCTCTCTCGCCCGGATCGACCATCGGCATCCTCGGAGGGGGGCAGCTGGGCCGGATGCTGGCCCTGGCCGCCGCCCGCCTCGGCCTCGACGTGGTCATCTACACCCCCGACGAGGACAGCCCCGCCTCCCGCGTGGTGCGCGAAACCATCGTCGCCCCCTATGACGAGCCGGTCAGCCTGGCCGCCTTCGCCCGCCTCTGCGACGCCATCACCTACGAGTTCGAAAACGTCCCGGCCGCCACGATCGATGCTCTGGTCGATCTCGGCGCCTTTGTCGCCCCCGGCCCCATCGCCCTGGCCGTGGCCCAGGACAGGGTTGCCGAGAAGACCTACCTGGCCGCTGTCGGCGCCCCGACCGTCGCCTTCGCAGCCATCGACAGCGCCGCTGATATCCCCGCCGCCGCCCAGGCGCTCGGCCATCCCTGCCTCCTCAAAACCCGCCGCGAGGGCTATGACGGCAAGGGCCAGATCTGGATCGAAAAGCTGGCCGACGAGGCCGAGGCCTTCGATACGATCGGCGGCAAGCCGGCCATCCTCGAGGCCCGCGCCGACTTCGTGCGCGAACTGTCGGTGATCGCCGCCCGCGGCCGCGATGGCGAGACGGCCGTCTACCCGCTCGGCGAAAACCACCACGAGGGCGGTGTCCTGCGCCGCACCGTGGCGCCGGCTCCGGCCGACGAGACGCTTCTCGACCAGGCCGAACGCATCGCCCTGCAGATCATGGATGGCCTGGGCTACGTCGGGGTCATGGGGGTGGAGCTGTTCCAACTGGCCGACGGCCGCCTGCTGGTCAACGAGATCGCGCCCCGCGTCCACAACACCGGCCACTGGACCCAGGACGGCTGCGCCGTCGATCAGTTCGAACAGCACATCCGCGCCGTCGCGGGCTGGCCCCTGGGCTCCACCGCCCCCCTGGCCCGGGTGGAGATGCTCAACCTGCTGGGCGAGGAGGCGGAGACCTGGGCGAAACTGGCCGCCGACGCCGACTCCCGACTGCACCTCTACGGCAAACGGGAGACGGTCCCCGGCCGCAAGATGGGCCACATCAACCGCATGCGCGGGCCGGTCTAGAGGCGGAACGACCAGATCGGTCCGTTCCACTGATCGCCGTCGCCTTCGTGGCAGACGATATCGCGCCCGCCGCAGACCCGGATCGCCCGTGGCCAGAACGCCTTGGCCGTCTCGTTGCGCTGGGCGACGGCGACTTCCCACAGCCCTGGATGCATCGCGAACACCTGGCGCAGCGCCTCGCTCCCCACCCCACCCTTGCGGAATTTCCGGGCCACGAAGAACTCGCCCATGTTGCGGTCGTTGATCGCCCCGCGATGGCTGTCCCGATTGACCAGGGCGAACCCGGCCGGTTTGCCATCGACCTCGATCAGCAGCGGCCAATAGCCTTCGTCCCGCCAGTAGGGACCCAGCGGATAGGGCTCGAACCGGCCGTCGGCGTTCATGTCGAAGCGATCCGACCCGGCTGGTTCGAGCTCGGAAAAGTCGTGGATATAGAGCTGCATCAGCCCTTCGATCAGCGGCCGCTCACTGGCCGCCGCCGGCCGCACAACGACCGTCACGGCCGCCCGTAGCGGATCGAGGCCAGGGCCCCGGCGACCTCGCGGGCCAGGTCGGCGGGGTTCAGGCCGGCCTTCCACTTCTCGAAGTCCATGACGTTCTGGATGCGGGCGTCGAGGGACGCCAGGGCCGCCTCCCGGCCTGAGCTGATATCGATGGCCAGGGTCGAGACCAGAATCGCCGAGAGGATGGCCCGCTTGGAATAGTGGTTCTCGTCGGTCGCCGTATCCCCGGCCCAGCGCCATAGCCCATCGGCGCTCTCCCACACCAGCCGCAGGGCCAGCGGCAGGTTGAGCGGCAGGCTGAGATACCCGGCCCAGCGACGCAGCGCCTCGCGATCAGCGGCGGCCGCTTCCAGCCGGGCCTCGACGGCGGCACGGATGCGCTGGCGAATCTTCAAGGCCGCTGGATCGGGCAGGGCGGCGTGCGCGGCCGCGTCATGGCGGCGCGACAGCAGGGCGGCGAGGTCGCGCGGGCCGTGCGGCAGCAGCAGATCGGTCTCGCCGGCCGTCAGTCCGGCCTTGCGCCCGGCGGCCAGGGTCATCGGCCGGGTCCAGCCCATGTGGACGCATAGCGGCAGGGCTGCGTCGAGGATGGTGCTCTCGGTCGTAGCGGCCCAATCCTGGTCTTTGGCGGCAGTTTCGGCGGCGGCGGTCATGGCGCTCACTCTATACCGGGCTGTGGCGGGCTGGCGACAAGCCGTTGATCCGACTCATTGATTGGCGCCGCACCGTGGACAAGGCCGCTGGCCTCTGCTATCCCGCGCGCCTTGCTCCGACAGGGTTTCCTGCCGGGGTCCGCAGATATTTGTTTTCGACCGCCCTGCCGCGCAGGCGTGCGGCGGGCAGCCGAAGGAGAGATACCCCTGGTTCAGATTTTCGTCCGCGACAACAATGTCGACCAGGCGCTTAAGGCCCTGAAGAAGAAGATGCAGCGCGAAGGCTCGTTCCGCGAGATGAAGCGCCACGTCCATTACGAAAAGCCGTCGGAAAAGCGCGCCCGCCAAAAGGCCGAAGCGGTCCGCCGCGCCCGCAAGCTGGCCCGCAAGCGCGCCCAGCGCGAAGGCCTGATCGCCGCCCCCAAGAAGCCGCCGGGTCGCCCGTAGGTCTGGGTTCTTCGTGACATTCGAAAGGGCCGTCCGGTTGGGCGGCCCTTTTGCTTGGTCCCTTCTTCCGCTCGCCGGGAGAAAGGAATTTCAAGGCTAGCCCCCCTTGATCCGCACCCGCGCCTTCGCCTCACGCCCCGCCCCGTCGATCACCTTCACCGCGTAGAAGCCCGGCGCCGCCGGTCGCCAGATCGGCTTGCCGCTCACCGGCTCCACCGCAATCGGCTCTCCGTCGATGTACCAGCTTAGCCCCTGGCCGCCGGCCGCCAGCGCCAGCCCGCGTGATGTCGGCCCGAAGGCCTCGACCTGCACCGTCGCCCGGTCAGGCGGGAAGATCAGCCTAGGCCCGGCATCCACCTTCTCCAGCCGCTGCAACGCCCTGGGCGCCGCTTTCGGCGCAATCGCCGGCGGAGCGCTGTGGTCGCCCCCGACCAGGTCGGCCACATCGAACAGCAGCGGCAACGACGCCTCCCGCCCGGTCAGCCCCCCCCGCGCTCCGCCATCGGCGCGGCCGGTCCAGACGATGATCACATAGCCGCCGGCCACCCCGGCCGCCACGGCGTCGCGGAAGCCGTAGGAGGTGCCGGTCTTGAAGGCCAGGCCCGGCCCGCCCCGCGTCAGGGCGCTGGGAATGCGACCCTTGGGCCCCGGCGCGTCGCGCAGGATGTCCAGCACATCGCCCGCCGCCCGGGCCCCGACCAGCCGCCGCCCACCGGACCGCTCGTTGCGCCTCGCGTCCTGCGCCGTGAAGGCCAGCGGTTTGGCCAGCCCCTCGTCGCCGAGCGCGCAATAGAGCACCGCCAGGTCGCGCAGGGTGATGCCCTCGCCGCCCAGCGCGATGGCCAGCCCCGGGTCCATCCGCCCGTTCGCCGGCCGCACCAGCTCGACCCCGACATTCTCCAGCCTTCCCAGGAAACTGCGCGGCCCGATCTTCTCCATCATCGCCACGGCCGGGACATTCAGGCTGTGGGCCAGGGCCTCGGACGCGGTCACCTCGCCCCGGAACACGCGGTCGAAGTTCTCCGGCTGGTAGTCCTTGAAGCGGGTGGCGACGTCCTGGATCTTGGTGTCCGGCGCCGCCGTCCCGTCGTCGAAGGCCATGGCGTAGATGAAAGGCTTCAGGGCCGAGCCCGGCGAGCGCACCGCTCGGGTCATGTCGATCCAGCCGCCCGGCCGGTCCAGCCCGGCCGAGCCGACCACCGCCCGCACCGCCCGCCCTTCGATCTCGACCACCAGGATGGCCGCCGTCGCCTCCGGTCCCTGGCCCCGCGCGTAGGCCGCCGCCAGCGGCTCCAGCCGCGCCTGCAGGCCGGCGTCGATGGTCGAATGCACTGTGGCCGCCTCGCGCGGCGCGGCGCGGGCCAGCTGGCCGGCGATGTGCCAGGCGTTGGCCGGGAAGGCGCTGCGGCGGGGCAGGGGCTCGGTCTGAGCCTCCAGGGCGGCCGGCTCGGCAATCATCCGTGAACCGATCATCCGACTCAGCACCGTGTCGCGAGCCCGGCGGGCGGCGTCGGGATAGCGGTCGGGCCGGCGGCCTTCCGGCGCCTGGGGCAGGGCGATCAACAGCGCCTGCTCGCCATTGGTCAGGCTCTCGGGCTCATGGCCGAAGTAGCTCAGGGAGGCGGCCCGCACGCCCTCGAGGTTGCCGCCATAGGGGGCCAAGGTCAGGTAGAGGGCGAGGATCTCGCGCTTGGACATCCTCGCCTCGAGCTGCAGGGCGCGGACCATCTCGATCAGCTTGGAGCCGATGTTGCGCGGCCGTGGCTCCAGCAGCCGCGCCGTCTGCATGGTCAGGGTCGATGCCCCGCTGGTGACCCGGCCCCGCACCGCCGCGCTGCCGATGGCGCGGGTCAGCGAGATCGGATCGACCCCCGGGTGCAGCCAGAACCGCTGGTCCTCGATGCGGACCACCCGGCGCTGGAAGGACTTGTCGGTGCGTGAGAGATCGGCCCGGATCCGCCAGCGGCCGTTTTCCACCGGCAGGGCTCTGAGCCAGCCGCCATTGCGGTCAAGGGCGACCGGGGAGGAGCGTTCGGCGCGGCCCATGTCCGGCGGGAAGGCGAGGTCGAGGGTAAGCAGGACCGCCTGAAGGGCGACGAGGGCGATCAGGATTCTGACCAGCCACGGAACGACGTGAGTTCGCCTCTGGGCGCCCTTCTCCCCCCGCGGGAGAAGGTGTCGGCGAAGCCGACGGATGAGGGGGCTCACCGGCCCATCCGCGCCCGCGATCAGCCACCCCCACGCAGCTTTGAGAGTCATCGACCCCTCATCCGACGCCTACGGCGCCACCTTCTCCCACAAGAGGAGAAGGGAGCCCAGAGGCGAACCCACTCACGCCTGACACAGTCAGCGCCCGACGATCATCACCCGGCTCGCCCCGCCGCGCCCGTTCACCGCCGGACGATACATGTCCTGCGCCAGCGGCCCCGGGAAGAAGAAGTCCCCCGGCGTCACGGCCCGCGCCACATAGGCCAGGGCGAACGGCTTGTTCCCCTCCAGGTCCATCGCCGCGATGTAGCGATCGTCCCGCGACTCCTGCACATCGGCCCCGGTCAGCTCGCCGAGGAACCTGAACGGCCCCTCCTTGGCGTCTTCCGGCGACAGCACGGTCTCGATCTCGAACCCGGCCGGCAGCGCATCGTCGACCACCAGGGCGATGGTCCGCCCCTGAGCCGAACGGCCCGACAGCAGCACGATGATCCGATCCCCCTGGGTGATCCCCCCAAGGTTGACGCCGCCGCCCTGCATCGTGAACAGCCGCTTGTCGACGCTCACCCCGCTGGCCCCGGCTCCGGGCGACACCAGGGGCGTGCCCCGCACCGTCACCGTCCGCCACAACGCCCCGCCCTTGTTGGTGAATCGCGCGTCGGCCAGCTTGCCAACCGCCCAGCGCGGCACGCCGCCGGCCGATTCCAGCCCGGTGACCCCCACCGCCTCGATGTTGATCGGCCCGGAGGCCTTCATCATGGCCGCGGCGGCCTGCAGCAGGCGAGCCTGCTCCTGGGTGTTCAGGGCGTCGGGGTCCTTGACCACCCCGTCCAGCCGATCGACCAGGCCGCGCACCATGCCGGGCTCCCCGGCCTCGTAGCCGTAGGCGATGACGGCGGCGATGTCGCGCAGCGGGCTCTGGTACCAGTCCTGCTCGTCACGGTAGCCCAGCTTGGCCACCGCCCCTTTGAGCGCCGACCGCGCCCGGGCCTTGTCCCCCATCAGGCTAAGGCCCGCCGCCACCTGCGCCCGGGCCACCGGGTTGTCGTCCTTCTTCATCTGCACATCGTGCCACCAGCGCAGCCGCGCCAGGTCGCCCTTGCCCGCCTTGGCCAGCACATAAAGGGCGTAGGCCGAAGCCCGCGACCGCATGCGTTCCGTGGCCAGTTTCGAGTCCGCCTCGCTCCGCGCCCACCAGACCGGATACTCGGTGCGATAGCCCACCGAGACCCAACCGTCCGGCCGGCTGATCGCCCGCATGGCCGACAGCGCCCGCTCCATGGCGTTGTCCGGCACCGGGGCGCCGCGCGCCTTCGCTTCCACCAGGAAGTCGGTGGCGTAGGCGCCAAGCCAGGCGTCCGCCTCGCCATCGCCCACCCGCCAGAGCCCGAAGGCCCCGTCGAGCGTCTGGCGATCCAGCAGCTTGCCGACCGCCTCGTTCAGCGCGGCGCTCGACTTGCGATCCTTCGGGTCCGGCGCCACCTGCCGCGCGTAGAGCAGCGGATAGGCCACAGACACCGTCTGCTCGGTGCAGCCGTAAGGATAGCGCGACAGGGCCGCCGCGATGGCCGCCGGGTCGAAACCCTTGAACGGCGAGTAGCTGACCTGCAGCGTCACATCCCCCGCCGCCATGCCGCTCAGCAGCGCCACGTCCGGCGTCCAGCTCGCGCCGGCCGCCTGTTGCTCGGTCGTGGCGCGGGTGACCGCCCCCCAGCCCAGCCGGCTCTGGATCGGATAGCTCTTGGCCGTGTTGAAGTCCGGCCCGGCCACCTTGAAGCTGACTTCGCCGACGCCGATGCGGTCCGGCGCCAGGAAGGGTATCTTCTCGGCGATCCGCTGGCCCAGTATCAGCCTGAAGACCTTCTTGAACTGCATGACGATGCCATTCGTGGCGCTGGTCTCGACGCTGTAATCGCCGGCCTTGCCTTCGACATTGTGCAGCTCCAGCGTCGCCACCGGCTTGTCGCCGGGGCTGAGGAACCGGGGCAGGTTGAGGTCGGCCACCACCGGCTCGCGCACCGTCATCGGCTTGCTGGCCGAGCCGACGGCTTCGTCGGTCCAGGCCACGGCCATGATCCGCAGCTCGCCGTTGAAGTCGGCGGCCGGCAGGGTCACCTTCGCCTTGCCGAACATGTCGGTCTCGACGATGCCGCTCCACAGGGCCACCGACTTGATCGGCGTCACCGTCAGCCCCTCGCCGCCCAGTTGGTCGCCGCCGAAGTTGACGTTCGCCGGCGCCCCGAGGTTGGGATCGAGCAGACGACCATAGTCGTCCATGTAATCGATCGTCAGGGCCCGCTTGCCGAAGTACCATTTGGCGGGATCGGGACTGGCGAACTTGGTCAGCCGCAGGATGCCCTCATCGACCGCCGCGACGGTGACCTTGGCCCGCTGGCCGACGCCCAGCCCCTTCACTTCCACCGGCACCACGACGTCGGCCTTGGCGTTCAGCTTTTCAGGCGTGCCCAGCTCCACAGTCAGCTTCCGCGCCTTCGGATCGAGCGGCACATACAAGAGCCCCAGCGCCCGGCGCGGCTTAGGCGTCGCCACTGGATCGCGCGGCTGCACCACGCTGACCAGCACATAGGCCCCGCCACCCCAGGCGGCCGAGGTCTTCAGCTTGAGCGTCGTGCCCCCGGCCGGGACCGCAAAGGTCTTGAAGTCGATGACCCGGTCGGTGGCCACGGCCACCTGCGCCTCGCCGGCGTAGGGGCTCTTGATGGTCAGGTCGATGGTGTCGCCCTGGCCGGGCGATTTCGTATTCAGGCCGATGCGCACGAAGTCGGGCGCCTCGCCGTCCTGTGCCGCGCCGCCCCAGCCGGAGGAGAAGCGGATCAGGGTCTTGGCCCCGTCCGGCCCCTCGATCTCCAGCCGGTAGTCGCCCCATTCCAGCCGCCGCCCGATCTTGGTCGGCGCCCCCGCCCCGACGGCGATCGTCTGTTTGGTGATCACCGCGTCACGGCTGGTCCGCCGCCACTGCCAGCGGCCGTCCTGCTGGAACCAGTCATAGTCCCAGTTCTCAGCGATCAGGGTGTAGGTGGTGCCCGGCGCCGCGATCCGAGCGCCGCCTGCGTTGACCGCGATGACGTCGATGCCGACGCTCGGGTTGGACCCGCCGCCTTCAGCCTCATCGATCTTGACCCCGTAGTAGAGCGGCTTGGTGCGAACCTTCAGAAACAGGCTCTCGCGCACCGGCCGCCCGCCCGGCTCGAACACCGAGGCGGTGACGGTCACTTTAAGGGGCACGACGCTGTCGCCGGCCTCCGATGCGTTGATCGCCAGGATCGCCTTGCCCTCGCCGTCGGTCACCGACGAGCCGAGCTCGAGAAACTTCTCCTGGAAGCCGTCCTTCTCGTCGCCCCAGCGGAAGTCCTTGTAGGCCGGGAAGGGGTTGGCATCGGCCGCCAGCCGCGCCTCGCCCTGGGTCTGCAGGCCCGCCCCCACCGCGCCATAGAGGAAGCGCGCGGTGACCGCGACATTGCGCGTCTCGCCGGCCGTCACCGGAACCTTGGCATTGCCCTCGGTGTCGACGGCCAGCCGTTGCGGCGCGAAATCCTCGACCGAGAACGACAGGGCCCCGGCGTCGCCATCCAGCCCCTCGATGCTCAGGGTCGCCGTCCACCGCCCGCGCGGGGCGCTCTTGGGCAGGGCGATGTCATAGGTCACCGCCCCCTTGGGCGCGCCGTCGAAGGCGAAGCGCTTGAACTCCGTACCGCTCGGCCGCTTGACGATAATCACGCCCTTGCGGTCCTTCACGGCCTTCGACTGCAGGTCGCGGATCATGGCGGTCAGGTGCACCGTCTCGCCCGGCCGATAGATGCCCCGGTCGCCGTACAGGTAGCCATCGACATCCGCCCCGGCGATCCGCCCGCCGGTCTCATCCTCATCCGGGGCCGGTCCGCTGCGGCCGCCCACCCCCTGTTTTGACAGGTCGACCGGCGAGCGGTCCAGATCCAGCACCGCCAGGTCGCCCTGCGGCCCATAGGCCATGACCATCTTCGGCTTCAGCGCATTCTCGCCCTTCAACAGCGGACGCAGGAACCGCACCCGGCCGCTGCCGTCCGACTTGGCCTCGGCCAGGTCCTCGCCGTTGCGGGCCACCAGGGCGACCCGCACCCCGGCCATGGTCTTGGCCGACTGCAGGCTGCGCACCACCACGTCCAGGCTCTCGGCCCCGTCATATCCGGCCAGCGCCATGTCGGTGAACATGATCCAGCGCCGCGCCTGGGCCGGGTTGGTCCCCTCGCCCTCGCCGTCCTGCTTGACCCCGGCCGAGGCGTCCCGCGCCTTGATCACATAGCCGCCGGCCTTCATCTCCTTCAGCACCGCGCCCAGCGGGAAGACGGTGGTCACCCGCTCGCCCTGGCCGCCGCGCACCGCCACATCGCCCTTCCAGACCCTGCGGCCCTCGTCATCGGGGCTGTCGTCGCCATAGTCCCCGGCATAGTCGCCCTCGCCGGTCGGATCGGGGGCGCTGATCGACTTGCGAACCAGATTTCGGTCCGACACCCGCCAGACCTCGATGGCCAGGCGGCTGACATTGACAGTCTCGATCCCCACCCCGTCGCTGTCCTCGCGCGGCAGGATGACGCCATTGCCGGCAAACCCGACATAGGGCGGCTTCTCGCCAAAGGTGAAGTCGACGTCGGCGTTGGAGGCCAGCTTGTCATTGCCCTTGCCGGGCAGCCCTTTCAGCAGGGTCACCCGCCGGTCGTTGAAGCCCATGCCGGCGATGCACAGCTCGCTCTTGTTGTTCGGATTGACGCTGACCGCCGGCGTGCCGCCCAGATCCGGCGAGACCAGCACATAGTCGGAATAGCTCTTGGCCTCATCGAGCGCCCTGGAAAGTTCGACACAGGCCTTCGGCTCCGCCGCGCTGGTATCCAGCCGCGTCCGCCAGACCGCGAAGCCATCGGGCCTCGGAATCCCCCGCCGCGGCGCATTGGCCCCGCGCGGCTTGCCAAACAGGTTCCAGGCCAGCGCCCCCGGCGTCCGCCCGTTCTTGTCCACCGTCGCCACCGACCCGCTGGGGCCAGAGCCGCCGCCGGTGAACAGCCCCGTGGTGGCAGCCACATAGCCGCCGCCGAACCCCAGCGCCAGCATCGCCGCCGCGACCACCGCGACGGTGGGGGAGAGCCCCTTGGGCATACTGAAGTTGCCCCTGTCGAAGAGGCGTTTGCGAGGCGTTTCGGCCGCCGGCTCAGCGCCGTGGTCGCCGGTGTTGTCGTCGCTCGGCGCCATGGCCGCACTCCCCGAATACAGCGTGTTTTACGGAGGATGAGGCCAAGGTCGAACGCCGGTCAATGAGCCGGTTCAAACTTCGTGCGGGAGGGGAAAACTAGCCCTCAGGACGGCCGTTAGTCGGCCCGAATCGGTGGCAACTTTGCAGGCCACCCGGCTAGGCTCGTCTGCGGAGCTAGAGTCCCGCCCCTGACAGGACGGACGGATGAAGCGATCGAGATTTCCGGAAGAGCAGATCATCGGGATCCCGCGGCGGAACTACAGCGAGCCGCGACCTCACTAAAAGCTCTGCTAAAATACGCCCAGGGAGTACGCCCGCTCCATATCCGGACAGACCGGCGACCGCGCACCCTGGCGGCTCCGCGGGGACGCCTTTTGCCACCCACTTAAGCCCCGGTTCGTATCAACCAGGGACCTTTGTTGTGGCTGGACGAGAAACGAGGGTCACGTCAAACTTCAAAAATTCAGCTTAGCGCGCCCGTCGAAAGCCAGCGAGCACATTCCGGGCCCAGCTTTTCAACTGCTAGTTTCTCGTAGTCCCGGCTTTCGCCTGCAGAAAGCGTGTCCATCCAGCGACCGTTCACGCCCTTATTCATGAAGTCGCCCGCACCACCTTCAAAAACAGTGCCGCCTAAGGGCGCAACCTTATCGGCATGAGCCTTCATGTATCCGAAGCTGCAATGCTCGATGGTCAACGGCCAGAGATCTTCTGGCACATCAATGTCGAGGAAATCAGCAATCGCCCGCATCTCTGCGGGGAGATCCGCTTTAAGCGCGTTGAAGTGGACCAACTTAACGTTTGGCAGATCGCGGGCAGCCCACCAACTGCCTATATTTTCCCAGAATGACCAAAGCGGAGAGCCGTCCTGAGAAAGCCAGGTGCGAAAGTAACGACGCACGTCAGGATCGGGCGGATCAATCGGTGGTCCGACGCGCCCTGGAGTATCATTCATGATCTGATACCACAGCGAGTTCGCCATGGAATGATGATGGTAGAATGAGAACAAGACGTCGCGGCCGTCGCGTCCGATGTAGATGTATTTTGCTTTGGGCGAGAACACGAGCGCATCCACCGGCAAGTGGGTCTTGACGATCCGTCGGTGCGTCTGTCCTTCGAGCATGGCCAGCTTCTCCGTCGCGGGCGGGACACGAAGGTCGACCCATGGCGAGATAGCGTGCATCGCGATCTCCTCATCACCCTGGAAAACTAGCTGTCCGACTATCTGCTGCATCCAAGTTGTGCCCGACTTGGCGTAGGTGACGATTACCACGTCGTCGTCCCGAAAAACGAAGTGATTCCAGACCGTGGAGTCCATGTGATGGTTCATCAACTCGCGCGTCTTGCGCGGCCAGGCGATGGCGGCATTAGGCATGAGACATCTATCTCCGATATCCGATGTGACAGGGTGAGCCAGTCACCTGATAATGTCAAAATGGTGGCGTCGAGTTCACGAACGTCTGCAATGGATCGAAAGCGGACGCCGCAAATCGGGTGGATTGATGCTTGATCCTTCGCCACACTGATGGGCAGTCCATATCGCAACAGGAGTGCTCGCCGCATGGCGGATCGCAACGCTGCCCTCATCGACCTCAGCCATATCATCGAAGACGGGATGACCACCTTCAAAGGCCTGCCCGGCCCGCATATCTGCGATTACTGGAACCGCGCGGCGTCGGCCGCCAACTATGACGACGGCACGACCTTTCAGATCGGGCGGATCGACATGGTAGCCAACACCGGCACCTATGTCG
>JBKJSF010000156.1:0-26409 GCA_046595895.1 Caulobacter sp. | reverse complement strand
GGCCGGCTTGGACGTCTATGAGCACGAGCCGGCGATCAATCCCAAGCTTCTCAAGCTCCCCAACGTCGTGCTCTTGCCGCACATGGGCTCGGCCACGGTCGAGGGACGGATCGACATGGGCGAGAAGGTGATCGTCAACATCAAGACCTTCATGGACGGCCACCGGCCGCCGGACCGGGTGATTCCGTCCATGCTTTAGGCATGCGGGAGGCGAGGGCCTTCCGTGCGTTTTTGACGCTCGTGAATTGAGCTGCCTTGACGCGTGGCCCTGGCAGGTCGCAACCTTGCGGCGGTTCTCAGGGGGGAGCGTTCACTGTGAAGCCTACACGTCGCCAGCTTGCGACCGCCATGGTCGGCGCCGGGTTTATCCTGCCGACCCTGAGTCTCGAACAGGTCATCGCGGCGGAGGCGCCGGCCAGCCCCTCGCCCGTCGCGACGCCTCCCACCCTGGACGAGCTGTTCCGGCCGGCCGGCCTGCTCGACACCGCCCTGTCGCCGAACGGTGCGCGCCTAGCCTCGCTTCGGGTTCTGCATGAGCAGATTCCCGACCCGAAGTCCGGAAAAACCGAGCCTAAGACGATCGACAGGCGCACGGCCTATGTCGCGCTTTACCAGTCGACCGACATGTCAAAGCCGCCAGCCTTCGTGCGGGTCGGCGACTATGACGTCGAACAGGTTGAGTGGGCCAACGACAACCGGCTGCTGATCTGGATCAGGATGACCAAGGACGCCGCGGGCAATCCGCTCGGCATCCGCTTTGGCCAGTACTTTTTCCCGATACCGGCGCGGCGGGTGATCTCGGTGGGGGCCGACGGGACCATGCCAGTGGTGTTGTTCGGCAACCAGCCCAAGGCTGTGAAGCGCGATTTCGACTTAGGCACGGTCATCGACCGCCTGCCTAAGGAGGATAACTTCGTCCTCATGCAGAAGTGGGAGTCGTCGAAGGACCGCTACGGCCTCTATCGCGTCGATGTCCATAGCGGCGAGGCAGCGCTGGTCGAGCTGGGCGAAAAGGCCACGGACGCCTGGTACACTCAGGACGGCGTGCCGGTGCTGCGCTTCGACTCCAACTACCGGGGCACAACCTTCAGCGTCTTCGGCCGGGCCCCGGGGCAAGCGAAGTGGGCCCTGATACGCAAGACCCGCCGCAACGAACTGATGCGCTTCGCCGACCTCGATGTGGTCGGAGTAACCCCCCAGCCGGGCGTGGTGCTCGTCGCTCACCGGGCTGACAAGGAGGAATTCGCGGCCATCAAGGAGTTCGACATCCGCAGCCTTTCCATGGGCAGGACGCTGAAGGCCGTCGAGGGCGCCGACATCACCGGCGTGACCATGGACGAGGCCGAGCGGCTGGTCGCCGTGGAATTCAAGCGCGACCGCCAGGACTACCTGTTCGATGACCCCGGCCTGACCCGGCACTACAAGGCGCTGAACAAGTACTACAAGGGCGAGGCGAACGTCCGACTGTACGACATCAGCCTCGACCATCAGCACGTGATCTTTCACGTCAACGGCCCCCGACAGCCGGGGCAGTTCGTCTACTACAACCTGAAGGTACAGCACCTCGACATGCTCGGCGACCAGTTCGAGCACCTGAACCTCGAGCGGTTGGCGCGCATGGAGACTCTCAGCATCGCGACCCGGGATGGGGCCAGGATCACCGCCTTCCTCTCGCACCCGATCGCGGCGACTTGGCGCGGAGAGTCGCAGATCCGACCGATGATCGTCATGCCACACGGCGGGCCGGAGGTGCGCGACCACTACGAGTGGGATGTCACCGTCCAGGCGCTGTGCGCCAAGGGCTGGATGGTGCTGCAGCCCCAGTTCCGCGGCTCCGGCGGCTTTGGCAGGAGCTTCGGCGACGCGGGCCGCAAGCAGTGGGGTGGCCGCATGCAGGAGGACGTCGAGGACGCCGTCGCCCATGTGCTGCAGCTGGGTTCGGCCGACCCGAATCGGCTGGCCATCATGGGCGCCTCCTATGGCGGCTACGCGGCGATGATGGGTGTGGTGCGTCAGCCGAGACTCTACCGATGCGCCGTCTGCATCGCAGGCGACTTTGATCTGGTCGATAGCCTGACTTTCTCACGCAAGGCGGATGGGGCCGATTCCGACACCTACGCCTACTGGGTAGCCAGCATGGGCGATCCCAAGACCGAGCTGGCCCTGCTCAAGGCCCATTCGCCACGCCAGCGGGTGAACGAGATCGTCGTGCCCGTGATGATGATCGCCGGGACCGAGGACACCATCGTCTCGCCGCAACAGTCGCGCGACATGGCCAAGGCCCTGAAGAAGGCGGGGAAGACCTACGAACATATCGAACTGCCCGGCGAGGGGCATTCGGGCTGGTCACAGGACAATGAGAAGAAGGTGCTGACCGACGCCATGCGATTCATCGCCAAGGCCTTCGGTTAGGCGTCTAGTTTTTTCGGAGATCGTCGGCCTGGCCGGTGTCTCATGGGGGATTTCCAGTGCTGTCTCTTTCGCGTCGTCGCCTGATGGCGGCAGGTCTTCTGGCGACTCCGGCCGCCGCTTCAGCGAAGGCCGCGCTGGCCCAGGCCGCTACGCCGACCGCACCGAGCTTCGACGAAATCCTCCGCTCGCCCGTCATGGCCGGTGTCTCGCTGTCGCCCGACGGCAGCCGCCTCGCCGTGCTGCGCGAACGCTGGACGGACGGGCCAAAGCCCAAACGCACCACCGTCATCCACATCCTGCCGTCCAGCGATCCCAAAGCCACGCCGCACGAGGTAGTCATCGGCGACAATGACGTCGAGGGCATCGGCTGGGCCAACGAAAACCGCCTGTTGATTTGGCTGTACTTCGACAAGACGCCGGACGGCAAACCGACTGGCCTCATGGCCTACGGCAAGATCTATCCGGTCCCGGTGCGGCGGCTGATGTGCATCGGGGCGGATGGCAGCAAGCCGACCATCGTTTTCGCGGCCGAGCCGACCGTTCAGGCCAAGATGTTCAACCTGGCGACCGTCGTCGACTTCCTCGAGCGGGAACCTGACTACATTCTGATGCAGCGGTGGGACGCGGTGCAGGGCCGACCCGGACTGTTCAAGGTCAACGTCAATACGGGACTGGCTGCGCCGGTTGAGTACGGCGAGCGGGCGACTGACGGTTGGCTGACCCAAGACGGCCTGGCGGTGCTGCGGCTGGACAGCAACCAACGCCAGACCGTCTTCACCATGTATGCCCGCGCCCCCGGAGAGGACAGATGGAAACTGGTTCGCAAACTGCGCCGCAATGAGCTGAAGAAGCTCGATCTCAATGTCGTCGGGTCCACGGCGGAACCCGGCGTCATGCTGATCACCCACCGCGCGGCCGGCGAACAGTACACCTCCATCCGCAAGTACGATCTCAAGACCCTGTCTGTAGGGGAGGTCGTGGCTGGAGTTGAGGGCAAGGAGATCGAGGGCGTCTTCCAGGACGCGACCGGCCGGATCATCGCCGCCAGCTATATCGACGACCGGCTGGCTTATAGCTTCCTGCAGCCGGGCCTGGCAGGCCATTTCAAGGGCCTGGACAGTTACTTTGGCAACGACTGCAACCTGCTCCTGGTCGATGTCGACCGGGAGATGAACCGCTTCCTGATCCATGTCTCCGGCCCCCGCCACCCCGGCGGCTTCATCCTCTATGACGTCAAGGCCAAGCATCTGGACGAGTTGGGCGAGGTCCAGCCCTGGCTGAGCGCCGATCGGCTGGGGCCGATGGAGACCCTGAAGGTCAAGACCCGCGACGGAGCCGAGATCGGGGCTTATCTGACCCGGCCGCTAGGCGAGGTGAAGAACCGGCCGATGGTGGTGATGCCGCATGGCGGGCCGGAGTCGCGGGACAGCTGGGCCTATGACGCCCGGGTGCAGGCCCTGGCGGCGCGCGGCTGGCTGGTGCTGCAACCCAATTTCCGGGGCTCCGGCGGGCTCGGCCTGGCCTTCGCCGACGCCGGCCGCAAGCGCTGGAACGACCGCATGCAGGAGGACGTCGAGGACGCCGTGGCCCAGGTCGTCGCCGCTGGCTGGGCCGACCCCAAGAAGATCGCAATCTTCGGCGGCAGCTATGGCGGCTACGCGGCCCTGATGGGGGCGGTGCGCAAGCCACAGATATATCGCTGCGCCGTGGCTTTCGCCGCCCCGTCCGACCTCATGAAGATGATGGACTACGAGCGCAAGGAAGGCGCGGACTCCCCCGCCTACGTCTACTGGGCCAGAACCATGGGCCACCCGGACGCCGACGCGGCCATGCTGCGGGCTGCCTCGCCGGCCCTGCACGCTGGCTCCATCGACATCCCGGTGCTGGTCATCCACGGTGACGAGGACGGCATTGTGCCGGTCGAACAGGGGCGGCTGATGGACAGGGCGCTGACCAAGGCGGGCAAGCCGCACGAATACGTGGAGCTGGCCGGCGCCGGCCACGGCGGTTGGGAACCAGACGTCGAGCGCAGGTATCTGACCCGTGTGCTCGACTTTATCGGCAAGCACCTGGGATGATCAGTCGTCGCCGTTTGCTCGGAGCCGGCCTGGTCACGCCCTTCCTTCCGGCGATGACCCAGGCTGCCGCCAGCCCGCCCAGCCTCTATGAAATTCTCAAGGAGCCGGAGATTCTCGATGCCGCCCTGTCGCCATCGGGCGGCGACATCGCCGTGCTCGGCGAGCGTATCGAGGGCACGCTGCGGACCACTTACCTCAGCCTGCTCAGCGGCGCCGATCCGGCCCGGACCCAGCGCCGGCTGGACCTCGGCGACGTCGACATCGAGCGGATCGCCTTCGCCAAGAACGACCGCCTGCTCGTTTGGGTGAGGAAGGAGGTCAAGATCACGATCAGCGGGCCGGCCGGGCGAGGCGACAGCTCGGTGATCGCCCGCCGGGTGGTGTCCATCTCGCTGGACGGCAAGGTCTCCACCCCGCTGCTCAGCGACGACAAGCGGGCCTTCAAGGGCAATCCATTCCTCGGGGAGGTCATCGATTACATGCCGGCCGACCCCAAACGCATCCTGATGCGGGCGCCGGACTTCAATCGCGGCCTCTGGGCCCTCTACATGGTCGATGTCTACTCCGGCGCGTCGGAACGGATCGAGCTGGAAGAAGACGCAACCTACGACTGGTTCAGCCAGGACGGCGTGCCGCTGCTGCGCTACGATATCAACGCCCGGCGCACGGTGACCTCGATCTATTCCCGCGCCCCGGGCGAGACCAGCTGGAGCCTGCTGCGCCAGGTGCGGCGCGACGAGCGCGGCCGGCTGGACGGCTTCCAGCCGGTGGCCGTCGGCGCGGCGCCGGGGGTCATCCTGGTGGCGACCCTGCTGGAGGGCGACGCCACCACCACCGTGCGGCCCTTCGACCTCAAGACCCGGCAGTTCGGCCCGGCGGTCCACAAGCTTCAGCGGGACGTCGTCGATGTCTACACCGACCCGGGCGGACGCCTGGTCGGGGTCCAGTTCTTCGAGGATCGCCTGACCTACGAGTTCGTCGAGACGGGCCTGAGGAACCACCACAAGGCCGTCGAGGCCTTCCTCGACAAGCAATGCAACGTGGCGATGGTTGGCCTCGATACGGCCCGCAACCGCATGCTGTTCCGCGCCGAGGGGCCACGCGAGCCGGGGGCCTGGTTCTTCTACGACAAGGCGGCCCAGAAGCTGGAGCCGCTGGGCGCCGACCGGCCCTGGCTCAGCCCTGAACGGCTGGCCAGCGTCGAGGTGCTGAAAGTCGCCGCCCGCGACGGCCAGGCCCTGACCGCCTACCTGACCGTGCCGCAGGCCACGGGCCCTCGGCCGCTGGTAGTCCTGCCGCACGGCGGGCCGGAATCGCGCGACATCTACAGCTGGAACGACTGGGCCCAAGCCCTGGCGGCCAAGGGCTGGCTGGTGCTGCAGCCCAACTTCCGGGGCTCCGAGGGCTATGGCCGCGCCTTCATGGAGGCAGGCCGAAAGCGCTGGGGCGATCTGATGCAGCATGACGTCGAGGACTGCCTGGCCGCCGTGCTGGCCACCGGGCGGGTGGATCCGAACAGGGTAGCGATCATGGGGGTCTCCTACGGCGGTTACGCGGCCCTGATGGGGGCAGTGCTGACGCCCGCCGCCTACAAGGGCGTGGTCGCCATCGCTGGCGACGCCGACCTGCCGGCCAGCCTGGCCTGGACCCGCGAGCAGGAGGGCGAAAGCTCGCCGGCCTATGCCTACTGGAAGCTGTTGATGGGCGATCCGGCCAGCGACGGGGCCAGGCTGGTCGCCGCCTCGCCGGCCCGCCGCGCCGCCGAGATCACCGCCCCGGTGCTGCTGATCCACGGCGACAAGGACAGCATCGTCGATCCCCGCCAGTCGAAGATCATGCGTGGCGCCCTGAAGGCTGCGAACAAGAGCGTCGACTATCTGGAAGTGAAGGACATGGCCCACAACGGCTGGACGCCGCAGCAGTCGATGACGGTGTTGAGCAAGGCCATCGGGTTTCTGGAGGGGGTGTTGAAGTAGCGGTCAGGGCTTGGGCGCCGCCCTGACCTTGGCCTTGTGCCAGGCGTCGAGGTCGGCGGCCGACTTGTCGGCGACCTGTTCCATCGGCACGTGGCCGACCTTCTCGTAAATGATCAGGGTCGAGCCCGGGATTGCGGCGGCGAACTTGCGGCCGGCCTCGGGGCTGATCAGCAGGTCGGTGTCGCCGTGCAGGATCAGGGTCGGGACCTTGATCGTCGCCAGCTGCGCCTTGTCGGCGAAGCGGGGTCCGGTCGGGCTGGCCATCATGCCGAGGATGATATCCTTGTGGCCGGGCGCGCGGCTCAGCTCGACATAGCGGGCGACCATGGCGTCGGTGGCCAGATCCGGCTGCGGCTCGAAGGCCGAGCGGAGGCCCTGCCGGGTCACCCGGGTGGTGTCGAGGTCCTTGATCAGGAAGCGGCTGACCGGGTTGCGCAGGATCTTGAAGGCGACGGGCGAGCCCTTCTGGCTTGGTTCCGGGAAGCCGGCGGCATCGACCAGCACCAGGCCCTCGAGGCGGTCAGGATGTTTGAGCGCATAGGCCCAGGCGACGCCGCCGCCCATGGAATTGCCGGCCAGGGTGAAGCGGCCGAGTTTCAGGTGATTGGCGACGCCCTCGACCGTCTCGTCGAAGGCGTTTTCGGTGAGCAGGTAGCCGTCGGGGGCACGGGTCAGGCCGAAACCGGGCAGGTCGAGGCTGATGACGCGGTAGTCCTTGCCCAGTCGCTGGACCCAGGGCTCCCAGGTGTCGAGGTTGGCGGCGAAGCCGTGGACGAGAACCAGCACCGGCCGGTCCGGGTTGCCCTGGTCGCGGTAGTGAGCGCGGATGCCGCCGGGCAGATCGACCCACTGGCTTTCCGCGTTGGCGTATTTGGCTTCGAGGGTCGCCCAGGGGATTTCGCCCCGGCGAAGGCTGAGCCAGCCGACGATGGCGACGATGAGGATCAGGGCGACGAGGCCCAGCAGGATCTTGCCCAGCAGCTTCATGACACGCCCCTCCCCGAGCGGTGATTTGAAGGGAGGGTATGTCGGCTGAGTCGGCCGCGCTAGAGCATGTCAGGCCGAAGTGTCGGCGGTTCGGCCGCCCGGACATGTTCTAAAATGTTTGAATCTAGACCCTGTTCTCAGGGTCTAGGCGATCCTGCAGGCGTCCTTGAAGCTCAGACGCGGGCTGCGCGGGAACAGGTCCTTGTCCGTGCCGTGGCCGATCGAGCAGACGAAGTTGGATTTCACCGAGGTCCCGGCGAAGAAGGCCTCATCGACCTTGTCGTTCGAAAACCCGCTCATCGGGCCGCAGTCGAGGCCCAGAGAGCGCGCGGCGATGATCAGATAGGCCCCCTGCAGCGTCCCGTTCCTGAACGCAGTGCGCTCAGCGACCTCGGAGCCCTTGGGAAACCAGTCCTTGGCGCCGGGGTTGTGCGGGAACAGCCGCGGCAGGCTGTCCATGAATTCCAGGTCGTGGCCGAGGATCACCGTGCAGGGCGCCTGGCGGATCTTGGGGGCGTTCTGGGCCGAGGCGCAGGCGGCCAGCTTTTCTCGGGCCGCCTGGCTGGTGGCGAAGACAAAGCGGGCGGGGCTGGCGTTGGCGCTGGTCGGGCCCATGCGAGCCAGATCGTAGACCGCCTGGATCAGGGTCTCGGGCAGGGGCTCGGTCTGCCAGCCGTTGCGGGTGCGGGCTTCGCGGAAGATCTGGTCGAGGCTGGCGTCGGGCAACGGCGAGGACATGGCGGGCTCCATCGGTAACGGTCGGTGTGGCTATAGCCGCCGATAAACCCTGAACCTAGAGGGTCTGCTCCACCCGCATCACCTCAGGCACATAGTGGCGCAGCATGTTCTCCACGCCGGATTTGAGGGTGGCGGCCGAGGAGGGGCAGCCCGAACAGGCGCCGCGCATGTGCAGATAGACGGTGCCGGTCTCGACATCAAACCGATTGAAGACGATGTCGCCGCCGTCCTGGGCCACAGCCGGGCGGACGCGGGTGTCGAGCAGATCCTTGATCTCCGCCACGATCTGCAGGGTGTCCTCGTCATAGACGGTGTCGTCCCCGGACTCTTCGTCGGCCCCTCCAGCATTTGGGGTCAGCACCGGCTTGCCGGAGGTGTAATGGTCCATGATGGCGGCCAGGATCGGCGCCTTCAGATGAGCCCACTCGATCTCGTCATTGCGGGTCACGGTCAGGAAATCGGGGCCGAGGAACACCCGGGTCACATCGCCGAGCGCGAACAGCGCCGTGGCCAGCGGCGAGACGATGGCCGCCTCCGGGCTGGCGATCTCGCGGCTGCCGGTTCCCAGGACCTCGCGGCCGGGCAGGAACTTCAAGACGTCCGGGTTGGGCGTGGCTTCGGTCTGGATGAACATGAGGATGGTCCTTGTCGTCGCCGACAGATGGCCCCTGCGGGCTTTCGGGGCAAGCCTCGCTTCACAAACCGTGGTTTCCATGGCCCTATGTGAACAATGACAAGATAAGGGAGGCCGTCATGGCGGATGGATCATTCGACAAACTGGCGGCGGCGCGCGCCCAGGCCTGGGCGACCCCCCTGGACCAGCTGAACCCCGGCGATCCGGCCCGATTCCAGGACGACACCCTCTGGCCGGTGTTCGAGCGGCTGCGGCAGGAAGACCCGGTCCATTTCACGGCAGAGAGCGAGTGGGGGGCCTACTGGTCGATCACGAAGTTCGACGACATCGTCGCGGTGGATACCAACCACCAGGCCTTCAGCTCCGACGCCTATCTGGGCGGCATCTCGATCCGCGATCCCAAGCCCGACTTCATCCTTCCGATGTTCATCGCCATGGATTCTCCCAAGCATGACGTGCAGCGCAAGACCGTCAGCCCGGTGGTCAGCCCAGCCAGCCTGATGCTGCTGGAGCCGGTGATCCGCGAGCGGGCGGCAAAGCTGCTCGACGAGCTGCCGATCGGCGAGGAGTTCAACTGGGTCGACAGGATCAGCATCGAGCTGACCACCCAGATGCTGGCCACCCTGTTCGATTTCCCTTGGGAGGACCGGCGCAAGCTGACCCGCTGGTCGGACGTCTCCACCGCCCTGCCCGGCAACGGCATCGTCGAGAGCGAGGAGATGCGCCGGGCTGAGCTGCGGGAATGCCTCGACTACTTCACCCGGCTCTGGAACGAGCGCGTCAACGCCCCGCCGCACAACGACCTGATCTCGATGCTGGCCCACGGCGAGCACACCCGGAACATGGATCCGATGGAGTATCTCGGAAACATCATCCTGCTGATCGTGGGCGGCAACGACACCACCCGCAACTCGATCACCGGCGGGCTGGTGGCCCTCAGCCAGAATCCGGCCGAATACGACAAGCTGCGGGCCGACCCGTCGCTGATCCCCTCGATGGTCTCGGAGATCATCCGCTGGCAGACGCCCCTGGCCCATATGCGCCGCACCTGCGTGGCCGACACCGTGGTCGGCGGCAAGACCATCAAGGCCGGGGACAAGGTGGTCATGTGGTACGTCTCGGGCAACCGGGACGAGACGGTGATTGACGATCCAAACGCCTTCATCATCGACCGCGAGCGGCCGCGCCATCACCTGAGCTTCGGGTTCGGCATCCACCGCTGCGTCGGCAATCGGCTGGCGGAAATGCAGCTGCGCATCGTCTGGGAGGAGGTGCTCAAGCGCTTCCCGCGCATCGATGTGGTGGGCGAGCCGACCCGCGTCTATTCCAGCTTCGTGAAGGGCTATGACAGCCTTCCCGTCGTCATCCCCGCCCGCGCTTGAGAGAGGCCTCCATGGCTGACGGATCCTTCGACAAGCTGGCCGCAGACCGCGCCGCCGCCCTCTCCACCCCGCTGGAGCTGCTCAACCCCGGCCTGCCGGACCGCTTCGAAGACGACAGCTTCTGGCCGGTGTTCGAGCGCCTGCGCCGCGAGGACCCGGTCCACTACACGGCCGAAAGCGAGTGGGGACCCTACTGGTCGGTGACGAAGTTCGAGGACATCGTCGCCATCGACACCAACCACCAGGCCTTCAGCAGCGACGCGCATCTCGGCGGCATCACCCTGGCCGACTTCAACCCTGATTTCATGCTGCCGATGTTCATCGCCATGGATCAGCCCAAGCACGACGTTCAGCGCAAGACCGTCAGCCCCTCGGTCAGCCCGCAGCGGCTGATGGAGCTGGAGCCGGTGATCCGCCAGCGGGCCGCCGCCCTGCTCGACGAACTGCCGATCGGCGAGGAGTTCGACTGGGTCGACAAGATCAGCATCGAGCTGACCACCCAGATGCTGGCCACCCTGTTCGACTTCCCCTGGGAGGACCGGCGCAAGCTGACCCGCTGGTCGGATGTCGCCACTGCCATCCCCGGCAAGGGCGTCGTCGAGACCGAGGAGGAGGGGCAACTCGAGCTGCTCGGCTGCCTCGATTACTTCACCCGGCTGTGGAACGAGCGGATTAACGCAGAGCCCCAGCCGGATCTGATCTCCATGCTCTGCCACGGGGAGAGCACCAAAAACATGGAGCCCATGGAGTACCTGGGTAACATCATCCTGTTGATTGTCGGGGGCAACGACACCACCCGCAACTCGATCACCGGCGGCCTGCTGGCGCTCAATCAGAACCCGGCCGAGTACGACAAGCTGCGGGCCAACCCAGCCCTGATCCCGTCGATGGTCTCGGAGATCATCCGCTGGCAGACACCGCTGGCCCACATGCGGCGGACCTGTGTCGAAGACACTGAGGTCGGCGGCAAGCTGATCAAGAAGGGCGACAAGGTCGTCATGTGGTACGTCTCGGGCAACCGCGACGAGAGCGTCATCGACAATCCGAACGCCTTCATCATCGATCGCGAGCGGCCGCGGCACCACCTGTCGTTCGGCTTCGGCATCCACCGCTGCGTCGGCAACCGGCTGGCCGAACTGCAGCTGCGCATCGTCTGGGAAGAGGTGCTCAAACGCTTTCCGCGCATCGAGGTGGTCGGCGAGCCTCGGCGGGTGCACTCCAGTTTCGTGAAGGGTTACGAGAGCCTGCCGGTTATCATTCCCGCGCGCGTCTAGCGCTCGCCGCGCAGCCGGTTGTGAATGGCCGTGGCGGCGATGGCGGCCTCACCCTCGGCCGTGCTGATCTGGTTGAGGCCGCGCACCAGGTCGCCGGCGGCGAACAGGCCGGGCACAGAGGTCTGCTGGTGATCGTCGACGATCAGGCGGTTTTCTTCGTCCAGCCTGGCGCCGGCCTGCACCGCCAGCTCCGAGCGGGCGATGCAGCCGAGCGCTGCGTAGAGGGCGTCGAAGCGGGCGGTGTGGTCGGGGCCGAAGCAGAGGGCGGTGAGGCTGTCGTTTTCCAACACCACGCTCTGGCAGGCCGTCTCGATGAGCGTGACGCCGGCCTTGTCCAGCTTAGCCCGTGACACCGTCGAGAGAGCTTCCGCGGGTCCGACGTGGACCAAGCTGACGCGGTCGGTCCAGTTCAGCAGGAACAGCGCCTCGCGGGCCCCAAGGTCGCCATCGCCGATCACCCCAACTTCAAGGCCTGAAACCTCGTAGCCGTCGCAGATCGGGCAGATGCGGATCAGGGCTCTTCGTATGGCTTGCTCGACGCCGGGCAGCGGCGGGTCGTTGTCCTTCACCCCGCAGGCCAGCAGGACGTTGGCGGCGGTCAGGGTCTTGCCGCCGAGAGTGACCTCAAAGCCGCCCTCGACCGGGGTGATGGCTTCGACGGTCCCCTCGCGGATGTCCGGGCCATACTTCTCGGCCTGGGCGCGGATGCGGGCCAGCAGGTCCGTGCCCTTGATGCCGTCCGGCCAGCCAGGATGGTTGTGGGTGATCGGGATCCAGGCGGCGCGACTCATCCCTGAGTCGATGACGGCGATGCGCCGCTTGAAGCGGCCAAGATAGATGGCGGCGGTCAGTCCGGCCGGGCCGGCGCCAACAATGATTGCGTCGAGAGGAGGAGCGGTCATCGCGGCAGCAACGCGTGAAACCGCCTGTTGGCTTCAGCTCCCCCAGAACCCGACCATCTTCTTGACCTCGGCCACCGTCGGGGCGGCCGCTTCACGGGCTTTTGCGGCCCCGGCGGCGAGGATGCGGTCGATCTCGGCCGGATCGGCGAGGTAGCGGCGCATGGCGTCGCTGACCGGGGAGAGGGAGGCGACGGCGAGGTCGGCCAGCGCCGGCTTGAAGGCCCCGAAACCCTGGCCGCCGAAGTCGGCGAGCACCGCTTCCTTGGTGGTCCCCGACAGCGCGGCGTAGATGCCGACCAGGTTGTCGGCCTCGGGGCGGTCCTTCAATTCCTCGACCGTTTCCGGCAACGGGCTGGGGTCCGACTTGGCCTTGCGGACCTTGCTGGCGATGGTGTCGGCGTCGTCGGTCAGGTTGATGCGCGACAGGTCCGAGGGATCGGACTTGCTCATCTTGGCCAGGCCGTCGCGCAGGCTCATGATCCGCGCGCCAGGCCCCTGGATCAGGGGGTCGGGCAGGGGGAAATAGCCGGGCGCGCTGAAGTCGTGGTTGAACTTCTGGGCGATGTTGCGGGCCAGTTCGAGGTGCTGCTTCTGGTCCTCGCCGACCGGCACATGGGTCGATTTGTAGATCAGGATGTCGGCGGCCTGCAGCACCGGATAGGTGTAGAGGCCGACGCTCGAGCGCTCCTTGTGCTTGCCGCTCTTCTCCTTGAACTGGGTCATCTTGTCGAGCCAGCCGAGCCGGGCGACGCAGTTGAACACCCAGGCCAGTTCGGCGTGCTCGGGCACCGCCGATTGCGGGAAGATGGTGGCCTTGGCCGGGTCGAGGCCGGCGGCCAGGTAGGCGGCGGCGATCTCGCGCGTCTGGTTCGCCAGCAGGGCCGGGTCCTGCCAGACGGTGATGGCGTGCATGTCGGCGACGAAGATGAAGGTGTCGATCTCGTGCTGCAGCCGGGCGAACTTCACCAGGGCGCCGAGGTAGTTGCCCAGATGCAGGGCGCCGCTGGGCTGGACGCCGGACAGCACCCGTTGCGGGCCGGCGTATTGGGCGGGGGTCTGGTCGGTCATGGACGTACTCGAATGATCAGGTCGGTCGGCGCGCGGGATCGTCCCGCGCGTGGGGTTCGTCAGGACGTCAGAGGCTGCGCCATCGGCGAGAGGTGACCATGGCTCGGGGAATAGGCGAGGCTTGCCGACGGGGCAAGACCCGTCAGGCAGGGCGGCGCCGGCGCACGATGCTCTTGATCTCGCCCACCGTCATGCCGCCGGTCAGAACCACCAGCACCGGATAGACCGGGATGATGGCGATGCAGACGGCCAGTACGGCCAGCTCCTTGGCGCCGAGCCTGATCACGGCGAGGCTTTCGAACACGCCCTGGATCTGCGGGCGGAAGTAGGCGGCGACGCCGAGCATGGCGGTTAGGACTGCGGCGGCGAGGAGCACTCGCAACAGGCGGCTGATCGAGGCGGGGGACAGCTCCCACTCTCCGCGGCTTTTGAGGGCCCAGTACATCTGGGCGACGTTGATCCAGCTGGCCGCCGAGGTGGCGATGGCGATGCCGGCAAAGCCAATGGTGAAGAACAGGATGGCGCCCAGCACGATGTTCACCGCCACCGAGATCAGGGCAAACCGCATCGGACTCTTCGTATCCTCGCGGGCGAAGAAGATCGGGTTCATCACCCGGGCCAGCACGAAGGCCGGCACCCCCCAGCCGTAGTGGAACAGGGCCTTGGCGGTCATCTCTGCGTCGAAGGTGGTGAAGGCGCCGCGGGTGAACAGGGCGTCGATCATGAAGTAGGGCATGGCCAGCAAAGCCGCCGCAGCCGGCAGGGTCATGGCCAGGGCGAAGACCACGGCCTGATCGGTGGTCTCCTGGGCGTCCCGCTTGTCGCCGGCCTGCAGAGCCTGGCTGAGGCGGGGCAGCAGGGCGATGCCGATGGCCACCCCGACCATGCCGAGCGGCAGCTGGTAGAGGCGGTCAGCGTTGGCCAGCCAGGTGCGGGGGCCGTCGCCGGGGGCCAAGGAGACCAGGCTGCCGGAGACGAAAATGTTAATCTGGGTGACGCTGGCGGCGATGGCGGCGGGGATCGCCTGTTTGATCAGCCGCTTGATCTCCGGCGTCAGGCGCGGAAGGCGCGGTTTGATCCGGGCCCCGCTCTTCCAGCAGCCCCACCACAGCAATCCCGCCTGCAGGACGCCGGCGACGACCACCGCGAAGCTGGCGGCGTAGGCCGCCTGTTCCGGCGTCTTTGCCGGCAGTACGGCGGCCAGCATCACCGCATTCAGCACGATGGGCGCGGCGCCGGAGAGGATGAAGCGGTTGCGGGCGTTGAGGGCCCCGGAGAACAGCGCCGCGATCGCCATGCAGCTGAGGTAGGGCATGGTGATCTGGGTCAGGACAATGGTGACCTTCCACTTCAGCTCGTCGTCCCGGTAGCCGTAGTTGATCAGGTACATCAGCGCCGGCATGGCCAACTGGGCGACGATGACCAGGACCAGGGTCATCGCCGCCAGGGTGGCCAGCGCGTCGCTGGCCATGTCGTCGGCCCGCTCGCCGCCTTCGCCGGCAAGCGTCTTGCTGTAGGCCGGTACGAAAGCGGAGCTGAAGGCCCCCTCGGCGAACACCCGGCGGAACAGGTTGGGGAAGGAAAGGGCGGTGTTGTAGGCGTCGGCCCAGGGCCCGGTGCTGGCCCCCAGCTGGGCGTTGATCACCACATCGCGGGCCAAGCCCATGAATCGGCTGATCAGGGTCAGGCCTGAAAAGACGATGGAATTCCTGATGATGCCCGGCTTCTTCGCCGGCGAGACCACGGGCGTCGTCTGCTCGTCAGGGGCCGGGGAATGCTGGTTTTCGTCCGTCACATCGCGCTTCTGCGCTCGCGGAGTCGGGGGGTCAAGCGGAGGGATGATGGTGATTTGAAGCAGGCGGCCACGCCACCCGGATCCCTTCTCCCGCCTGTCGGGAGAAGGTGGCCCCGTAGGGGTCGAATGAGGGCAGGGCGGAACGAGGAAGGTTGGCGGCGGTGCTGACGGCGCCAGAACGTGCGCAACTGGCCGAGGCCGGTGCTGCCCTCATCCGTCGGCCTGCGGCCGCCACCTTCTCCCGACAAGCGGGACAAGGACCGGCGTCAGCGCCCCACGCTCGCTCTGGCCCGTTGCAGCCTCGGCTTGGCCTTGCCGGCCGCCCCAACCTCCTCGGCCTCCAGCACGCCCATCAGGTCTTCCTTCAGGGCCGCCTGCCGGCGCGGGTCGGTGACCTTCTGGCCGGCGGCGGTCTGGACATAGAAGGCGTCGACGGCGCGTTCGCCATAGCTGTCGATGTGGGCCGAGATGATGCTGAGCCCCTGTCCGGAAATGGCCCTGGCGAGCGAATGCAGCAGGCCCGGCCGGTCGCGGCCCGAGGCCTCGACGACGGTGGCCTCGGTCGAGGCCTCGTTGTCGAGCATGACGGTCGGGACGATGGAGAAGGCGGCGGTGCGGCCATGGTCGCTGCGGCGGGCTTCCGGAATCGCGCCCTCCCCCCGGCCGGCGGCTTCCAGTGCATCGACCAAGCGGCGCAAGGAGCGAGGGTTGTCGGCGCCGTAGGGGGCGCCGGAGGCGTCCTGCACCTGGAAGACGTCGAGCGCCTGGCCGGACTGCGAGGTGAACACCCGCGCCCCCAGCACGTTGCCGCCCAGCCCCGACAGGGCGGCGGCCAGGTCGGCGAACAGACCGCGGCGGTCCTTGGCGGCGACGACCAGCTCGGCGGTGTTGCGGTCGCTGCGGATGCGGGCCCCGGCGGCGGCCCCGCCCTGTTCAGCGGCCCGCAGGACCAGGGCGGCGTGTTCGGCGACCTCGGCGGTGGTGAAGGCGCTGAAGTAGGCGTCCTCCATGGTCGCGGCCCAATCGTCCGTTCCGGGATGGGCGGCGGCCAGGGCGGCGCGGGCCTCGGCTGCGGCCGCTTCCTGGTGGCGTTTGGCGGCGGCGGCTGGATCGCTGGAACGCCCGCCCCGGAAGACCGCCTCCGCCCCGGCGTAGAGCTCCCGCAACAGCTGGCCCTTCCAGCCGTTCCACACTCCCGGCCCGACGGCGCGGATGTCGGCGACGGTCAGCACCAGCAACAGGCGCATGCGTTCGGGGTTTTCGACGATGCGGGCAAAGGCGGCGATGGTGGCCGGGTCGGCGACGTCGCGCTTCTGGGCGAAATCACTCATCACCAGGTGATGCTCGACCAGCCAGGCGACCAGCTCGATCTTGCCCCGCTCGACCCCAAGCCGCTCGCAGGCCTGGCGGGCGGCGCGAGCCCCGGCCTTTTCCTGGCCGCCGACCCCGCCCTTGCCGGTGTCGTGCAGGATCATGGCCAGGAACAGGGCCTCGCGGTCGTCGATCAGCGGCATGATCGAGGTGGCCAGCGGATGGTCCTCCTCCAGCCGGCCGTGCTCGATGTCGTTGATGATGCCGATGGCCCGCAGGGTGTGCTCGTCCACGGTATAGGAGTGGTACATGTTGAACTGCATCTGGGCGACGACCCGGCCGAACTCCGGCAGGAAGCGGCCCAGCACCCCGGCCTCGTTCATCAGGGTCAAGGTCCGGTAGGGCTTCTTGCCGCGCGCCAGAATGTCGAGGAAGGCCTCCACCGCATCGGGATCACGGCGCAGCTTCGATCCGATCAGCGGCAGGGAGCGGGTGGCGGCCGTGAAGGCGTCCGGGTGCAGGTCGAGGTTCAGCACATCGGCGATGCGGAACATCCGGATCATGTCCACGGGATCGCGGGCGAAGACGTTGGCGTTGTCGATGTTGAGGCGGCCGTTTTCCTCGTGGAAGCCGGGGTAGTCGAGCTCGCGCCGCTTGATCTTGCTGCGGCCGGGCAGGAAGCGCGACAGGCCCTTGGGCTCCTGCTTGAGATGCTCGGCTTCCAGCTTGGCTGAGAAGGCCCGGGTCAGGGCGCCGACCTCGCGGGCAATGAGAAAGTAGTGGCGCATAAAGCGCTCGACGGCCGGATTGTCGGCCCGGTCGCCATACCCCATGCGGCGGGCCAGCTCGGGCTGCACATCGAAGGTCAGCCGCTCTTCCGGCCGCCCCGTCGTGAAATGCAGGTGGGCCCGTACCGCATGCAGGAAATCAAAAGCGCGGGTGAAGGCGCGGACTTCCCTGGGGTGAAAGTGGGGCAGGCGGAAGATGTCGGTCGGCCGGTCGACCGGATAGAGGTATTCGGCGATCCACATCAGGGTGTGCAGGTCGCGCAGGCCTCCCTTGCCCTCCTTGACGTTGGGCTCGACCATGTAGCGGCTGGCCCCGGCCCGCGCATGGCGCTCGTCGCGTTCCTTCAGCTTGGCGGCGACGAATTCGGGGCCGGTGCCGCGCATCACCTCGTTCAGGAACCGCTTGCGCAGGTCTATGCCCAGGGCCGCGTCGCCACTCAGCCTGCGCGCCTCCAGCAGGGAGGTGCGGATGGTGAAGTCTTCCTTCGACAGCTTGATGCAGTCGTCGATGGTGCGGCTGGAATGGCCGACCTTGAAGCCCAGATCCCACAGGGCATAGAGCATGTACTCGGTGACGCTCTCGGCGTGGGCGGTCTGTTTCCACGGCCGCAGGAATAAGAGGTCGATATCGCTGAACGGGCTGAGCACGGCGCGGCCGTAGCCGCCGACCGCCAGCAGGCAGAGCCGCTCGCCCTGCGTCGGGTTGCGGGCCCGGAACACATGGATGGTGGTGAAGTCGTAGAGGGCGGTGATCACCTCGTCGGTGACGCCGCAGAGCAGGCGTGCGGTCTCGACCCCGCCGGCCCCGTTCTCCAGCCGCTCCTTGGCGATCATCCGACCGCGAAACAGCGCCTGCTTGAGGATTTCCAGCGCCCGGCGCCGCTGCTCGGGCTCATCACCAACCGCATCCAGGGCGGCCGCCGACAGCCGGGCGCGCAGGGCTTCGCCGTCGACGACGTGTTCGAGGCGGGTCGGGCGAAGGCGCGGCGGCATGGGTTCTATGTGCGCTGCGAAAGCGGAGCGCGCAATGCAGTGCGCCCCGCCATAGGCGCGGGCGTTATTTCTTCTGGCCCTCGGTCAGCAGCTCGTCCCATTTCTGCTCGTCTATGTACCGGCCGAAGTTGGAGAAGGTCGCCTCGACGGCCTTGTCGTTCATCAGTTCCTGCATGGCGGCCTCCCCCAGCATGCCGAAGGCTTGGCCCAAGGCTTCGGAGCCCTCGCTGCGCACCGCGGCCAGCGCCTGCGGTCGGCAGTCGTCAGTCAGCAGACGCTCCATCAGCTTCACGGCCTTGCGCGACATCGCCTCGCGGTCGGTGTCGGTGATGCGGCTGTAGGGTTTGGCGGCCGGGTGGGCGCTTATGGCGCCATAGAGGAAAACCACAAAATCGAGCCGGTCCTGCCCGCTGCTGGACAGGACAAGGCATTTGCCAAGGGCGTCCTGGGCGGGGCCGGCCTGGGCCTGCGAGGCGCATGCCAGGGTGGCGGTGACGGCGGCAACGGCGAGAAAGGACTTGAACACGGTGGATACCCCCCAAGAAAGTTTGCGGCCGACTGTCGCTGAAAACGTCCGCCAGATCATCCCCTTCTAGGTTTTGGGACGCCTTGTCTTGGGAAGGGCCTTGTCGGCGGCTTTGAGGGCGGCAAGCTCGGCGTCGGCCTTGGCCACCCGGTCCGCTTTTCGCTGTTTGTCGAAGATCAGATACTGCGACTTGGCCCGCCGCTCGGCATCCGGGTGACTCACCTTCCCGCCGTGGGTCAGCACCACTCGGTTGAGCCCTCTGAGCTGGTTGTTCAAAAGGTCGCCAGCTTCCACCATCGTCGTCAGCCGACCGAGATGATCATATCGAGGCTGTACAGAACCCCCGGTCGTCCACCGGCAGTTGTTTGCATTTTTTGCAAAAAACCCTCTTCAGGAAGCTCACCTTCCTCGAGAATCTTCGCGATATGCCGGGAAATAACCGAGACATCCCGGCCGAAGAGGTCGGCCATATGGGCCTGGGTAAGCCATAGAGCGTCGCCGTCGTAGCGGAGTTCGATTCGAACGCCAGCGCTTGTCTCATGGACCAGAACACGATCACCGTTGTTGGTCTCATAGAGATGCACGGGTCGATCATCTGAGGGGGCGTTCTGGCTCATCGGATGGCTCAACAAGGCGAGAACAAGAGCAGAACACAACCACTCGCCGTCGCCTAGCTTTAGGTCAGGCCCTTCAGTCGATACAGCGCCTCCAACGCCTCGCGCGGGCTCATGCCGTCCGGTTCCAGCGCCTTGAGCGCCTCCTCGGCTGGGCTCGGGCCCCATTTCTGGACCGGCGTGGGCGCGGCCATCTCGAACAGCGGCAACCCCTCCAGCCGGGCCGGGCTGTGGCTCTCGGTTTCCAGCCGCTCCAGCACCTCGCGGGCCCGGACCACCACGGCCGGGGGCACGCCGGCCAGTTTGGCGACCTGGACGCCGTAGCTGCGGTCGGCGGGGCCTGGACCGCATTCGTGCAGGAAGACGAGGTCGCCGTTCCACTCCTTGGCCCGAAGGCTGAGGTTGGAGACGTGGGCCAGGCGGCCTTCGAGGGTGGCCAGCTCGTGGTAGTGGGTGGCGAACAGGGCCCGGCTGCGGTTGGTGTCGTGCAGGGCCTCGGCGCAGGCCCAGGCGATGGCCAGGCCGTCCCAGGTGGCGGTGCCCCGGCCGATCTCGTCGAGGATGACGAAACTGCGCGGGGTGGCTTGCGTGAGGATGGCGGCGGTCTCGACCATCTCGGCCATGAAGGTCGAGCGGCCGCGGGCCAGGTCGTCGCCGGCCCCGACCCGGCTGAACAACCGGTCAACGACGCCGAGGGTCAGGGACTGGGCCGGGACGTAGCTGCCGGACTGGGCCAGCACCGCCAGCAGGGCGTTCTGGCGCAGGAATGTGGATTTACCGGCCATGTTGGGGCCGGTGACGATGCTGAGCCGCGCGCCGTTGTCGCCCGCGCCGTCGAGGCAGCAGTCGTTGGGGGTGAAGGGATCGCCGGCCCGCTTGACCGCCGCCTCGACCACCGGGTGGCGGCCGCCCTTGGCATCGAAGCAGAGCGACTTGTCGACCACCGGCCGGCAGGCGCCTGCGTCTTCGGCCCATTCGGCGAGGCCTGCGGCGACGTCGAGCATGGCCAGGCCAGCGGCGGCGGCGCGCAGGGGTTCGGCCAGGGCTGCGGCCTGGTCGCGCCAGGCCTCGAAGGTCTGTACCTCGATGGCCAGGGCCCGTTCACCGGCCTGGGCGATGCGGGCATCGAGGTCGGCCAGTTCGACGGTGGTGAACCGCACCTGGTTGGCCAGGGTCTGGCGGTGGATGAAGACGGCGTTGTGCGGCGGCTGGAACAACGGGTCGGCCTTGTTCGCCGTGGTTTCCACGAAATAGCCGAGCACGGCGTTGTGGCGGATCTTCAGGGGCACGCCGCTGTCGGTCGCGAGGCGGGTTTCCAGGCCGGCGATAACCCGGCGGCTGTCGTCGCGCAGGGCGCGGGCCTGGTCGAGTTCGGGGCGAATACCCTCGGCCACATAGCCGCCGTCGCGGGCCTGGGCCGGCAAGTCGGTACCGAGCCCGGTTTGCAGGCTGGCCAGCAGGCTGGAGAGGTCGATGGAGTTGCTCGGCGAGATGGCGACCAGGGCCGCCTCGATCTCGGCCGGCGGACCGGCGAGCCCATCGCCGCCGGCCAGACCGGCCAGGGTCTCGCCGACCATGAGGCCATCGCGCAGGCAGCCGAGGTCGCGCGGGCCGCCCCGGCCCAGGGCCAGCCTGGAAAGCGCGCGGGCCATGTCGCCGGCCCGGCGCAGATGGTCGCGGACGTCCTCGCGCAGCTGGCGGCGTTCGAGGAACCACTGCACGGCGTCGAGTCTGGCCTCGATGCGGGCCGGATCGAGCAATGGGCGGGCCAGCCGCTCGGCAAGCAGGCGCGAGCCGGGAGCGGTGATGGTGCGGTCGATGGCCCCCAGCAGGCTGCCGTCGCGCTGGCCGCCGGTGGTCTTTTCGATTTCTAGGCTGGCGCGGGTGGCCGGGTCGATGGCCATGACATCGGCCTCTCCGGCCCGTCGCGGCGGCGAGAGGGCCGGCAGCCGGCCGGCCTGGGTGACTTCCAGATGGGCGGCGATCAGGCCGAGGGCCGAGACCTCGGCGCCCGACAGGCCGCCAAAGCCGTCGAGGGTGTCCACCCCGTAGAGCCGCTTCACCCGCGCCTCGCTGGCCGAGGGCTCGGCCAGGGCCTGGGCCATCGGCTGCACCAGCCCACCGGCCAGCTTGAGGGCGGCGGCGATGTGTTCGTCGGCGAACAGGCGGTCGGGGACGAGGATTTCGGAGGGGCTGAGCGCCGCCAGCGCCGCCGCCAGACCGCTGGGGGCCAGCAGCAGGCTCTCGACCGCCCCGGTGGAAAGCTCGACGCTGGCCACCGCCGCCTGGCCGGCCCGCAGGGCGATAGCGGCCAGGCGATTGGCGCCCCTGCTGTCCAGCAGGCTGTCCTCGGTCAGGGTGCCGGGGGTGATGATCCGCACCACGTCACGGCGGACGATGGACTTGCTGCCCCGCTTCCTGGCCTCGGCCGGGTCTTCCATCTGCTCGCAGACGGCGACCTTGAAGCCCGACCGGATCAGCTTGGCGAGGTAGGCCTCCGCCGCATGGACCGGCACCCCGGCCATCGGGATCGGCTGGCCGTTGTGGTTGCCCCGGAAGGTCTGGCTGATGCCCAGGGCGGCGGCAGCCCGGATCGCGTCGTCGAAAAACAGCTCGTAGAAATCACCCATGCGGAAGAACACCAGGGCGTCGGGCTGACGCGCCTTGGCTTCGAAATACTGCGCCATGACGGGGGTGGCGCCGGTTGCGTCCGGCGCAATCCCTCTCGGCGAGGCAATAGGGGCGTTCATCGGCGGGACCCTAGCGGCCTCGGCGGCGAATCGACAGGGGCCATATGCCGCCGGTGCTACGCCGCCGGCGCGACCTCAGTCGGTGAACCGGAAGGAGTCGTGGAACATCTTCCCCCAACCAGGGACGACGCCGTCGGCCCCGGGCTCAGCCATCAGCTGATAGAGCCAGCCCTGGCGGTAGATGATCCGGTCGGCGATCAGCTGGCCGTCCTTGGTGCGGAACACCAGGTCCATGGTCGCCGCCCCCTGGAAGGTGAAGTACCGGCGCGACAGCACCGCGTCTCCGGCGGCCTTTCGCCCCGCCTCGACGGCGTTGAAGGTGACAGCGACATCGACCACCTCCTGGCCAAGGTCGGTCGCCAGGACGATGGTGACGGGAGGGCCGTTGGCGACATAGGTGGTGGTGGGCCGGGCGGCGCCATCGGCCAGGGCGACGATGGGCGCCGACGGCATGGTCACCGAGAAGCGGGCTTCGGTGTAGCTGTAGCGGGTCCAGCCCTGTTGGGCTGCGGCCAGGCCGCCGCTGACGATCAGAATGACGGCGGCGAGCCAGACGAGAGGGCGCATGTCGGGGATCCTTCCAGGACAGGAACCCTATCCGGGTCCAGGCCTCGCGAAATCCCCCATTGTGGGGGGTCAGTCGGCGACCGGCGCCATGGTTCCGGGCGCGGCCGGGGTGGCGGGAACCGCCGGCGGCAGCAGGCGGAAGCTGTCGATGAAGCGGTCAGAGCCCTCCAGCGGCGTGTCGATGAAGCCGACGACCATTACCTGGAAGAACTTGTCCCCCTGCACCACCAGGCGGATGCGCATGGCGATGCCCTGGTCCTTGAGCTGCAGGGTCAGGTCGCGGGCCGGGGCGCCATCGACGGTCAGGTCGGCCTTGCCGATCACCACGCCCTTGCTGGACGACAGGATGGCGGCCGCGCCGTTGTCGAGGGCGACCTTTGCGTCGCTGGAGACGCCGCTGGTCGAGACGACCATGAACTTACCGGTGGTCCCGGCCTCGAGGGCGGCGATATCGACCTCCGCGCCGCCTGGGGTGGTTTCCTGGCTCTGGCTGGGGACGCCGGGGAATTCGACGCGGTAGCCGTATTTGGTGTCCTTGTGCGTGCGCCAGGCGCGCTGGGCGTAGGCGGCTTGCGGCGCGGACAACGCCGCGACGGCCCCCGTGGTCAACAGGACGAGGCTGAGAAACAGCGGGCGAAGCAGGGCGTTGGCGCGCAGCATGGACGGCTCCGTACACTCGGGGGCGAGGGGCCCCCTTTTGGCGTGGATTGGGGCCGCGCCAGTCACTACGAGGGGAGGGTAATTAGACCCTTTTGAGGCCCCGGTCAGTCCTGCTGGTCAGGCGCCGGTGACGTTCGACCAGAAGCGCTTAGCTTTACCCACGAAGTTGGCGGATTTGGGGTGCTGGGCCTCGCCGGTCAGATCGGCGAACTCGCGCATCAGTTCGCGCTGACGGTTCGACAGCTGGGTCGGGGTCTCGACGAACAGCTCGACCACCAAATCGCCGCGCTCGCGCGAGCGCAGGGACGGCATGCCCCGGCCCTTGAGGCGCACCGTCTTGCCGGTCTGGACCCCTTCCGGGACCTTGACCTTCATGCGGCATTCGCCGTCGCAGTTTTCGCCGCCGGTCAGGCAGGGGGCCTCGATGTCGCCGCCCAGCACGGCCGTCGCCATCGGCACCGGCACGGTGCAGAGCAGGTCCAGCCCATCGCGCTCGAAGAGGTCGTGCAGCGTCACCGACAGGAAGATGTAGAGGTCGCCGCGCGGGCCGCCGCGCTGGCCGGCGTCGCCCTCGCCCGCCAGGCGGATGCGCGCGCCGTCATCGACCCCGGCCGGGATCCGGACGGAGAGGACGCGTTCCTTGCGGACCTGGCCAGCTCCGTGACAGCCCTTGCAGGGGTCCATGATCATCTTGCCCGAGCCGCCGCAGCGGGGGCAGGCGCGTTCGATCGAGAAGAAGCCTTGCGTGGCCCGCACCCGGCCCGCCCCGCCGCAGCTGCCGCAGACCGTCGGGCTGGTGCCGGGCTTGGCGCCGCTGCCTTCGCAGGTCTCGCAGGTGATGGAGGAGGGAATCTTGATCTCCTTCTCGGCGCCGGCATAGGCCTGCTCGAGGGTGATCTCCATGTCGTAGCGCAGGTCGGCGCCGCGGGCCGGGCCGTTGGAGCGCTGACGGCCACCCCGGCCGCCGAACATTTCGCCAAAGGCGTCGCCGAACACCTCGTTGAAGATGTCGTGGACGTCGTGGAAGCCCTGCTGGCCGCCGCCGTTCATGCCGTTGACGCCGGCATGGCCGAAGCGGTCGTAGGCGGCGCGCTTCTGGGCGTCGGAGAGGACCGAATAGGCCTCGTTGATTTCCTTGAACCGGGCGGAGGCGTCCTCGCAGCCGCCGTTGCGGTCAGGATGGTGCTCCATGGCCTGCTTGCGGAAGGCTGACTTCAGCGCCGCGTCATCGGCGCCACGGGTCACGCCAAGGATGTCGTAGTAGTCGCGCATGGCGGCTTAAGCTATCCGAGCGTCAATGTTTTGAGATGGGAAGTATCCCGTCCCGCTTCAAGCCCATTCTCCTTGTGGGAGACGGCGATGCGGGACGGGACTCTTGCGTGCTTTCGCGAAGGCGGCGGCGACGCTCCCCGAAGAGAGATATGCCCAAATTGAGTTGCCAGCGCGATGGGGCGCATTGTCACGCCGACTTCTTGTCGTCGTCCACTTCCTCGAACTCGGCGTCGACGACGCTTTCGTCCGTGGCCTCGGCGGCGGCATCGCCACCTTCAGCGGTTTCACCCTGCTGGGCCTTGTACATGGCCTCGCCGAGCTTCATCGACGCCTGGATCAGCGCCTGGGTCTTGGCCGAGATATCTTCGGCGTCGTCCCCATCGACGACCGCTTTCAGATCGGCCAGGGCCGTCTCGATGGCGGTCTTCTCTTCCGTGCCGACCTTGTCGCCGTGTTCGGCCAGGGCCTTTTCGGAGGAGTGGATCACCGCGTCGGCCTGGTTCTTGGCCTCGACAGCGGCCTTGCGCTTGTCGTCGTCGGCTTTGTTCGACTCCGCTTCCTGGACCATCTTCTCGATGTCGGCGTCCGACAGGCCGCCGTTCGCCTGGATGCGAATGGCCTGCTCCTTGTTGGTCGCCTTGTCCTTGGCTGTGACGTGGACGATGCCGTTGGCGTCGATGTCGAAGGTGACCTCGATCTGCGGCACGCCGCGCGGGGCCGGCGGGATGCCGGCCAGGTCGAACTGGCCGAGGATTTTGTTGTCGGTGGCCATCGGCCGTTCGCCCTGGAAGACCCGGATCGTCACGGCCGACTGATTGTCGTCGGCGGTTGAGAAGGTCTGGCTCTTCTTGGTCGGGATGGTGGTGTTACGTTCGATCAGCGGGGTAAACACGCCGCCCAGCGTCTCGATGCCAAGCGTCAGCGGGGTGACGTCGAGCAGCAGCACGTCCTTGACGTCGCCTTGCAGAACGCCGGCCTGGACGGCGGCGCCAAGGGCGACCACTTCGTCCGGGTTGACGCCCTTGTGGGGGCTCACGGCCGAAGAAGGCCTTCACCGCCTCGATGACCATGGGCATGCGGGTCATGCCGCCGACCAGGACAACCTCGTCGATGTCGGTCTTCTTCAGACCGGCGTCCTTCAGGGCCTGTTCGCAGGGGGCGATGGTCTTGGCGACCAGGTCCTCGACGAGGGCTTCCAGCTTGGCGCGGGTCATCTTGATGTTGAGGTGCAGCGGACCCGAGGCGTTCATGCTGATGAAGGGCAGGTTCACCTCGTACTGGGTGACGCTGGAGAGCTCCTTCTTGGCCTTTTCGGCCTCTTCCTTCAGGCGCTGCAGGGCCAGCTTGTCCTTGCGCAGGTCGGTGCTGGTTTCCTTTTTGAACTCGTCGGCCAGGTAGTCGACGATCCGCATGTCGAAGTCTTCACCGCCCAGGAAGGTGTCGCCGTTGGTCGACTTCACCTCGAAGACGCCGTCGCCGATCTCCAGGATCGAGACGTCGAAGGTGCCGCCGCCGAGGTCATAGACGGCGATCTTCTGGCCTTCGTGCTTCTCCAGCCCATAGGCCAGGGCCGCAGCGGTCGGCTCGTTGATGATGCGCAGCACTTCCAGACCGGCGATCTTGCCGGCGTCCTTGGTGGCCTGGCGCTGGGCGTCGTTGAAATAGGCGGGAACCGTGATCAC